>DASUGC010000204.1:0-5442 GCA_036274235.1 Vicinamibacterales bacterium
GAGAGAGCGAGCCGGGGGTCTGGGGGCGAAGCCCCCAGATTATTGAATGAAACGCTTGACAGAGTACGCAGACTGCGCCGGCTGCGCCAGCAAGGTCAGTGCGTCGCTATTGACGGAGCTGACGGCCGGGCTGCCGCCACAGGATGATCCGCGCATCCTCGTCGATTTTCGGACGGCGGACGATGCAGGCGTGTATCGATGGACGGAGACGTCGGCGCTGGTCCAGACCGTCGATTTCTTTACGCCGATCGTGGACGACCCGTACGACTTCGGCCAGATCGCCGCGGCCAACGCCCTGAGTGACGTCTACGCGATGGGCGGCCAGCCCCGCACGGCGCTCGCCATCACGGCGTTGCCCAAGGACGGACCGCCGGCCAATGTCATCCGCGAGATCTTCCGCGGCGGCGCCGACCTGCTCAAGACTGCCGGCGTCGCGCTTCTCGGCGGACATACGGTGACCGATCCGGAGATCAAGTTCGGTTATGCGATCACCGGCGAGATCGATCCCACGCGCATTTTCACGAATGCCACGGCCCGAACCGGTGACGTGCTCGTGCTCACCAAACCACTCGGTACCGGCATCATCGTCCGGGCCCGCCGGTTTGGACAGGGGACCGACGCCTACCTGGCGGGCGCGGTCCGATCGATGAAGATGCTGAACGATGCGGCGGCGTCCGCGGCCCGAGGGTTGGGCGCAGGCGATGTCAGCGCCTGCACCGACGTGACGGGATTCGGCCTGGCCGGTCATGCGTCGGAGATGGCGTCCGCCAGTGGCGTGACCCTCGAGATCACGGCTACCGACCTGCCGGCCCTGCCTGGCGCGTTGGCCCTGGCTCAGGATTTTCTGCCCTGTGGGGGCCGGGCCAATCTCAAGTTCTATACGGGTTTCCAGCCGGACCCGTCGGTCTCTCCCGAATGGCAGCTCCTCTGTCAGGACCCGCAGACGTCAGGCGGGCTTCTGCTGGCGATGCGCCCCGAGGTTGCCCCGGAATTCTCGCGCCGGCTGGCCGAATCGGGCGCGGCGGCAGCGGTCATCGGCCGGGTGGGCGGACCGCGCCGTGAAAACGGGCCGCTCGTACGGCTTTTGTAACGGTTTTGGCGCGCGTCGAGCCTTGCCGGGCCGACCGGCCGAATGGTATAAATTGACGTTTTGCTGACGGCAATCTTCGCTCACACACGTGTTCAGGCCGGCGCAGTCCGGTCCGCCGCCCCGAGGGTCCGCGCGTGAGCAATCGCGCGGTGCAGCGGTATGCCTCGGCGCTGTTTGACGTCGCCCAGAAAGCGGGCTCGACGGAAGCGGCCGCCCAGAGTCTCGAGCAGATCGGTTCGATCGTGACCGGTCACGAGGAGTTGAGCCGCGTCCTCGCGTCGCCGGCGATTCCCGCGAGCGTGAAGAGGGACATCATCCTGGCTATTGTCGATGCTGTTGGCGGCGCCCCTGCCGAGGTGCGCCGCATGGTGGGCATGCTGGCCGAACGCGATCGACTGGCCGAGCTGCCGGATGTCGCGGCGGCGTTCGGCGAACAGGTCATGGAATCGCGCCGCGTGATGCGCGCGGACGTCGTGACCGCCGTCCCGTTGTCGGACGCCAGCCGTTCGGCTTTGACGGAGGCGCTTGGCCGGGCGTCGGGCAAGACCGTGACGCTCACCGCGCGCGTGGATCCGTCGATCATCGGCGGTGTCATCGCGAAGGTCGGCAGCTTCGTGTATGACGCCAGCCTGACACGCCAGCTGGAGCGCATGCGCGAAACGCTGACGGCCGCCACTCACAACTAATCAGTCGCAACTAAACAGGCCAGAGCGAGCCTCCGACGAGCACACGAATCCCATGCAGATCAAAGCCGAAGAGATATCCAAGATCATCCGCGACCACATCGGCAATTACTCCGTGTCGGTTGACGTCGCGGAAGTCGGGACGGTCATTTCCTGCGGCGACGGCATCGCGCGCATCCATGGCGTGGAACGCGCGATGGCGGGCGAGATGCTCGAGTTCCCGCACGGGCTGTTCGGCATCGCGCTGAACCTGGAAGAAGACAGCGTCGGTTCGGTGCTGCTGGGGCACTCGGCGGACATCAAGGAAGGCGACCAGGTCAAACGGACCGGCCGCATCATCTCGGTGCCGGTCGGTGACGAAATGATCGGCCGCGTCGTCAACGCGCTCGGCCAGCCGATCGACGGCAAGGGCCCGATCGCGGCCAAGCAGTTCATGCCGATCGAGCGGCTTGCGCCGGGCGTCACGGATCGCAATCCGGTCAAAGAGCCGCTGCAGACGGGCCTCAAGGCCATCGATGGCATGGTGCCGATCGGCCGCGGCCAGCGCGAGCTCATCATCGGCGACCGCCAGACCGGCAAGACCGCCGTCGCGGTGGACACGATCATCAATCAGAAGGGCCTCGGCGTCATCTGTATCTACAACGCCATCGGCCAGAAGCAGTCCACGGTCGCGCAGGTCGTGCGGACGCTCGAAGAGGCCGGCGCGATGGAATACACCATCGTCGTATCGGCGAGCGCTTCCGATCCGGCGCCGCTGCTGTACATCAGCCCGTATTCGGCGTGCACGATTGGCGAGTACTTCCGGGACACCGGCCGTCACGCGCTGACCGTGTACGACGACTTGTCCAAACACGCGCAGGCGTACCGCGAGATTTCGCTGCTGCTGCGCCGCCCGCCGGGACGCGAGGCATATCCCGGCGACGTCTTCTATCTCCACTCACGGCTGCTGGAACGCGCCGCCAAGCTCAAGAAGGAGCTGGGCGGTGGATCGCTGACGTCGCTGCCGATCATCGAGACGCAGGCCGGCGACCTGTCGGCCTACATTCCGACCAACGTCATTTCGATCACCGACGGCCAGATCTTTCTGGAGTCGGACCTCTTCAATCAGGGCATCCGTCCGGCGATCAACGTCGGCAACTCGGTGTCGCGCGTCGGCGGCTCCGCGCAGATCAAGGCGATGCGCCAGGTCGCCGGTTCGCTGCGGCTGGACCTCGCGCAGTACCGTGAGCTCGCGGCCTTCGCGCAATTCGGCAGCGACCTGGATCCGGCCACCCAGAAGCAGCTCAACCGTGGCAAGCGCCTCGTGGAAATCCTGAAGCAGCCGCAGTACCAGCCGCTCCCGATCGAGAAGCAGGTCGCGATCGTGTTCGCCGCGACCAACGGCTATCTCGACAACGTGCCGGTGGAGAAGCTTCGCGAGTACGAGTCCAACCTGTACAGCTACCTGGACACCACCGGCGCCCCGGTGGCGGCCGCGATTTCGGAAAAGAAAGTGCTGGACGACGACGTGAAGGCGGCGCTGAAGGGCGCGCTGGAAGATTTCGGCTCGCGGTTCACCTCCGCGCCCGCGACGGCCTAGGAGCGAGCGTCCCGTGCCCTCACTCATTGACATGCGCCGGCGCATCCGCGCCGTGAAATCGACGCAGCAGATCACGAAGGCGATGAAAATGGTCGCCGCGTCGAAACTGCGGCGCGCGCAGGAACGCGTGGTGCAGACCCGCCCGTTCGCGCGCGAGGCGCGGCGCGTGCTCGAGAGCATCGCCGCCCGCGTGGACCAGACCACGCACCCGCTGCTCACGCGGCGGCCCGGCGTGGATACCGGCGCGACGCTCGTCATCGTGATGACCTCGGATCGCGGCCTGTGCGGCAGCTTCAACACCAACATCATCAAGGCCACGGGCCAGTTCCTGGCCGCGAATCCGGGCCGGCAGATCTCGCTCGGCCTCGTGGGCCGGAAAGGCCGCGACATGCTCAAGCGCCGCGGCATCCCGGTGCGCTTCGAACACGTGAATCTTCCTAAGAAGATCGTATTTACCGAAGCCGAGGCCATCGCGCAGCCCGCGTTGCAGGACTTCATGGACGGCACGGTTGACAGCGTCCACATGATCTACAACGAGTTCAAATCGGTGATTGCGCAGAAGATCGTCGTCGAGCAGCTGCTTCCGCTGGCGGCGGTGGAGTCGAAGGACGCCGATGTCCAGTCCACGACGGAGTACCTCTACGAGCCGTCCGCGCAGGCGATTTTCGATCGGCTGCTCACGCGGTTCGTGGAAGTGCAGGTGATGCGCGCGCTGCTGGAATCGAACGCCGCGTTCTACGCCGCCCAGATGACGGCGATGGACGCCGCCACGCGCAACTCGTCGGAAATGATCGAGGGCCTGACGCTGACGATGAACAAGGTGCGCCAGGCCGCGATCACGAGAGAGATCATTGAAGTTGTATCGGGAGCGCAGGCCCTGTAGGTTGGCAAGGCGAACGAGCGAAAGCGAGTGAGCCCGCGCGAGCGGAGTGGGGCGAAGGGGTCCCCGCGAGCGAGCGCGTAAGGGGGGAGCGGCGGGGACGAAGTCCCCCCGCCTAAGAGATTTTTGATGGGGTGTCGGGAGCGCAGGCCCTGTAGGTTGGCAAGGCGAGCGAGCGAAAGCGAGTGAGCCCGCGCGAGCGGAGTGGGGCGAAGGGGTCCCCGCGAGCGAGCGCGTAAGGGGGGAGCGGCGGGGACGAAGTCCCCCCGCCTAATCGAATGGCAGTTGCAGAAGCAGTGAAGGTCGGCAAGGTCGTGCAGGTCATCGGGCCTGTCGTGGACATCGAGTTCCCGGGCGGGGTGCCGGCCATCTACAACGCGTTGCGCGTCACGGGTGACGCGGGTGGCGAGAAGGTCAACATCATCGTGGAGGTCGAGCAGCATCTCGGTGAGAACCGCGTGCGCGCGGTGGCGATGAAGCCGACCGATGGGCTCCAGCGCGGCATGGCGGCCGAAGACCTCGGCGCGCCGATTTCAATGCCTGTCGGACCGGAAACACTGGGACGCGTGCTGAACGTGCTCGGCGAGCCGGTGGATTTCCCGGACCGGCCGGTCAAGAGCGAGAAGCGGTGGCCGATTCACCGTAGCGCCCCGACGCTCGAAGAGCAGTCGACCGAGCTGAAGATGTTCGAGACAGGCATCAAGGTCATCGACCTGCTCGAGCCGTACCTGCAGGGCGGCAAGATCGGCCTGTTCGGCGGCGCCGGCGTCGGCAAGACGGTCGTCATCATGGAGCTCATCAACAACATTGCCATGAAGCACGGCGGTGTGTCGGTGTTCGGCGGCGTCGGCGAACGCACGCGTGAAGGCAACGACCTCTGGCTCGAGTTCCAGGAGTCGGGCGTCATCGATCCGAACGATCCGTCCAAGTCCCGCGCGGCGCTGGTCTACGGCCAGATGACCGAGCCACCGGGTGCGCGCCTGCGCGTCGCGCTGTCCGCGCTCACGGTGGCGGAGTACTTCCGCGACGCCGAGAGCAAGGACGTGCTCCTGTTCATCGACAACATTTTCCGGTTCACGCAGGCGGGCTCCGAAGTGTCGGCGCTCCTCGGCCGCATCCCGTCCGCCGTCGGTTATCAGCCGACGCTCGCGACGGAGATGGGCATCTTGCAAGAGCGCATCACCACGACGAACAAGGGCTCGATCACGTC
>DASUGC010000205.1:0-35372 GCA_036274235.1 Vicinamibacterales bacterium
AAAACAGGCCCGTCCCCCCCTGTGCAAAACTCCGTCCGCGTAAACCGGACCCGCCGCCGGACTTATGGTGTCAAAGAGTTCCATGCTGAGACAGGTTTCAGCGCTGCTGGTGGTGCTGGCTGCCGCGCCGGGCGCCCAACAGGGTTCACCTCCCGCCATCTTGAAGGCGGGCCCAACCCAGATCGTCGGGCGCGTCGTCGAGGCCGGTTCAAGCTCCGGCGTCGCCGGCGCGGTGGTGAGCCTGGCCGGACCGGCTCTCGGAGCGTCCACGTCGGTCTTCGAAAATGGGATTGCCGGCGGGCCTCGTCGAATCCTGACTGACGCGCAGGGCCAGTTTCGATTTCGCGACCTTCCGCCTGGCTCGTACACCTTAAGCAGCACGGCCGCGGGCTACGTCGATGGCCTGTACGGCGAGACGCGCACCATCACGATTCGCCGCACGCTCGACATCACGCGCACACTCGATCTCACCGAGACCGATCGATCCGTGCCGGTCCAGATTTCGATGTGGAAGCTGGGCGGGATTTCCGGGCGACTGCTGGACGAGGCTGGGGAGCCGCTGGCCGGCGCGGTCGTGACGGTATTTGCGCGCGTGACGGACTGGGGTGGCCCGATCATGCAGCAGGCAGCGAACGCCACCACCGACGATCGCGGCATGTATCACGTCGATGTGACGCCCGGTGATTACGTCATCGCCTTTCACAACGCGACGATTACCAGTCCGATGTCTCTGGTGGCCGGGGTCCAGCAAGCCATGGCCGACGGCGATGCCGCGCTCCGGAAGTATCTCGCGGAGATGCCGATGTCCAGTGATGTGTCCATCGCCCGCGGCGTCGGCGTCCGCGTCGGCAACCACACGGTCATGCTCCGGAACAACATTCTGACGTCACTGCCGGCCCTCATCAGCCTTGGCGGCCGCTTGATGCTGTACGCCAGCGCGTATCACCCCGCGAGCCTGACGGCGTCGTCGGCCGGACTGGTGACCGTCCGGTCCGGAGAAGAGAAGACGGGCATCGATGTGCACGTTCAGCTCATCGAAGCCAGGCGCGTGTCGGGAAGACTCCTTGGACCAAACGGCCCGATGGCCGGCCGCGGACTCCTGCTGATTCCGGACGACGCGGCGACGCTGCGTACCAGTCCGGCGACCCTGTTTGACATGCCTGGCGCGACCACGGATGCCAATGGAGAGTTTGCCTTTGTCGGCGTCTCGCCCGGCCGATACCTGCTGCGCGCGTACGCGCTGGACCCGGCCTCTGTTTCAAACGATGCATTGCTCTGGCACGTCCAGGCCGTAACCGTCCCGGCCGACTCCGACGTGGACGGTCTTCAACTCTCGTTGAAGCCCGGTGTTCGGGTGAGCGGGCGCATCGTCGTGGAGTCGCCAAAGGGCGCCACGCCCAACTCGCAACAGCTGCGGCAGATTGTTCCGTATGCGCGACCGCTGCCCGGATCGGCGGAAGCATTGCTGAGCGACGGGGGGCGGGCTCCTGGCGCTCGTCCCGATGACGCGCGTTTCACCTGCAGTCCGTCCATTCCGGGTCCTCACATGATGACAGTCGCGGGCGTTCCGCCAGGATGGATCCTGAAGTCCGTGACTTCGGGCGGCCAGAACATCGTGGACAAGCCGTTTGATCTGGCCGGCGGCGGCCTGTCAGACGTCGTCGTCACGATCACGGATCAAATCTCCACACTCTCCGGCATCGTGCGTGACGCCAATGGCAATGCCGCTTCAGGATCGGTTGTGGCAGCGTTTCCGCAAGATCGATCTCTGTGGCGGCTTCCGGGGATGGCATCACGCCGCGTGCAGACCGCCTTGCCGGGACGTGACGGACGCTACAGCTTCCGAGGACTTCCCGCCGGCGACTACATCGTTGTGGCAGTTGATGGCGGCGCGCCGGATTTTTCGGATCCAGGCGTACTGACGCCGCTCAGCGGGAGTGGATCCCGCGTGACGATTAGCGACGGCGAAACGCGCACGCAGGACCTTCGGGCCGTGGTGATGCGGTGAGGGCGGGTACGACGGGTACGACAGGTACGAGGGGTACGACGGGTACGACGGGTACGACAGCTACGATCGGTACGACGGCGGCGCGCCGCGTCGTCTGGTTGGTGTTGCTTGGGGTCGCTTCCGTTCAGGCTCAAGTCCCTGTCCGCGATCAGTCGCGGGTGCAGAACTTCGGCACCGCCAGCGTCCGCGGTATCGTCGTGACCGACGATGACGCGCGCGCGCCGTTGCGTCGATCCACGGTGATTCTGACGCGAACGGGCATCGAAGACATCCGGATGGCGGCCACCGACGACGCAGGCGCGTACAGCTTCGATCGATTGCCGGCTGGAAGTTATACGCTGTCGGCCGCGAAAGCTGCCTTCATTTCCATGAGCTATGGCGCGCCGAAAGCAGGCATGCCCGGCAGCTCGATCGCGCTCGTCGATGGGCAGATCTTTGCGGCCAAACCGATCGCACTGATGCGCGGCGCCGTCATCGCCGGGAGGTTGACGGATCCGTCGGGCCGGCCGGTCATCGGCTCTGTCCGCGCCGATCAGATCGTGACGGTCAATGGCGTGCGACAGCGCCGATCCTCGACCGGCGCCACGGCGGCGTCGCGGTCGAATGCCCATGGCGACTATCGCCTCTACGGGTTACTGCCCGGCGAATATGCCGTGTCCGCGACGCTGTCACCCTTGTCGGTGGAGGGCGAAATGTCCGCCGACGAGCTCGCGGCGCTCGCGCGCGGCGCGGGACCACTCAAGCCTCGTCGAGCCGTCATTCCCGCGCCCACGTTGTTTCCAGGCACGGCCGATCCATCGGCGTTCGTTGCGGTGAAGGTGTCGCGCGCCGAAGAGCGAACGGGGGTCGATTTTTCCGTTCAATACCTGCCGGTCGCGCGAGTGTCGGGCACGGTGGCTGGACTCGATGGCCGACCGGCCGCGAACGCGATGGTCCTGTGCCAATTCAAGGAACCCAACGCAGTCCTTCCACCCAACGGTGTTCCCATCGGGTTGACGACGGCTGACGGGCTCTTCTCGTGTTCGGGACTGTTGCCCGGATCGTACCGACTGTACGGTCGCATGACGCAGCCCGTCCGGGTGGACGCTCAGGCTCCAGCAGGTTCTCCCGCTCAGCGCGCGGCGCAGGCCTGGGGCTGGGCCGACGTGACCGTGGCCGGGCAGGACATTTCCGACGTTGCGATTCGTGTGCAACCCGGCTTGGCGGTCACGGGGAGGATCGTCCTGAAGTCGGCCGATCCGTCTATCGCGTTCGACTTCTCGCGGTTCCAGATTCGGCTCACGCCCGTCAACCCGATTTCTCCCGCGGCCCCGGCAAACGCGGCGATTGCCGCCGACGGCACCTTTGAAATATCGGGAGTGGTTCCTGATACCTATCGGTTGTCCGTGAACACGGGCGGTCTGAGCGGCGCCGGGCCCTGGACGCTGCGATCCGCGGTGATCGGTGACGGTGAAAAGGATCTGGCCGATCAGCCGTTCGAGGTCACACAGCCCATGGCGGGCCTGACGGTGACGCTGACCGATGCCCCCGCTGAACTGTCCGGCGTGATCACCGACGGCGCCGGCCGGCCAGGGCCGCAACTCTACGTGTTTGCGTTTCCTCAGGACAAGTCGCTCTGGCTGCCGAATGCCCGTCGAGTCATGTCTGCGCGGTCAACGGACACCGGCGCTTATCGTCTTGCCGGCTTGCCGCCTGGCGAGTACTACGTGTGTGCGCTGACCGAACTCGATACCGCGCTCCAGACGGATCCCACCTACCTGGAGCAGCTGATCCCAGCTTCCTTCAAGATCACCCTCGGCGAAGGCGAAAAGAAACGACAGGATCTGGCGATCAAGTAGACGCCGGGACGAGTCCCGGCCTCGTTTTACGCTAACATCCGCTGTCATGAAGACTATGATCGGGCGTCGCCGGCGCGGCGGTGACGGATCAGATCGACCAGCAGAACTTCAGCGACGGGGCAGGGGCGCGCGGCGGCCAGCCGTACATCACGCCGCAGGCGATGGAGAGCGTACGGGCCCAACACGCATGAGCCCGGGTCTTCGGACCCGTGGGTTTCGGAGGATAAATGCCCGGACCGATCAGTGAATTTGTCGATCACCACTATCGCCACTTCAATGCCGCGGCGTTGAAAGACGCGGCGAACGGCTATATCCGCCACATGGACGGCGGCGGGGCCATGCTGCTGGCGATGGCGGGCGCCATGAGCACGGCTGAGCTCGGCTGCTCGCTGGCCGAAATGATCCGCGCCGGCAAGATCAACGCGATCTCCTGCACGGGCGCGAACCTGGAAGAGGACATCTTCAATCTGGTCGCGCGGAATCACTACGAGCGGATCCCGCGCTACCGCGAGCTCACCGTGGCCGACGAGCAGAACCTGCTCGAACGCCACCTCAATCGCGTGACCGACACGTGCATCCCTGAAGAAGAAGCCATGCGCCGCATCGAGCGCATCGTGGCTGAGCGCTGGGTCGAGGCCGACAAGGCCGGCAGGCGCGCGCTGCCGCACGAGTTCCTGTACGAAGTCCTGCTCAGCGGCCGTCTGGAGCAGTACTACCAGATCGATCCGAAAGACAGCTGGATGCTCGCGGCCGCCAGACGCAACCTGCCCATTTTCGTGCCCGGCTGGGAGGATTCCACGCTCGGCAACGTCTATGCGGCCTGGTGCATCCGTGGCACGGTCAAGAACGTGTCCACGATGAAGAGCGGCATCGAGTACATGACCGCGCTGACCGAGTGGTACAAGCAGACGTCGGCGAAGCAGTCGATCGGTTTCTTCCAGATCGGCGGCGGCATCGCCGGCGACTTCCCGATCTGCGTCGTGCCCATGATGTCGCAGGATCTGCGCATGGACGACGTCAAGCTGTGGGGTTATTTCTGCCAGATCAGTGATTCGACGACGAGTTACGGCTCGTACTCCGGCGCGGTGCCCAACGAAAAGATCACGTGGGGCAAGCTCGGCCCGGACACGCCGTCGTACATCGTCGAATCAGACGCGACGATTGTCGCACCGCTCATCTTCGCGAAAGTGCTGGGCTGGTAACGGACACGACGGGAACGACGTCAACGACGCGAACGAACGCGTTCCCGTCGTTCCCGTCGTTACTTTTGGCCGATCGCGGCGCGTTTGATGTAGTCGAGCTTCGGACACCGCCGCGCGCCGCACCCGTCAGTTGCCAGTTGCGTCTCTGTCTATCGTTTTGTCGTTCCCGTTGGCACTCTCGCCTCGAAACGCGCGAGGCGCGTGCCCGAGGCGTCGAACAGTTCGAGCATCTGTCCGGAGATGCGATACCGGGCCGTGCCCTTGAGCGCGGTCAGGAAGGCGCTCTCCGCCTGCGCCTGATCCTTGCAGGCGATCAGCGTGCCGCCGGCGGTCAGCGTCATGGCCGTGTCTGATGCGCTGTAGGTGCCGACCAGACGATTACAGCCGCTCGATCCGGAGTACCCGCCGCTGAACGGCGTGTCACCCACATCAAAAATCAGCGACCGCTCGCGTCGTGGATCGGACGCGGCGGCGACCGTCTGTGTGCCGAGGGCCGTGAGGCGCCACTCCGTGCTTGTGAGCGGTGCGTTCGTGTACCGTGGATCGCAGGCTTCGGCCGGCATGGTGCGCTTGAGTTTTCGAATGACGAGCGACGTGCCGGCGCCGTCCGGTCCAGGCCCCGGAGTCGCGGCGCCTTCGATTTCGATCAGCACGCTGGCGCCCGGAGCGAGGCGGGCCTTGAGATAGGCCGCTTCAACATCCGCGGCGGCGCCCTCGTCGGCCACCAGCCACGTCTGTCCCGTCGAGCACTCGATGAATGTGGGCCGATCGGCCTGGACGTAGGCCCCGCGGATCGTCGGCAGATCCACAGGCAGCGGCTTGAATGCGGCGGCGTGCGTCATGTCGTTCGGCAGATGTCCCGGCAACGGTTTGGGCTCCAGCCTCTTCAACGATCCCCCCGGACCAATCGTGAACATGTCGAGGCTGTCGCCCTGGCCTTTGAGAATCAGGACGGTGCGATCGGACGACAGCACCCATGAGCCGATGTCGTCGGTCGTTCCCGTCGTCCGCAGTCCGGTGACCGTCATGCGTGAGACAAATGAATCGTCCGGGTAGAGATTGAGCTGGGATTGCATCTTCGGGCAATCCGCGCAGACCACCGAGCCCGTGAACGTCGCGGGCAGGGCAGGCAGGGCGTGTACCGGCCGTGCCGGCTGTGGCGGCGGCGCGGGCGGTGGCGGGGGCGCCTGGCGTGGCGGCGCCGTGATGGCCACGCGCGTCAAGTGCAGGTCCGCGCGCGTCCCGTGCCGCAGTGTAAGCACCAGCACCGTGTCCCGCGAGGTGAACAGCACGGTGTCGCCGTCCTGAATCGTGGCACGGACGGCATAGCGCCCGCGGGCGTCGATGGCGTCAGGATCGAATGGCAACTCGAATGGAATCGGCACCTGGCCCGGCCGGTCGATGAACGTGGACGCGATGACGGCGGTCGCGTCGGGGCGCGTGACGTCTTCGAGCCGGACCTCGACGGTCGCCGTCGGCGGCAGCGCGACCTTCTCGCGATAGGTAATGGTGCCCGCCACCTGCTGCGGCACCTGAGCGGCAGCCAACGCCGGCGCGGTCACGACCATCGCCAACACACCAAGAGTTCTCAGCAGTTTCATAGCGCCCTCACTGACCTCACGTCCCTGGCCTTCTTCACGTCCTTGTTATATGTCTCGGCCTTTCCAATCCAAAGGCCAGAGCCACTAATGTGATCACAAAGTTGCAGGGTCCAGATCGGCGTGGTATACCAGCGCACATCGTATTTCACGAGGACAGCCCCATGCCTTTTGTCGCCCGCAGATTTGCGCCTGAATTCGTCGGCGTGACGTTTATCGCCGCGTTGTGCCTGGTGTCAGTGTCCGCCCAGCGCGGCGGCGGGCCGGGCGGAGGCGGTCCTCAGACGACCCAGACGGTCGGCAACCCGCGCTTCGAGTACGTCGGGCCCTCGTCATCGGGACGCATCGCCGCGGCCGCGGCGGTGGCCGGCAAACCCGGCACCTACTATGCAGGCGCGGCGTCTGGTGGCGTGTGGAAGTCGACCGACGGCGGATCGACGTGGAAGCCGACGTTCGACGGTCAGTCGTCACAAGCCATCGGCGCGCTCGCCGTCTCGGAAAGCAATCCCAATGTGGTCTGGGCCGGGACCGGCGAAGGCTGGGCCGTGCGCGACATGGACATGATGGGTGACGGGATCTACAAGTCCACCGATGCCGGTGAGACCTGGACGAACATGGGCTTGCCGCAGAGCGGCCGCATCGGCACCATCGTCATCGATCCGCGCAATGAAAACGTCGTCCTGGCCTGTGTGCTGGGCCGCGCGACTGGGCCGCAACAGGAACGTGGCGTCTACCGCACGGAAGACGGCGGCAGGACGTGGACGCAGGCGCTGTTCGTCAATCGCGATACCGGCTGCTCGGGCCTTCAGTTTTCGCACCAGGATCCGAACATCGTGATTGCGGGCACGTGGGAGATTCAGTTGCAGACGCACGTGCTCGAAAGCGGCGGCATGGGCAGCGGCATCTATCTGTCCAAGGACAACGGCAGGACATTCACGAAGGTTACGCATCCCGGCTTGCCCAAATCGCCGTACGGCAAGACAGACGTCGCGATCGCGCCCTCGGACAGGAATCGGATGTACGCGCTCATTCAGACCGGCGCTGACGGCGTCAAAGGCCTCAAGTCCGAAGCGCAGGGATCGGTCTGGCGATCGGACGACGGCGGCGCGACGTGGGCGAACGTGAGCTGGGACCGCCGGCTCATCGGTCGTGCCGGGTATTACATCCGCATTCGCGTCTCACCGGACGACCCGGATCATCTGCTGATCGCGAACAGCTCGCTCTGGCGATCGCGCGACGGCGGCAAGATCTGGACGAGTGGCGGGGGCGGCTGCGGCGACTGTCATGACATCTGGTGGGACACGACGCCGTCGATGCCGGGCCACTACATCGTGACCGGCGACGGCGGCATGGGAATCTTCGGCTCGCCCAACAATCCGACGGGGAACACCGGCGTGTCGCTGCCCATCGGACAGATGTATCGCGTGACGATCGATCAGCGCACGCCCTATTGGGTGTACTCGGATCGGCAGGATGACGGATCGATGCGCATCGATACGTCGAGGCCCATCGTGCCGGGTAATGTGCCTTCTTACGCTCCTGCCTCCGCGCCTGGCGGCGCTACGGCGGGGCCGCCTGCGGCGGCCCCTGCCGGGGGCGGTCGCGGCGGTGGAGCAGGTGCGCGCGGTGGCGGCGCTGGTGGTGGCGCCGGAGCGGCGGGCGCGGGAGGCGGCGGCGCGGGTCGCGGCGGTGCGGCTGCGGGAACGGCGGCCGCTGGTGACGTGAACATCGCCGCGACGGCCGCGCAGCAAGGGCGCGGCGGTGGTGGCGGCGGACGCGGCGGCGGCGACACTACGCCCGCCGAACAGTCGATGCCGTCGTGCGAATCCGGCTACACATATCCGGAGCCGAACAACTCACGTTTCGTATGGGGCACGTGCTACGCCGCCCACGTCGCGACGTACGACGAACTCAGCGGCCAGACGCGTTCGGTGAGCCCGTGGCTGCACACGCTTGATTCCGATCCGGTCAATCTGAAGTACCGCTGCCATTGGTCCCCGCCGCTGGCGATCGACTGGTTCGACAACTCCGTTTATTTCGGCTGTCAGCTGATCTTCAAGACCACGAATCGCGGCCAGAGCTGGGAAGAGTTCAGTCCGGATCTCTCCACGAAGGATCCCAGCCGCATCCGTTTCTCCGGCGGCGTCGTCGGCGACAACCTCGGGCAGTTCTACGGCGCGGTCGTATCCGCGATCGCGCCCTCGCGCACGCAGAAGGGGGTCGTGTGGGCCGGCACGAACGACGGCAAGGTCTGGATCAACCGGCAGGGCCGGAACACCACATGGGTGGACGTGACGAAGAACGTACCGATGCCGCCGTGGGGTATCGTGCGCCGCATCGATTCGTCCCATTTCGATCCGGGGACGGCGTACATGGCTGTGGACTACCACCTCGTCGACAACCGCGATCCCTATCTCTTCAAGACGAATGATTTCGGGGCGACGTGGACGCGCATCGACGCCGGCCTGCCCAAGGGGCACCCGCTCGATTACGCGCTCGTGGTGACCGAGAATCCGAACCGCAAGGGCATGCTCTTCGCGGGCACCGGCCACGGATTCTTCTATTCGAAGGACGACGGGAAGACGTGGACGCAGTTCAAGGACAAGCTGCCGGCGGCGCCCGTGAACTGGATTGAAGTGCCGAAGAACGCTGCGGAAGTCGCCGTGGCCACGTACGGCCGCGGTCTGTGGATTCTGCGCGACCTCTGGAAGCTCGAGCAGGACGATCAGCTTGACCAGGCGGCGGAGTTGAAGCTGTACAAGCCGCGTCCGGGCGTTCGTCGGAACAGCAGCGGAACGGCGGAGTTCGTGTTTGCTTTGCCGTCGGTGCCGACGTCGGCCATCACGATGGAGATTCTGGGCGCCGACGGGGCCGTGCTGAGCACCAGCCAGATCAACGGGCGCGCCGGGATGAACAAAGCGACGTGGAACCTTCTGCTCAAATCGTCGGACCGTCCGGTCCTGCGGTCGGTGCCGCCGGACAATCCGCACATCTGGGACGCGGGCCGCTGGCCCGCGCACGAACGGCCTGTGACCCATTGGGGCATTGGGTCCACGAACTGGCAGCCGCGCGCGGCCCCCGGCAGATACACGGTCCGGCTGACCTACAACAACAAGTCCTACACGCAGCCGTTCGAGATCTGGCGGGATCCGATGATGCCGTCCACGGACGTCGATCTGCAGGCCAGCACATCGCTGCAGCGCAACATCATCAAGTCGATTGACGACGTCGTGAACAAGATCAACCGGATTGAAATCATGCGCGAGCAGGTGGAGAAGCTGCGGGCCGATGCGGCCAACAAGCCGAGCGACGCGGCGCTCGCGGCGATCTACGACAAGATGTACAACACGGAGCTGAACTATCTCACCAGGACCGAGATGCACTCCGACGACAAGTGGTACGTCGAGAAGTACAAGCTCTACATGAACCTGATCTGGATGCTGGGGGAAGTCGGCGGCGGCGCGAGTGACGTGGCCGGCGGCGTCGCGTACGGGCCGACCTCGTCACAGCTCAATGCCTATGAGGACCAGCTGAAGGAGTTGAATGCGGCGAATGCGGCGTTCGCGAAACTGATGGCCGAAGTCGAGGCCTTCAATAAGGCGAACGCCGGGAAGCTGCCGGCGATCAGCGACAAGCTGGGTGGGGGCCGGTAGATAGCAGCGGGACAACGGGACAACGGGCGAGCGGCCTATCGTTTTCCCGTTGTTCCGTTGCCCCGCTGCCCCGTTATTCTTGACGCGCTTCCTCCCACCTCGTACGATCAACGTTCTTCAACATGGTCGGCGAAGTCGTCACGCATTATCGCATTCTCGAAAAGATCGGCGAAGGCGGCATGGGCGTGGTCTATCGCGCCGAGGACACGCGTCTGGGCCGTCACGTGGCGGTCAAGTTTCTGTCCGCCACGCTGTCCTCCTATCCGGATGCGGTTGAGCGATTCGAGCGCGAGGCCCGCGCGGCCTCTGCGCTGAGCAATCCGCACATCTGCGCCGTGTACGATGTCGGCCAGCACGGCCAGCTGCCGTTCCTCGTGATGGAGCTGCTCGACGGCGAAACGCTCCGCCGGCGCATCGACGGCCGGCCCCTGCCGATCGATCTCGTGCTCGAGTATGCCGTGCAGATCGCCGACGCGCTCGAAGCGGCGCACGCGCAGAAGATCATCCACCGCGACATCAAGTCCGCCAATATCTTCGTGACCGCGCGGGGCCAGATCAAAGTGCTGGATTTCGGACTGGCGAAGCTCGCGCCGGGCCTGACGGCCGATCCGTATTCGGACACCACGCGCGTCGCGGAGCATTCACCGCAGGCGACCGCGGCGGGCCAGACGCTCGGCACGCTGGCCTACATGTCGCCCGAGCAGGCACGCGGTGAGGATCTCGATGCCCGCAGCGATCTGTTTTCCTTCGGCGCGCTGCTGTATGAAATGGCCACGGGCCGGGACGCCTTCACCGGCAAGACGTCCGCGCTGATCTTCGATGCCATCCTCAACCAGACGCCCCCGCCAGCCGGTTCGATCAACCCGCTGGTGCCGGCGGAACTCGACCACACGATCGACAAGGCCCTCGAAAAGGATCGGACCACCCGGTACCAGAGCGCCGCTGAAATGCGCGCCGATCTCAAACGGATCAAACGCGCGACGGATTCGGGCCGCACCGTCGCGACACTTCGTGCCGCCCTGCCGCGCACATCGGCCACCGGTGTCGCGTCTCCCAGCCGCCGAAGCTTTGTCCTGGCCGCTGGCGCGGCTGCGCTCGTGGTCGGCCTCGCGGCCGCCGGTTACGCCATATTCGGCGCGCGCGGCGGCACGATCGATTCCGTCGCCGTCCTTCCGTTCGCCATGGCCGGCGGGTCCGGCGATGCCGAGTATCTGACCGACGGCATCACCGAAACGCTCATCAACGGCCTCACGCAACTGCCGGGCCTGCGCGTCAGCGCCCGCAGCGTCGTCTTCAAGTACAAGAACAAGCAGCCTGATTCCCAGCAGGCGGGTCGTGACCTGAACGTGAAGGCCGTGGTCACGGGACACGTGAGCGTCCGCGGCGACCGCCTGGTCATCCAGGCCGAGCTCGTCAACGTCGCCGATGGTTCGCAGATGTGGGGCGATCAGTACAATCGTCCCACCTCAGACCTGCTCGCCGTACAGGATGAGATCGCCCGCGAGATTCTCGACAAGATCCAGCCGCGGTTGAGCGGCGAGGAGCGCGAGCGCGTCACTAAACGCCACACCGACGATGCCGTCGCGTATCAGACCTATCTGCAGGGCCGCTACCACTGGAACAAGGGCACCGTCGCCGGGTACAAGAAGGCGATCGACTACTTTCAGCAGGCGATCGCGAAGGATCCGAAATACGCGCTCGCCTATGCGGGGCTTGCGGATTCCTACCTGTTGCTGGGCTCGTATTTCGTCGAGGCCGTGACCGAAGCCAAGGGCGCCGCGGAAGAAGCCCTTCGGCTGGATCCGAACCTGGCCGAAGCCCATATCGCGGTTGGGCACATCAAGCTGCTGCTCGACTGGGACTGGCCGGCGGCTGAGAAGTCGTTCACGACCGGCTTGTCCCTCAATCCCTCGTCTGCGCTCGCGCACAGCCAGTATGCGATGTACCTGGCCACGGTCGGCCGTGTGCCGGAAGCCATCGTCGAGGTTACGCGCGCGCGGGACCTGGATCCGCTGTCGCCGATCGTGAACAGCGATTTGGGCTGGTATCTGCTGTACGGCGGCCGCGTGAGCGAGGCCGTGGCGCAGTTCCGCTCGACGCTGGAGTTCGACGCCAACTCCGTCTCCGCGCATCGCGGCCTCGGCCTCGCGCTCAGCCAGCAGGGTGAGCACGAAGACGCGCTCGCGCACCTGAAGCGGGCGCTGGAACTGTCGGAGCAGAGTCCCGTCGTGATCGGGCACATCGGCGCGGCTGAGGCGGCGGCGGGGAACCGTGCCGGCGCGGACGCCGCGTTGAAGAATCTTGAAGCCCTGTCGGCGCGGCAGTACGTGCCGTCAACGGCGATGGCGACGATCGCGACCGCTCTCGGCGACCGCGCGCGGGCGCTCGGGCTGCTGGAAAAGGCCTACGAAGAGCACGACTTCGCGATCTCCCAGATCGGGGTCGCGCCCTGGTTCGCGCCGCTGCGAGGCGAGCCGCGATTCGTCACGTTGCTGGAAAAGCTGGGCTTGCCGAAGTGAAAAAGAGGCCGGGGCTCATTTTTCGCCGAAGGCGACCCAAAAATGAGCCCCGGCCTCTTTTTCACCTCAGCCGGTACCCGGCCTGCCCCGGCAGCTTCCCGTCAATCTTGAGGATTTTGCCGCCCTTACCGGCCGCCGCTGACGCCGCGACGAACGTCATCGCCCCTGGAATCTTGCTCACCTGATCCAGCGCCATCTCGGCCGAGTACACGATGCGCGGGCCGTTGGCGGCGTCCGCGCGGAAGACTTTGCCAATCCAGTGCTGCCGGAACTGCGCTTCCGTCATCTGGCACACGTCACGGACGGCGGCGTCACGCTCGCGTGCCACCGGGGCGCGGATCAGCAGCGTCGCGCGCATGCCGGCGCTCCAGAATTCGCGGTCGCCGAGCAGGAGCCGTCGAAGTTCCGCGAAGGTGAGGTTGTCAACCGGCACGCCGGAATTCACCACTACCGCGATATCGCCGCCGCCCTGCGGTTCGGCCCGTGCGGTCCATCCGCCGATCAGCATGATGGCCATCACGGCCAGCACGCCGGCCAGTGGACGTCGACGATTTCCTGGTCTTGCAGTCATCGGCGTCTCAGAAGGTGAACGAAAGCTGGAAGAAGCCGCCGGAATTCCGTGTCGAACCCGCGCCGCGCGTCCACGTCCGGTATTCGACCTTGATGGCGGCATACGACGACGCGTCGTAGCGGATGCCCAGCGTGGACCCATCGAGCAGCGGCACGTTCGCAAATGCGATGTCGGCGGTCGGGATCCCGATGTGCTCGAAGCGGTAATAGCCCTTCCACTTGCGATCATCGAAGCCGAATCGATAGGCGCCCTGCAGGTAGTACGCATGACTCCATACCGGGCCCGTGCCCGGAATGTCGTGGCGGACGGACGCGACTTCGGCGATGAGCTCCGGCGTTTCCTTCTGATACGCCACGTACCCGGACACAATCTGCTCCGGAACCTTCGTCCCGCCGGTCGCGCCAATGGTGTCGGCGAGGAACGAGACGCCCGCTTCCAGACCAAACAGCGCGTCGGGTTTGGAGGTGAGCCCCGCCAGATACGACAGCTCGTTATTGTTGTCGCCGGCATCGCCGCCGCGGCTGATGATGTTGCCGCGGCCGTTCCCGACGCCGCCCCGGTAGCCGATGTTCAAGCCGCCCGCCGGCACCGCGCCTTCGGCCAGGGCCCCGACGAAATGCACCGGCAGGAATCGTCCGCCGAACTGAATCATTTCCGGCCGGCTGATCGTCGTCTGCAGCCACTGGCCATGATGGAATTGCGTGTTCCAGTAGTTGATTGGCGTGTGATAGCGGCCGAACGAGACCTTCAGCTGATCGCTCCGGTCGAAGCGGACGATCATGCGCTCGATTTCCACGTTATACCCCGGGGCGGCCGGTGTGCCGGTGCCCGCGTCCGAGCGCGCCGTGAAGCTGATTTCGCCCAGGAACGTCACTCGCGAAGACATCTGCGACGTCAGGTGCAGCACGAACTGTCCGAGGCTGAAGTTCTTCGGGCCTTCGGTGTGTTCCTGCCGCCCGAAATTGATGTCGCCAAAGCCGGCCAGCCGCAGCCTGGGGAACTCGCCTTCGCTGCCGGCCATCTGATGCGGGTCCTGCGCGGCAGCCTGCGCAGGATCCTGGGCCAGAGCAGGCGTCGCGGCACCCAGCATCGCGGCCAGCCCCGCACCGAGTAACATCGTCTTCTTGAAGATTGGCGCGGTCATCTCAGAGTCACGCGATGGTATTACATCCGCAAAGGGTTGATCCATTTCAGTCCGGGGAACCGGGCGAAGTCGCGGTCGGTGGTGTGGAGTGTCGCGCCGTGTTCGATGGCCAGTGCGGCCAGCGCCGCATCCGTCACGACTGGCCCCGTCGCCTGGCCGTCCCGCATCAGGGTCTGCAGAATCTCCCAGTGCCGATCCCCGGGATCGAGCACGCCGGCCGCCGGCTGTGCGAGCCACGTCGAGACAATGTCGGCCGCCTCGGTGGCGGATAGGGGACGCTCGAACACGCGTACGTTCGTCGAGATTCGGAGAAAGGCCCAGAGCGTCGTCCAGGCAAAGCGGACCAGATCCGGGCTGGAAAGGGTGTCCTGCAGCCACACGCGGGCAGCATCGTGGTCGGCGGAGCGGGTGTTGTACGCGTGGAGCAGGAGATTCGCGTCGACAAGAATCATCGGTGATGCGGGCCTTCGATGTGTTCGAGCAGTTCACCAATGTTGTCGAGCTGGACGCCGGGCTTCGCGGCGCCCAGATCGCGCGGGCGCACCACGAATCGGCGGGTCTTCGCGGGACGGTCGGCAGCGAGCAGGCCGCGGCGGATCGCGTCGTTCACGACGGACTTGAACGGCCGGCCTGTTCGCCGGGCCTGGGCCTTGAGCTTCGCGGCGACGTCGGGATCGAGTGTAAGCGTCGTTCGCACATCTTGATGCTAATTATGAGACATCATGATGTCAACATGGGAGTTCTCGCCGGCGGGGCCCGTCGCGTCTCCGGCAGGCCGGACACCCTGCAATCACGGCATCATGGCGCGATCGCGGGCCTTCTCAGGGATCCTGGCTATTGCGCTTGCGGCAGGCGCTGCATGAAGAAGTTACCGTGCCGGTGAAACAGAAAACCCGCTGCGCCTGGTGCGCCGGCGATCCCGACTACGTCCGCTACCACGACGACGAGTGGGGCAGAGCGGTGCATGACGACCGGAAGCTCTTCGAGATGCTCATCCTCGAAGGCGCGCAGGCCGGCCTGAGCTGGATCACGATCCTCCGCAAGCGCGCGGCGTACCGGCGCGCATTCGATCGGTTTGATGCGCGGAAGATCGCGAAGTACGGCGCGCCGAAGAAACGGTCGCTCATGGCTGATGTGGGCATCGTCCGCAATCGCCTGAAGATAGACGCGGCCGTCACCAACGCGCGCGCGTTTCTGGCGGTCCAGAAAGAATTCGGCAGCTTCGATGCCTACATCTGGCAATTCGTCGGCGGCCGGCCAAAGGTGAATCGTCCGGCCGGGCATCACCAGATCGCGGCCCGCACGCCGGAGTCAGACGCCATGAGCCGGGATTTGAAGAAGCGTGGGTTCCGGTTTGTCGGATCGACGATCTGCTATGCATTCATGCAGGCGACCGGGATGGTGGACGATCACGTGCAGGGGTGTTACCGGTCTCGTTGACGGGGTCCAGTTCTCTGGTTCTATTCCGGGGCTCCCGGCGACGGCGGCCGAGAACAGAACCTGAGAACACGGAACTTCCGGAACGCGAACCTCGGCACCGCCGGAACCAGACCCCCGGCACCCCGGCGCCCCGGAACCCCTGTATAGTGATCCAGCCAGCCCGCGAGGAGCCGCCATGCCCGTGCGCCCATCCCGCAGGTACCTCAATCCCATCGCCGCGTCTATTGCTGTCGTGACCGTCGTCGGCGTTGTGTCTGCGCGCAGGCAGCAGCCACAATCTCAGCAGGCCCCGCCCGTCTTCAAAAGCGGCACCATTGTCGTGCCCCTGACGGTCACTGTCACCGACAAGAATGGCGCGCCCGTGAAAGATCTCAAGGCCTCGGACTTCACGGTCATCGAGAACAAGAAGACGCGCGAGATCGTGAACTTCTTTCCGCAGGAGCTCGCGCCAGATCCGGGCGTCGTGCCCGCGGGCATTCTGACGCCGGCGCGCGTCAAGGAATCGGGTATCAAGCCGCAGACCAGCCGCACCTTTCTCATCGTGCTGGCCTACGGGCGAATCGAATATCCGACCGCTGCTTTGGAAGGCGCCATCGATCTCGTCAAGAACCGCCTGTTGCCACAGGACGTCGTCGCCGTGATGGGGTTTCATCGGACGACGGCATTTACGACCGATCATGCGCGCATTGCGGAGATACTCGAGCGCTATCGCAGGGAGCACGAGAAACTCATTGGTGACATCAATAATTATCGTTTCATGTCCCGAGGCGGCCCGGGACAAGGCACCGGCGGCGCGGCGATCCCGGACAAGTTCCTGAAACGAGTCGACGAGATCTTTCTGGGGCCATCGACTGCCGGCTCGCCCGCGTCGGCCACATTCCTTCGAAACACCGCCGATCTGCTGCTCGGCATGGATCGCGTCGTTCCCGTGGTGGAGAAACCCGGGCAACATCAGGAGACGTTTGGATTCCTCAACAGGCTGCTGGACGAGAGCGGCGACGCGATGAACGACGAAGTTCTGCTCAGTACGAAGCTCAAGCTCTATGCGGGCGTCGAGTACCTGCGGCGGTTCGACGGTGAGAAGCACATGGTCTTCTTTTCCGGCCTCGAAGGCCGCGGCAGCTTGGCCTGCACCCCGTACCGCCCGGACGGCCGTGGCGGCAGGACGCTGACGATGGGTGGCGGATGCTCTGGCGGCGTGGGCCGCGACGTCGACGAGGCCAGGATCCTGGCACAGCGCGCCAGTGATGCCCGGGTGGTCGTGGACCTGATCACGACCACCGGCACCGCCCCGAGGGGAATCAGCGGGGATGAGCCCGGTCGCGTCGTGACCGAACTGACTGGCGGCTACTACACCAGCCTCGAGACAGCGTCGAAGGCCGTCGCGAAAATCGATGCGCTGACGCGATTTTCATATTTGTTGGGCTACACGCCGTCCAATCCCGATCTCGACGGAACATTTCGCGATGTCCAGGTCATCGTCAACCGACCCGATCTGACCATCCGCTTTCGGCACGGCTACTTCGCCGCGCCCGAACCAGAGCCGCTCGAGCTGGAAGCGATGGTCAAGCAGGCGCGCATCGAGACCGCGCTGTCCTACGACCAGCAGGCCACGGACATTCCGCTGAACGCGACCGCGACGGTGCTGCCGAAGATGGGGATTCAGCAGCAGGTGCGCGTCGAAGTGACGATCGATGTCGCGCCGCTCGCACTGGCGCTGAAGGATGGCGTGCGAACGGGTCAGCTGGAACTTCAGATCTATTGCGGCGACGCGAAACAGAACGTCGTCGGCGACCAGGGCGAGCACCTGGATCTCGAGGTGCCGGAGGCCACGTATCAGCAGTGGCTGCAGTCGGGATTGTTCCGCACGATCCGTGTCCCGGTGTCCGAGCCGCCGAAGTATGTGAAAGTTGTGGTCTACGACTACGGAACCGATCGCGTCGGATCGGCGATGGTCACCGTGAAATAGGGACCGGGCCTGATTTCCCGACGACCACTGGGGAAATCAGGCCCGGTGCCTTTTTCTCAGCCGGGCTGAACAACAACCCCGTGTATTGCATTTCTTCCCAGGTCTGATCGCCCCAGTGCACCTCGACCTTGGGATCCGGATTCGATTTGTTGCCGGTGGAGTTGTCGTACCACGCCGATGAGACGAGTTTGGACCCTGCTGGAATCTGCAGCGGCTCCTTGAACATGTAGTAGGTCTGCCACTGGAAGTCGTAGTGGGGCACGTCGAGAATCGTCTTTTTCGTGCCGTCCGGCAGTTCAAGCGTATAGAGCCAGCGTGTGCCGCGCAGGTGCGTGTGGGGGAAAATGCCCCAGACGGTCGCGTCGGCGACGAACGTGACGTCGGCGTCCACTTTGACGTCTTTCGCGCCAGCGGGAAGTACGAGCTGTGTATTGAAGAAGTGCGTCGGCCTGACTTCGCGCGGCTCCGCATCTTTAGAAAAAATGAATCCGACTTTGGTTCGATCCTTTACCGCTTCTCCGAACGCCGTGTAGTGCACTTGCAGCTCGATCACGCCGCCTGGTTCCAGGCGAAGGGCGGTGCCGGCGGGCATCATCTGCGGGTCCGTGCCGGGCGCGTAGGTGGCGATCAGGCGCTGCCGCTCGGTCTGTGACTGCGGCGCGCGGGGCGGGTTGACGCCGAATTGAGGCGCCGCTTCTTTCATCTGCTCGGCATTGCGCCGGATGACGGCCGGCTGCACGCGATCGGGCGAGGACCGATAGAACACGAGCACGTGATGGACGGCCGCGCGCACGCCCGGCCGCACTTCGATCGATTTCACGAGCTTGGCTTCGGTGAAGTTCGTCGGGATGTAGAAGTACTCATAGGCCACCGTGCCCTTCGCGGGGACGGGGAACGGCTCCGTCATTTCAAAGACCTGATCGGGCTGGCCGAGTTGCCAGCCGTCGGCAAACGACGGCATGGCCGGCATGTCCTTCGGATCGCCCTTCGGTGCGCCGCCGCCGGCCCACTTCAGCAGCGTGGCCTTGTCGGCCGCCGACAGCCGCCGCTCGTTGGTGAACGTCCCGTCCGGGGCTTCGGCGTGCCACGGGGGCATGTGCCCGGCGCCGACTTCTTCAAGAATGGCCTGCGCGTAGGGGCGTGCGTCCTCCCATGTCAGCAGCGGCATCGGCCCGATTTCGCCGGGACGATGGCACGTGACGCAGTTCTTATAGAGGATGGGCGCGACGTCCCTGGTGAACGTCGGGACGGCGCCGCCGGTGTCAGCGGTCTTTTGCGGCGCCTGTTGCGCCGAGACCAGTGCCAAAGTCGAGACAAACAGGGCCGCGCCGGCCGCGAGGACTCGTGAAGTCATAAGGGGGCATTTTACTGCGGCCCGCGAGTCACGGCGACACAAGTCCTGAAACGGACTCTACCGTCGCGCCATCAGCAGCCGTGTCGTCACCTGCTGCGTGAAGAGGGAAAACAGGCAGTACGCCGCGAACCAGTAGAAGCCCGGGCCGAATGTGGCGGTGAACGTCAGGAGCGCCGTCGCCGATCCCGCGGCAGTCTGCGTGGCTTTCGCGGCCAGGAAGGCGATGATCACCGCCACCGCGAAGACGTCGGCCATCGACCACTTGGCGATGATTTCGACAAACCGCAGCGTGCGCAGGCGCCGCTCGGCGTCCCGGCGATAGACCGCCCACATCACGAGCAACGCTTTGATGAAAGGCACAAGGACGCTGAAGAGCAGGATCAGCGACGCCGCGGTGTTGCTGCCGACCTCGTACAGGTGCTTCACCGAACCCAGGATGCTGCGCGTTTGCTGGTAGACCTCCAGCGGCTGGCCGTTCTTGAGCTCGGCGGCCAGCGTGCCGGACAGACGGCTGACGATCCCGGCGCGCAGGCCGCCTGGCGTGCCTTCGAGGAACGGAAGCATCGCGGGATTAATGAGCGGCTTCAGCGAATCGACGGTCTGCTGCGAAATGCCCTGGTCCAGCAGCTTGGGCGCGATGTCGGCGATGCCTGCCGGCTCGAGCACGCCGCGGATCGTAATGACGGGCAACCACAAGCCCGGAATCAGCAGGGCGATCGCAATGACGAGGCCGGTGAGCGCCAGGCCGCGGCGGGGTGATGCGGGTGTTTCAGACATGGGCGCGATCGTATAGGACCTCTGAGGTCGTTTCCGCCCCAAATGACAACTCGGGTTGTCCTTGAGATCTTGGGACAACTCCAGTTGTCATTTGGGGCGGAAACGACCTCAGAGGTCCTACCTGCCCGTCAGGCGCTGAATCGCCTCGCGCGCGTCGGTTCGGGACGGATTGATCCGCAGGACTTCCTGGAATGCCTTGACCGCCTCGGCGTTTCGGCCGCGACTGGCCAGAATCATCCCCATGCCGTCGAAAGCCTGCTCGTAGTTCGGATTGATTCGGACCGCTTCGCGCCACGCTGCCAGCGCGTCATCTGTGCGCGCCAGGCCGATGTAGGCCAGGGCCAGTTGGTGACGGAACTCGGCTTGATCGGGCTGGTACTGAATCGCGCGGAGCAGATGCGGCAAGGCTTCCGCGGCCCTTCCCTGCGCGACCAGCGATCGGCCAAGGTTCGGCTCGATCAGCCGCTCCTCGGACGGGTCGGGATTCGATTGCAGCGCTTTCTGGAACTCGGCGGACGCTCGCGCGAGTTCCCCACGCCGTGCGTAGATCACCCCGAGCTGGTCGTGGCCCCGCGCATTGGTCGTCACGGCCACCGCTTGCAGCCAGAGCGTCTCGGCATCGCGCCAGGTCGTCGTCTGTGCGTGCGCGACGACGGCCAAAGCCAGCACGACGGCCGCGCCGGCGCCGATCAGCACGATGCGGCCCAGCCGCGCGCGTTCGGCGGCGGCCACCGCGACCCACGCGATGGCGACAAACAAACCGACGTACGGAATGTACGTGTATCGGTCGGCGTAGGCCTGCGTGCCGATCTGGACGAATCCGATCACCGGCACGAGCGTGCCCAGGAACCACAGCCAGCCAATCAGAAGCGCAGGCTGATCGCGGCGGACGCGCCAGGCGACCGCCGTAATCGCGGCGATGACGGCAGTCGCGCCGATCACGGTGACACTGGGCAATAGCTTGATGTACGGATAAAACACGGCAAGGCCGGAAGGCCAGACCAGCACGCGCAGGTAATGGGCGTATGCGACCACGGCATTCGCGAGGCGCATGCTCATCGGCACCAGTTCGAGTGAGCCGATGGCGCCGCCTTTCTGTTGAACGACGGCCGTCACGTAACTGGACGCGAGCGCGAGCGCGAAGAGCGGCAGCTTTTCAAACAGCCTCCGCGAGAATGGAATGGAGGTGCGATTGAGCGGCCGCACATCGAGCAGCAGCAGCGTGAAGGGCAGCGTGACGAGCATCGGCTTGGCCATGAGGCCCAGCACGAAGAGGCCGATCATCGCCGCATAGCGCCACGGCGCCGGACGTCTGACCCACGCCACGTACATGTACGTGGCCGCAAACCAGAAAAAAGTGCTCAGCACGTCCTTGCGTTCGGCGATCCATGCGACGGACTCCACGTGCGCCGGATGGACGGCAAACGCCCCCGCGACGAATGCGCTTCGCCAGACGGCGCCAGTCATGAACCGCAGGAGCGCGAACAACAGCAACACATTGGCTACGTGACAGGCGACGTTCACCAGATGTTGCGGCCCCGCATTCGTGCCAAACAGCGATGCGTCGATCTGATGCGAGATCCACGTGAGCGGATGCCAGTTCGCCGCGTAACCCGTCGGCGTAAAGGCCCACTGGATGTTTTCGGCCGTCAGACCCGTCGTGACGTGCGGATTCTCGACGACGTAGCCGGTGTCGTCGAGATCGACAAAATCATGCGACCCAACCTGCGCAAAGACGGCAAGCGTCAGGATCGACAGGCCCGCTGCAATCATCGCCAGTGTCATCCGCGAGGGGGCAGATGGCCTGGCCTCGCTGGGCCGCGGGGCTGCGGTTCGCGGTGTTTGCGCTCTGGGTCGCGTGCGCTTGGACATTCGACGCTTGTAAACGTCGAAGAGTATCATCCACCGCGATGGCGAACTTCTCCCGCTCTTCGCGCCGTGTCTTTCTGAAAACCGTTCCACTTGGAGCCGCAGGTGTCGTGGCCGCGTGCAGCTCGCGCGAGGAACCGCGCGCCTGCCGCCGGTAACCTGTTACCTGCCGTCGAGGGCCAACATGCTTCATCTCATTGACGACTTGAAGTACTCGTGGCGGCGTCTCCTCAGGTCGCCGGGCTATGCACTCGTCACCGTGTTGACGCTGTCGGCCGGCATCGCGGTGAACGCGGCGCTGTTTAGCCTGGTGAACGGCGTCTTACTGAAGTCGCTGCCGGTTCCTCACGTCGAGTCGCTCGTGGCGGTGACGACCGTCGATCCAGCCACCGGCCGCAGCTTCATGAGTCTGTACGATGACGTGCGGCGCGCCATCGCCGATTCTCCGGTGTTTTCGCGCTGGATCCTGCGGGATCCGCTCGTCGGCACCCTGTCCAACACCGAGCAGGCGGAGGTGTGTCAAGGAGAACTGGTCTCCGGTGGCTACTTTCAGGCACTGGGACTCGCGCCGGTGGCCGGCCGTTTATTGCAGCCCGCTGACGACGATCCGGCCGCATCGCAGCTTCCAATTGTCATCAGCGAGCGATTGTGGCGCCGTTGGTACCACGGCGATGCGTCCGCCATCGGTCGATCGGTCACGATGGCGGGCACGCCGCTGGTCATTGTCGGGGTTGCTCCTGCTTCATTCTTCGGGACCTGGCTGCCGTCGATTCTCAAGGCTGACGTCTGGGCGCCCGTCCACGCTTCCGCCCAGTTGCGCACCGTGCAGGGTAGCGGCAAAGATGCGCACGGGGCGTTCGCGACACTGGCTCAGGGCGTCACGATGGCGCAGGCGCAGGCGGCCATCGCCGGCGCAGCGCGTGCCGCAGCCGGTGAGCGACCATCCGGCATTGCCGTCCTGCCCGCGCAGCGAGGCATGGTGCCCGACGACTTTGCTCAGTACGGAGGAATCGCCGCGTCGGCGGTGCTGCTGCTATCCGGGCTGGTGTTCCTCATCGCCTGCGCGAACCTCGCGAACCTGAGCCTGGCGAGGGGATCGACGCGTGTGGGTGAGATGGCCATTCGCCTTGCGATGGGTGCGCGACGCCTTCGCCTGGTTCAGTTGATCGTGACGGAGACCTTGCTCGTCGCCGGTTTCGCCAGTGTTGTCGGGTTGGCGCTGGCGTGGGCGGCAACATGGGCGATAGCGAACGCGCCGCTGCCGTCCCTTGATGGCATGACGATTCGATTCGATCCGTATCCGGACTTTCGTGTCTTTGTCTACGCGGTTGGCGTGGCCGCGCTCGCCGCGATTGTCTGCGGCCTTCTGCCCGCGCACCACGTGGCGCGTCGCGCACCGTCGCGCGTCGTGGCCGCGGCTGGCCTCGCCGGCGCCTCGACGGCGCGAAGCCGGAGACTCTGGACGTGGCTCGTTGCGTCGCAAGTGGCGATGTCGCTCGTCCTGCTCGTTGGAGCGGGACTTTTCGTCCGCAGCAGTGTGAAGTCACTGCAGTTCGATCCTGGATTTGACACGTCGCGGACGGCCGTCGCGAGCGTCGATCTGTCGATGGACAAACTGGACGAGGCGCACGGGCGAGCGGCGTTGGCCGCCATGCTGCGTGCGGCGCAGCAGTCGCCCGGCGTCGAACAGGCCGCTCTCGCCAGCAGGGTTCCCGCCGTGACGCCGCCGCGCTTCGCTCGGTTGGGCGCCGACGGCCAGTCCGATCCAAAGGGGCCGTACGCCGCCATCGCCTCGGTCTCTCCTGGATTTTTTGCGACGCTCGGGATCGGGCTTCGACAGGGCCGCGATTTCAGTGACATTGATGGGCAGGGAACCTCGCCGGTGGCCATCATCAGCCAGAGCGTGGCCGATGCCTTGTGGCCCGGCCAGAACCCGATCGGCCATCACGTGATTCTGGAGACCGACGGCCGCGAACGTGAGGTCGTGGGTGTCGTCAGTAACGCGGCGACGAGTATCAGGGACGCCGCGAAGGCGTCGTACGTCTATCTGTCGGCCGCACAGGACTATTCGCCGAGAGCGCTGTTTGTCTTTCGCACCGCAGGATCACCCGGTCCATTTCTGGAGCCGTTCCGCCGTTCGCTCGGTGCCGCGGCGCACGTGGCCGTGTACGACGTGCGACCGGTTGCCGATGCCGTGAGTCTGGTGCTCATCGCGGTCCGCTTGTCCGCGATCACCCTGACCGTACTCGGCTCCATTGGATTCGCCATCGCAATTCTTGGCGTCTACGGCATGGTGGCGCATTCTGTGAATCTGCGGCGGCGCGAATTCGGAATCCATCGCGCGCTCGGCGCCACCGAATGGCAGATTCAACGGAATGTATTGCGTGGGGCGTTGCGGATGATGGTCTGGGGAGTGGTGCCGGGCTTGTTCCTCGCGTTCCTCGGAGCCGGATACCTGCGATTCGCCGTCTACGGCATCCAACCGCGCGATCCGTTGACGTTCGCGCTCGTGCCGGCCGGCCTGGCCATCACGGGACTGCTCGCATGTTATTGGCCGGCCCGGCGCGCGGCGAGGGTTGATCCTGCGACGACGCTCAAAGAACTCTGACAGGTTACAGGTTACAGGTTACAGGCGGAGCACCCTCACGCCTGGTGCTCGTTCTTGCCGGTTACCTGCCGCCTGTGACCTGCCATCTGTCACTTGCGAATGATTCTTGCCGAGAGAATCTTGTCTCCCCACTCCGTGTGATCGACTACGTCCAGGCCCGCGACGATGCGGCCGAAGGCGGTGAAGTCGCCCTCGTTGTGCGGCTGCGGCGTGATGCCGAGCGTGTAACCCGGCCGGCCCGTGTCGAGACCTGAGGACGCCCAGGCCACCGTTCCGCGGTTGAGGCCGAGGAGGTTGACTTCGTCTCTGAGCGTCGGCGCATTCCGGATCCCAGCCTGCTGATCGACGAAGTTCGGCACGACGCGGCTGAATTCCGTGCCGACGATGTCGCCCGACTCGATCGCTTTCACCAGATACTCCATGCCGAGCGGCGCGTCGCCGGCGTTCAGCTCGATCTCGATCGTGCCGCGCGTCATTTCCCAGATCGCGTGCGGCTTCGGCTGCCCGTTGTAGTCCGGCACGATCCAGGTTTCGACAATGCGGCGATATTCGGCGTCGGGACGTGGCGTGATGGGCGCGCGCGTCGCTCCGCTGCCACCGCCTCTGCGACCTCCTCCAGGTGCACCGCCACCGGCGCCCGCGCCGGCGGCGGCGCCCGCCGCGCCTGCGGCACCAGTCGCGGCCGCGCCTGGCGCCGGCGTTGGCCGCGGTGTGGGAAGCGGCGGCAACGGAGTCGTGATCGCCGCGTCCGTCGTCAGCTCTTGGTAGCGCGCGCGACCTGCGTCGCCCAGCCGGCCCAGCGCCTGGACGCCGGCCGTCCTGGCGACACCGGCACTCTCACGCGCCAGTGATGCCGCGACGTCGATTGCCGCATCTGGCGCCAGTGTCGTCAGCGGTGTCAGCAGTAATTGTCTCAACCACACCGACTGGCTCGCACGGGAGGCTGCGACCAACGCCGGCCGCAGTGCGTCCGCGTGGGCCGATTGGAAACGCGAAAAATTCTCGGCCGCGGACGTCGAGAGCCACGGGTCCGGCGACTTCAGGGCCGCCAGCAATTCAGCGAACGCGCCCTCGTCATCGAATTGCAGGAGCGCGCGAAGCGCCTCAGTCTGGACGCGGCGGTCCGAATCGTGCACGAGCTTCCGAATCTGGCTGGACACGAGCGCGCGGTCGGCGCTGGCTTGGTCGACGACGGCCGGCGACAAGCCGCGCACGGCCCAGAACCGGACTTCCGGCGACGAGTCGGCGATCAGCAGTTGGAGATGCGGCAGCGCCGCGGGGTCGCGTGGCCGGAACAACGCCCACGCCACGCGCCAGCGAATTTCAGGATCGGGCGACTTGATGAATCGAACGATGGGCGTGAGATCGGCACCCTTGTCGGTGAATCGCCCGAGGGAGAGCAACGCTTCGCCGACTCCGCGCTGACCTGACGCGTCCACTCGAGCGGCAGCCAGATAGGTCGAGAGCGCCGTCCGGGCCTCGGGCGATCGGATCTGACCAAGCGCCCGAGCCGCGGCCACCTGCGTGTCCATCGACGACGCCTTGAGCGCGCCGGCCAGCCACGGCACCGCGGCCGGATCTTTGAGCTGGCCGCTCGCGAACGCGAGCACAGTGGCCTGGGCGCTGTTGCCGGCGAACTCCGCGCGCAGTTGCGCGGCGAGCGCGCGGCTGCCGTCCGTCACGATCCGCCCGATTGACATGATCGCCCGGCGCTGCACCTCGGGATGTCTGGCGTGCGCCAGGCGCGTGAGCGCGTCTGCGTCAAATGTCCGCGTGTCCTCCAGTTTCAGCAGGATGGCGATGTCGTCGACATCGCCACTCGACAACGGCAGACGCCCCGATTGAGCGCGCGGAGTCGCGGTGCAGACGAGGGTGGCCAGCAGCAGAAGCGGGAGGCGACAGGCACGCGTCACGGCACCGATTGTAGGCCCGCTCCGTATTGGTTTGCAGATGGGGCCCGGGGACCCCGGGTTTGAAGACCCGGGGCTCCATCGCGGTTGAAACTTCCAGTGGCCATCCGAGTTTGTTCACCAGTGGCGGCCGGTCGGCGCGGGTTGGGATGACCGACATTGCGCGGTTTGAGGCGTTCGTCCGGGAGTTTCAAGACATGGTCTTCGGCACCGCCGTGCGCCTGCTGGGTAACCCGGCCGAGGCCGAAGATGTCGCCCAAACAGTCTTTCTGCGGGCATTTGAGCGGTTTGGACGGCTTGATTCGAACCCAGCCCGCGCCGGCTGGCTCAAAACCGTGACCACGAATCTGTGCCTGACCCATCTGACCCGCTACCGGGCGCGGTGGCAGTTCTTCAGCGAAGTGGATGCTTCGATGCCGGCAGGCACTGCCACCTTCGAGTCATCGCTCGCCGCGCCGCCGGTCGAGCCCCTTGAAGACGCCGATCAGGCCCGGTCCGACAGCGCCAGGCTGGAGCAGGCGCTCCACGCGCTGCCCGATCACCAGCGCGTGCCGCTCGTGCTTTTTCACTTTGAGAACCAGAGCTATCAGGACATTGCGACGACGCTCGGTTGCTCGGTCGGCAAGATCAAGACGGACATCCACCGCGGCAGGGAAACCCTGAAACGAGTCCTGGCGGCCCGCGTCAGCCGGAAAGGGAAGCCGGCCGCATGACGCCGCTTGATGCCGTGACGGACCTCGATCGAGAGCTCGATCGGCAACTCCACGCGCTGCCGGTTGCCCCGGCGCCGCGCACGTTGCTGCCCCGCGTCATGGCGGCCGTGCCTCGCGTGACGCCGGCGCCCTGGTACTCACGGCCGTGGTTCACCTGGCCGTATGCGCTTCGCGTAACGTCGGCTGCGGCCGTCATCGTGACGATTGCGGCATTGGCCGGCGGCGGGCCTTTCCTGCACTGGATGTCGCCGACGCTGGCCGCGGAGCTCGGCCGCATCCTCGAGCCTCTTCAGCCTTTGAGCCGCGCGATCGGCCAGGCCGCCACGGTGACGCGCGTGTTCTGGCACGTCTGGCTGGAGCCCATCGCGCTCTACCTTCTGGCGCTCGTCGTCATGCTGTCTCTGGCCGTTTCGGCGGCCTTGTCTCTCGTCAATCGGCTCACGCCCGAACGGACGTGACACCACTTGTGAGGTCCTCCATGCGCGCTCGTCTTCGACTTCTTTGGCTGGCGATTGTCCTGGTGGTTGTGACGACCACTTCCGCCTTCGCGCAAACGGCCGGGACCACACCGACATCGTCGCCAACGACAACCCCGCGCGTTCAGTCGAGCGCCGTCCAGCAACCGGCGGAGACCGTCAGGATCTACCACCGATGGACCTACGGCCGGCCCATCGTCCAGATTGGGCAGGATTACGTGCTCAAGGACGGCGAGACCGTTCGCGAGATCCGCAGCGTGCTCGCTGACGTACGCATCGAAGGTCATGTGGAAGATGACGTCGTGATTGCCGCCGGCAACGCCGCGATCGCGAGTACGGCGGTCATCGACGGATCGCTCGTCGTGGCCGGCGGGAGCGCGACGGTCGCGAGCGGCGCGGTCGTGCGCCGTGACTTTGTGGTCGTTGGTGGCACCGCCGACATCGCGCCCGATTTCAACCCCGGTGGCGGTCATGTGATCGTGGGTACTCCGCTCATTGGCGACTGGGTGCGAACGATCGTGCCGTGGCTGACGCGAGGCCTGCTGGTGGGCCGGCTGATTGTGCCGGATCTTCGCTGGATCTGGGCCGTCGTGGCCATCAGCTTCCTGGTCGGCCTTCTGATGAACCATCTGTTCAATCGTCAGGTGTCGGCGACGGCGGCCGCGCTCAACAAGAGACCGATCACCGCGTTTTTCATGGGGCTGCTGGTGCTGGTGCTGTCCGGGCCGATTCTGGTCATTGTTGCGGCCTCGGTGATCGGGCTGGCGATCGTGCCGTTCGCGGTGGCCGCGCTCATCGTGGCGGCGCTCATCGGCAAGATCGCCGTCGCGCGAGTGATCGGCCGCGGCGTCATCCCGGAAACCGATCCCGACTCGCGCGGGGAAAGCCTGCGGTCCTTCGTGCTGGGTTTCGTGGTGATTACGATCGCCTACATGATTCCCGTCATGGGCCTGATCACCTGGGGGCTCGCCGGCGTTTTCGGGCTGGGGTGCGCGACGATGTCTTTCGCCGCGACGCTGCGCCGTGAGCGCCCGGCCAAGCCGCCCAAGTCAGCGGCCGAGCCGCCGCCGGCGGCGCCTCTGCCGGATCCGCCGGCTCCCGTGATTCCCTCGTCCGGGCCCGTCTTTGGGGCTCCCGGCGTCTCGGCCGCGGTGGCCGTCGTGGATCTCGCGCTGTACCCTCGCGCGTCCTTTCTTGACCGCGCGGCCGCGCTGGCGCTGGACGTCGTTCTTGTCGCCATCGTCAACGCGGTCCTGCGATTCACGTGGAACGACGGCGGATTTCTCATCGTCGTCCTGCTGTATCAGATCGGATTCCTCGCGTGGCGCGGGACCACACTGGGCGGTGTGATCTGCGGCCTGCGGGTCGTCCGCGCCAATGGCGCGGACCTGCGATTCGTGGACGCGCTTGTTCGAGGACTCACGAGCGTGTTTTCAGTCGCCGCGCTCGGATTAGGTTGCCTGTGGATGTTGAACGATCCGGAGCGCCAGACGTGGCACGACAAGATTGCCGGCACCGTCGTCGTCAAGATGCCGCGAGAAATGGTTCTCGCGTGAGTGGGGACTTGGTACAATACCCGGCGAGGGACGTGCACGCATGGGTGATGCCGGTGAAGGACTGATCGATGCCGACTCGCGGATCCAGGAACGCATGGAGGAGCTTGCGCGCGAGCGCGCCGAACGGCGCGCCGAAGTCGTGCGGGATCCGGAAGCGATCCGCGAACACGAGTCGCTTCGCCTGGCTCGGACCGAACTCCAGCGCCAACTGGAGGCGACGACCAACGATCGCCGGCGCGCGCAGCTGGAGCAGGCCATCGGCGACCTCGATCGCCGCATGGAAGCCTTGAAAACTTCGCTTGCGTGAAAGAACGCCGGCCTGAAGGCCGGCGGCAACACACGTGGCCCGCGTCTCTTACAGCCTTCTCGCCATCAGCACGCCGCTGGCGCCCGCAATCGCGCGCATGACGTCGTCACTCGGCTGCGCATCGAGGTCGGCGACCAGGTAGGACACGTCACCCCGCGAGACGTTGGCCATTGCGGCCACTGACAGGCCGGCCGCCCGAATCGTTTCGGCGATCGTGGCCGCCGCATTGGACGCGCTGGACATCGCGCAGATCACCCGGAACGGCGAGGTCCTCGGCAACTCGACTTCTGGAAAATTTACCGAGTTGTGGATGTGGCCGTGCTCCAGAAACGCGCGGACTTCGTCGGCCACCATGATCGCGCAGTTCTCTTCGGCCTCGTCGGTCGAGGCGCCGAGATGAGGGAACGTCACGCAACGCGGGTGTGTGGAGGTCAGGTTGGCGGGGAAGTCCGAGACGTACGCGGACAGCCGGCCCGCATCAAGGGCTGTCACCACGGCCCGTTCGTCGATGATGCCTTCGCGCGCGAAGTTCAGAATGACGGCCCTGGCCGGCATGCGGGCGATCTGATCGGTGCTGATGAGATGGCGGGTGCTGTCGATGAGCGGCACGTGCACCGTCAGGAACTCGGCCGCGGTCAACAGCTCGTCGAGCGCGTCCAGGCGCTTGACCGCCGATCCGAGCCTTGCGGCGCGCTCCACCGTCAGGCCGGGGTCGAATCCGAGGACGTGCATGCCGAGCGCGCTGGCGGCGGTCGCCACGTTCCGGCCGATCGCCCCGAGGCCGATGACGCCGAGCGTCCGGCCGCTGATTTCGGTCCCGACGAACTGTTTCTTGCCCGACTCGACGGCCTTGTGCAGCGCCGCATCGTCGCCCTTGAGCGTGCGCGCGAAGTCCCAGGCGTGACAGAGATGCCGGCAGCCGATGATCAGGCCGGCGACGACCAGTTCCTTGACCGCATTCGCGTTCGCGCCCGGCGCGTTGAACACCGGAATGCCGCGCTGGCTCATCGCGGGGACGGGAATATTGTTCACGCCGGCGCCGGCGCGGCCGATGGCCCGAACGGTCGCCGGGATTTCGCGATCGTGCAGATTGAACGATCGCACGAGAATGGCATCCGGAGCGGCCGAGTCGTCCGAGACCCGATAGCGTTCCCGCGGCAGCCGCGCGAGGCCGCGCGGCGAAATGGCATTGAGCGTCAACACGTCAAACACAACGGTGTCTCCTGCTGCGGCATAGTAGCAGTGCTGCGTATAATCTCCTCACATGCTTCGACGTGCGTGGCTGCAGCTCTGGGCCACTCCGGTCTTCACGTTGTTTGCTATTACGTCCCTGGCGCTCGGCGTCGGCGTCACGACGGCGATCTACTCGGTGATTCTGTCTCTCACGCGAACGGCGATCGACGTGCCCAACGCGGGCCAGATTGGCCTGGTCGTCGGCAGCGATGTGCCTGGCGGACGGCGTCCCACCTGGCGTTCGGTCATGTCGATGGGCGATTTCAGGGACCTCGCGCAGGCGCTTCCCGACCGGCTGCCCGCCGCGTCGGCGGTCTTCTATCAGTCGGCCGTGACACCGGAGATGGCGGAGCTGGTCACCGGCGAAGCGGTGACCGGGAATTACTTTTCCATGCTGGGCCTCGCGCCGGGTCAGGGGCGGTTGATTCAGCCGTCGGACGATCAGGCCTCCACGCCCGTCGTCGTGATCAGCGACCAGCTCTGGCGCACGAGGCTGGCCGCCGATCCGGACGTGATCGGCAAGACGATTCGGATCGGAGGCGCGCCCTTTGAGATCGTCGGCGTCGCGCCTGAAGGCTTCGACGGGTTATCGACGAGATATCAGCTCCCAACCGGGTTGTGGGTCCCGTTGCTCGCGATGCCGGGACGATCGCCCACCGCCACGACGGAGTCCGCCGACCGGCGCCGCGGACAGCTGTCCGTTCTGGTCCCGCTCGCCGGCGCGTCATCTGTTCGATCGATCTCGGCCGAAGTCGGTGCCGTCGGCGTCAGGCTCGATGCGGCGTACCCGATGGAGACGCGCGCGGAATCGGGCCTCGCCACGAAGCAGCCGCGGGCCTGGTCGGTCGGCCCGATGACCGCGGTGAACCGGCAGCTGGACAGCCAATTGTCCGGCATTGAAGTGTCGATCATGGCCATCGTCGGTCTCGTCCTCGTGGTCGCCTGTACGAATCTGGCCAACCTTGTCCTGGCCCGTGGATCCTCGCGCCGCCAGGAACTCGCGGTGCGCCATGCGCTGGGCGCCTCACGGCCGCGATTGGTGATGGAGCAGTTGGCGGAAACCAGCCTGCTGGCGTCGATCGGCGCGGTGGGCGCGTTTGCCGTCACGCGCGTGTTGCTGCTGTGGGCGACGTCTCTCAACATTCCCGTCGCCGCGTCCACCGTCGTCCAGATCGCTCCCCGGCTGGACGCGACCACCTTGATCTGGGCCGCGACGTCGCTGCTGGCGTCCTTGCTTGTATTCGGCGTCGGGCCCGCGATTCAGCTGACGCGCGGTCAACTGAGGCCGGCGCTGGACTCGGACACCGGTGCGGGCGAGGTGCGCTGGCGCACCAAGCGGACGCTCATCGCGGTACAGGTCATGATTTCGTTGTCGTTCTTCCTCATCGCCGCGTTCGCGGTCCGCGCCGTTCGTGACGAAGAGGCCCGGCCTTCAGGGGTCGATGTGGAGCGGCTGGCGATGGGCCTGATGAATTTCGGCTTGCCGCCCTGGAACGAAGCCCGCGGCAGGGAAACCGTCGATCGGCTGATGGACCTGGTGCCCGGCCAGCCCGCGCTCGATTCCGCCGCTGTCACGTCAGGTCTGCCGTTCGGCACGACATACACGCCCGGCGCCGACGTGACGACCACGGACAAGCCGTTCGTTGCCGGCCGGACGGAATATCCGTACGCGCCTCTGATTGCCGGGACGCCGTCACTGTTCAGAACGCTCGGGATTCCGATCGTGCGCGGCCGCGGCTTTGAGATCCACGACCAGCTCGACGATCCGCACGTCGCCGTGATCTCGGAGCACACGGCTCGGGAACTGTTCGGCACGGTCGATGTGCTCGGGCGCGAGATTCTGGTGCGGGAGTTCGCGCGCGCGCAGCCGGCGCCAGAGTCGCTGACGATCGTCGGGATCGCGGCCGACACGGATTCGCAGCACCGCGGATCGCGGCGATCCGGCGCCGTCTACGTGCCACTGGCGCAGCACTTCGAGCCGCTGCTGGCCTTCGTCGGCCGTACGGATCGCGATCCCGAGGATCTTGTCGGGCCGATGAAGGCGCTCGCGTTGCGCGCTGATCCCGATCTCGTGCTGGATCACCCCGGATCGGCCGCGCCAATCGTCATGGGCGGTTCGATTCTGCTTGGCATGGTGTCATGGCTGGCCGCGGCCCTCGCGTTGCTCGCGATGCTCCTGAGCATGACGGGACTCTTCGGCGTCTTGTCCCATCTGGTTTCACGGCGGACGCGCGAGATGGGCGTGCGCATGGCGTTGGGCGCGGCCCCCGCGAGTATCCGGGCATTGGTGATCCGTGACGGATTCCAGCCCGTAGCCAGCGGACTGATCATGGGATACCTGATCGCGATCGCCGTCCGGCTGATCCTGCCTTTTGCCGATCGATTTTCGGCGGGGGACCTGCTGGTCTTCGTCCTCGCGCCGATGCCCATCGTCATCGCCGCCGTCGTTGCCTGTTCCTGGCCGGCGATCAAGGCCTCGCGCGTGGATCCCATCGTGGCCTTGAAAGAGCTGTGACTGTGGCCAGGCGGCCCTCATCAAAGCCGGCGGCGCGCGCGAGCGGAGGCCCCGTGACGCGGGTCGCCGCATCAGGCCGAGGCGCGGAGGCGCGTGGGGATTTCGATCGCGCGTTCTGGCTGTTTGCCGCGCTGATCGTTCCGGTCACGCTGCTCACATATCAACCAGTCTGGCACGGCGGATTCCTGTGGGACGACGATGGGCACGTGACGAAGGAGGCGCTGCGATCGATTGGCGGGATCTGGCGCATCTGGTTCGAGCCCGGGGCCACTCAGCAGTACTACCCATTCGTGCACACGGCGTTCTGGTTGCAGTACCACGTCTGGGGCCTCGAGACGACGGGCTATCACGTCATCAACATCCTGCTTCACGCGGGATCGGCGTGCCTGCTGATGGCTTGTTTGCGGCGATTGCATGTGCCGGGCGCGTGGCTGGCCGGTGCGCTGTTTGCGCTGCATCCGATCCAGGTGGAGTCCGTGGCCTGGATTACCGAGCTCAAGAACACGCTGTCGGGCGCGCTGTATTTTGGCGCAGGGCTCGCCTACCTGCGTTTCGACGCGCAGCGCAGCCGCGGCGCCTACGCGCTCGCGCTGGGACTGTTCACGCTCGCGTTGTTCTCCAAGTCAGTCACCGCGACGCTGCCCGCCGGGCTCCTCGTCGTCTTCTGGTGGAAGCGCGGCCGCATTGAGTGGCGCCGTGACGTCGTGCCGCTGCTGCCATTTGTCGTCCTCGGGGCCGCCGTCGGCGCGATGACCGTCTGGATGGAGCGCACGTTCATCGGTGCCGAAGGGGCCGCCTTCAATTTCAGTGTGATTGAGCGGGTGCTGATTGCGGGACGCGCGCTCCTCTTTTATCTGGCGATGCTGGCCTGGCCGGTCAACCTGGCCTTCAGCTACGCGCGATGGACTGTCAGCCAGGGTGTCTGGTGGCAGTACCTGTATCCGGCCGCGATCCTGGTGTTGACGGCGGCCTTGTGGGCGATTCGACATCGCACGCGCGGACCGTTGGCGGCTCTCTTGTACTTCATCGTGACGCTCGGTCCCGCACTGGGCTTCGTCAATGTCTATCCGTTCAAGTTTTCCTTCGTCGCCGATCACTTCCAGTACCTGGCCTCAGCCGGCATCTTCGCGATCGTTGCCGCCGGCCTCGTGACGCTGATGGCCCGACGGGAGCCATGGACTGCCGCCGTCATTCTTGTGCCGCTTGTCTGGCTGAGTTGGCGGGACAGTCACGCTTTTACGGACAACGAGACGCTGTATCGAACGACGCTGGCGCGCAATTCCGAGAGTTGGCTCGCCCACAGCAACCTGGCGGGGCTGCTGCTGGAGCGGCAGCCGCCGAATGCGGCTGAGGCGCTGCCCCACGCGCGCGAAGCCGTCCGGCTAGCTCCGGATCAGCCGGCCACCCATTTCAATCTCGGCCTCGCGCTCGAGGCCTCGAATGAGCCTGCCGCCGCGGTGGACGAGTATCGCGCCGCGCTCGCACGCACCAATGCGGCCGAACAGAAGAGTGCGCGGGTCGCATTTGTGCACGATCGACTCGCCGCCGTGCTGCGCGCCGCCGGACGTCAGCAGGAGGCCGATGAGGAGGCGGCCATCAGTCGATCGATGCTCGGCGTCGTCATGAGCGACGCGGCGAAGGCCGGCGCCGGTACGATCGACGCGCAGGCGGGCGCCGCCGTCGCCCTGGTGCAGGCGGGGCGAGCGGCGGAGGCGATCGAACCGCTGACGCGTGTGCTGCAGCAGGCGCCAGGAAATGTCGAGGCTGGATTCGCGCTTGGACTGGCATTGCAGCAGACGCAGCAACCCGGTCCGGCCGCGCAGGAGTTTCAACGGGTCATCGCGATCCAGCCATTGCACGCCGGTGCGTACCGGCATTTGGGGCAGGTACTGCAGACCATGGGGCGGCGACCCGAAGCGGCGGATGCATACCGCGCCGCGATCCGGCTGGAGCCTGCGGTTTCGGCGACGCACAACGATCTCGGCGTGGTCCTGGCTCAGTTGGGCCGGTTCCAGGAGGCCGAGGCGGAGTTTGCCGAAGCCGTGCGTCTGGACCCGTCAGATGCCGGCGCCCGAGACAACCTCGACAAAGCGCGCCAGGTGCTGCGGCGCG
>DASUGC010000206.1:0-10476 GCA_036274235.1 Vicinamibacterales bacterium
GATTCGTCTTTCAAAGGCCTCAGCATCTGATGACGCGGTTCGCCGCGCAGCGGCGCGTGTTCTTTGTTGAAGAACCGGTGTACGACGGCGGCCAGCCCAGCCTCGACGTGTCGGAGCACGACGGCGTTCAGGTGATTGTCGCGCGTTTACCGCGGGGCCTGTCCCGCGCGGAGTCCGCCGAAGTCCAGCGAGCCATGCTCGACGAGTTTCTGGAGCGCAGGGCCCTGAGCCGGCCGATCCTGTGGTTCTACACGCCGATGGCCCTGCCCATCGCCCGCTCGTGGACGACCCGCAGCGCGGCAATCGTGTACGACTGCATGGATGAGCTGACCGGATTCCAGGGCGCGCCGGCCGAGCTGCGCGACGCCGAAACGGAGCTCTTTGGGATTGCGGATCTCGTCTTCACCGGAGGCGAGTCCCTGTACGCGGCCAAGCGCCATTTGCACCCGCACGTGCATGCGTTCCCGAGCAGCGTGGATGTGGAGCATTTCGCCCAGGCGTTGCGAATGCGCGAGCCCGGCGATCAACAGGGAATCCGCAGACCGCGTGTCGGATTCTGCGGCGTGATCGACGAGCGGATGGACCTCGAGCTGGTTCGGGATGTCGCGCGCCGGATGCGGGCGTATCAATTCGTCATGATCGGACCGGTCGCGAAAATCGATCCGGCCTCCCTGCCCCAGGAACCCAACATCCACTACCTGGGTCCCCGGCCGTATGCGGACCTTCCGGCGTATTTCAGCGGCTGGAACGTCGCGATCATGCCGTTCGCGCACAATGCGGCCACGCGATTCATCAGTCCGACGAAGACGCCGGAGTATCTGGCCGCCGGCCTGCCCGTGGTCTCGACCTCAATCGCGGACGTCGTTCGCCCGTACGGCCTGAACGGATTCGTGAAGATTGCGGACCGGCCCGAATCGTTCTCGCGAGCCATCGACGCGTGCATGGGCTCGGAAGGGCGTGACGCCGTCCTGCAATCGCAGACATGGATTCGCGCGCGATCGTGGGACCGGACGTTCCGGCAGATGGAAACGCTGCTCGCGGATGCGATCGCCCGGAATGGCGCGCCCCTGCCCCTTGGCCCGGCGGCCCGGCCCGTCCACGCGCAGCCCGCCGCGGCGGGAAGAGCGTAACCGGCCATGTTCGATTACCTGATCGTCGGCGCCGGCTTTGCCGGCAGCGTACTGGCCGAACGGCTGGCGGCCGATGCCAGCCAGCGGGTCCTCCTGATCGACAAGCGAAATCACATTGGGGGAAACGCGTTCGACCATTACGACGAGGCCGGAATCCTGGTGCACAAGTACGGCCCGCACATCTTCCATACCAATTCGCGGGAGGTCTTTGAGTACCTGTCGCGATTCACGGAATGGCGGCCGTATCAACACCGCGTGCGGGCCTGGGTGGACGGCCAGTTATTCCCGATTCCGATCAATCTCGACACCGTCAATCAGATGTACGGCCTCCGGCTCACCGCCTTCGAGCTCGAGGAGTTCTTCAAGTCCGTCGCGGTCCCGCGCGATCCGATCCGCACCTCCGAGGACGTGATTGTCAGCCGGATCGGCCGCGAACTGTACGAGAAATTCTTCCGCAACTACACGCGCAAACAGTGGGACATGGATCCGTCGGAGCTCGATGCGAGCGTCACCTCCCGCGTGCCGATCCGCACCAACCGTGACGACCGCTATTTCACCGACACGTACCAGGCCATGCCCAGGCACGGGCTCACGCGCATGTTCACGCGCATGACGTCGCACCCGAACATCAAGGTGCTGCTGAATGCCTGCTATCGGGAGGTTCGAGACGCCATTCCGCACCGGGAAGTGATTTATACGGGGCCGATCGACGAGTACTTCGATTACCGGTTCGGCCGGCTGCCCTACCGCTCGCTGGAATTCAGGTTCGAAACCCAGAACGTCGAACGGGCCCAGCCGGTGGCGGTCATCAACTATCCGAACGAGAACCCTTACACCCGGGTCACCGAGTTCAAACACCTGACCGGCCAGGAGCATCCCAAGACGACGCTCGTGTACGAATACCCGAAGGCGTCAGGCGATCCGTACTATCCGATTCAGCGCGCGGAAAATCTCGAGCTGTACCAGCGCTATCGCACGCTGGCGGCGGTAACGCCGCGCGTGCATTTCGTCGGGCGCCTGGCCACCTACCGCTACTACAACATGGATCAGGTCACCGCCCAGGCGTTGACCCTGTACGGTAAATTGACGGGACAAACGCGGCGGGAGGCGCTCGCCAATCCAGCGTGAATGGCGCGATACATGCCTGACCGGCCGGAGTTGTGGGGTGGCGTCGAGTGCACGGTCAATCGCGCCGGCGATGTGTACCGCGACCAGTTGGCGCTCACCGGCCATGACCGGCGCCTCGACGATCTCAAGCGCATTCGCGACCTCGGGATCCGCACCGTCCGCTATCCCATTCTGTGGGAACGCACGAGCCGGACAGGCGGCGATGACTGGTCGTGGAATGACCAGCGCCTCCTGGAACTGAGGGATCTTGGCATCGAACCCATCGTCGGCCTCGTACACCACGGGTCCGGGCCGCCGTGGACAAGCCTCCTGGATGATTCGTTCATCAGCGGCCTCACCGACTACGCCGGCCGTGTCGTCGAGCGCTATCCCTGGCTCAGACGCTTCACGATCGTCAACGAGCCGTTGACGACGGCCCGTTTCAGCGCGCTGTACGGACTGTGGTATCCGCATGCCCGAAGCGACCGGGCATTCGTCCGCGCGCTGCTCGTTCAGTGTCTCGCCACACGGGCCGCGATGGCGGCCATTCGCGAGCGTGTCACCGACGCGGAACTGATCCAGACCGAAGACATCTCGCGCACGACCGCGGATCGCTCGGCCGCCGCGCAGGCTGAGTTCTACCAGGAGCGCCGCTGGCTCAGCTTTGACCTGTTGATGGGATACGTGACGCCCGATCACGCGCTATGGCCATACCTGACGGCCGCCGGTGCGGACGAGGGGCTCCTCGACTCGCTGGTTCAACGCCCCTGCCCGCCATCGATCATCGGCCTCAACTACTACGTGACCAGCGATCGGCATCTGCTCGAGACGGTGGACGACTTCCCTGTTGAGCGGCGTCACTTCGCGGGAGGCGCCTGGTTCGTTGACGTGGAAGCCGTGAGGACGGAAAGCGGCCTCGCCGGGCACGGCGAGCATCTCGAGGCCGCGTGGCAACGCTACCGCACGCCGCTGGCCATCACGGAGGTGCACCTGGACGCCTCCGGCAACGATCAGGCGCGCTGGCTCGTTGAAGCCTGGGAGTCGGCGACCCGCGCCATCGCCAGGGGTATTCCGGTCAGAGCGGTGACCGCCTGGGCGCTGTTTGGATCCGTCGATTGGAATTCCCTGCTCACGCAATCGACCGGGTACTACGAGCGAGGCGCGTTCGACGTGGGGAGCGATCTGATTCGGCCGCGCGCCCTGTGCCGCGTGATTCGTGATTTGGCGACGAAGGGCGCCACGGAGGACGTCGTGAGCGGGGGCGCCGGCTGGTGGCAGGGCCCGTCCGCCGGAAAGCCGCGCGCGACAAAGCCGCCGGCGCGGATCGCCATTTGCGGCGGCGGCACGCTGGCGCGCGCCTTCGCCAAGGCCTGCCAGGCACGCGGCCTCGAATACCGGCTCCTGACCAGGCGAGAGGTGGACGCGGCGGATCGCGGAGACGTGTCGCGCATGTTCGACGACGTGCGCCCGTGGGCCGTGATCAATGCCGCAGGCTACGTCCAGGTCGATTTGGCGGAACGGGAAACGGACCGCTGCTGGCGCGACAACGCGTCGGCACCGGCCATTCTGGCCGAGGAGTCCGCGGCTCGCGGCGCGCGCCTCGTGACGTTCTCATCGGACCTGGTCTTCGACGGCCAGCAGTCGGCGCCCTATATTGAGACGGACGCCGTCGGACCGCTTTCGGTGTATGGCGGATCGAAGGCCGCGGCCGAAGCGGCCGTCACCGCCCGGCTGTCGTCGGCACTCATCGTGCGCACCGCCGCCTTCTTTGGCCCGGATGACGCCGCCAATTTTCTCGTCCATGCATTACGCCAGGCTCGCCGCGGCGAACGATGGCGGGCGGCGCGTGACCTCGTGGTGTCGCCGACATACGTTCCAGACCTGGCCGAGGCCACGCTGGAATTGCTGTTCGACGACGCGGCGGGGTTGTGGCACCTCACGAGCTTGACGCCGATTACCTGGGCCGACTTCGCCCGCGAGGCGATGCGGCGCTTTGACCTGGATCCCCACCTGGTGCGCGATTGTGCGGCTGCCGATATGGGATTGATCGCCCGACGGCCCCCGTTCAGCGCGCTGCGCAGCGAGCGCGGCGCCCTGATGCCCAGCCTGGAGTCAGCGCTCGATCGCTTCGCGCAGCAGGTCGACAGCCGGCTGCTGGTCACGAGTTGATCAGGTAAGGATCCGGCAGCACTCGCGCCGTCACGTCCGGGCTCGTCGCGACGGCGGACGCTCGGGGGTCCGGCGCTCGCCGAGCCAGCCGGGCGCCGCGCTCCGGAATCCGCGGCACAATTCTCCTGTCCAGGCCACTAGTCGACGAAGTAACCCTGCCGCGCGCGGATGGTCGCTGCCGGAAATGCCGGAACGGTCACGACCACCGCGTGCCAACCGCGGACCTGCGTGCCGGCCGGCGAATAGCGCAGCACATAGCTCTGGCGGAAGTCCGCGAGAATCGTCCTGAATGCTTTCGCAATGGACGCCGCGCGGAACCAGAAACTCTGATCGCGCACCATGCCGCCCGTCCGCGCGGCGGCCTCGTCGATGATCCTGACGCCGCCGGCGGCCGCTCGCGGCGTGCAGGACCGGACGCGGTACGGAACGCTGTCTCCCCCGCCCGAATAATCGACCAGATAGAGCATGGCTTCCGTGCGGCCGGCCAGTTCCAGGACTTGCGACGCGGAGATCGCGCTTCCGCAGTCCTGCCGATCGGTCATGCCCACCACCAGATGCCGTCGGCCCGGCGCGGCCCGATGCGCCAGCCCGAACGCCAGCGCATCGTTCACGAGCGAAATGCCGCCGACGACGGGAAATTTCGCCGTCACGGTCGTCCCGGCCGGCACCCACGGCAGGGCCACCTCGACGGCGTCGCCGATCGTCAACATCCGGAGCCGGTCGTCCCTTCCCAGCATCGTCACGACCGACTGCACGTCGCGTTGCATCTCGTCCCGTTTCCCGGACGTGCTTCCGCTGGTGTCCAGAAATAACGTCACATCAATCGGCATCGTCTCGATCGAGACCGATTCGATCTGTTGTGGCGCGCCGTTATCGGTGAGCCGGAAGTCGTCGGCCGTGAGATTGGCCACAACGGCGTTGCCGCGACGGACGTTCACATTCACCACGACCGTGGATGTGGTGGCGCGGAAGGTCGGCGCCTGCGCCTGCGCGAACGCACCGGCGCCCAGGAGCACCGCGAGCGCGGACGCGATCCAGGGCGTCACTCGCCTCATCGCGGCACCTGCAGCCGGATCTCGGCCAGCAGCGCCGGCAATTGCGGGTAATGGCCGTACAGAAACAGACGCCACGGATCGGCGTCGTTCGGCCGCCGGTCCAGCGTTTCCTGCGCGATCGCCTGCGCGCCGGCGGCATCGCCGTGCAGCTGACGAAGGACCGCGAGCTTGATCGATGCGGACTGCGAATGCGGCCTCGCCGTCAGCGCCGCTTCGTAGGCCGCAGTCGCGGCGGCGGCATCGCCGAGCGACTCGTGCGCCACACCGGCCAGATAGTCAGCGAGGTACCGAAGATCGGCCGAGGGGGCGGACTCGGCCGCCAGCGTCAAAGCCGCGAGCGCGCGCGCGCTGTCGCCCGTCGCCCAGTGCAGATATCCAAGCCTGATGCGCGCTTCCGTACGGACACCGATCCCGGCCGTCGCGTCGCCGGCAATCGCCTCGAAGTCCGAGAGGATGCCGGGCAACTCCGCGTATCGAGCGCGGTTGACTTGCGCAGAAGTCGGCCTGACTGGAACGGCCGGCGCGGCGCCGGAGGCGCGGGATATGACGACGATGTTCGGCAGGGCCATATCGCTGGTTCCGTTGCCGGTGCCCGGACTCCGGGGCGCCGCGTCTGTCGTGATTTCGAAACGCGCCGAAGCGGCGACGACCTTCGCCAGACGGAACTGCGGGTCGTTCGGGAATCGAGTCAGAGCGGCGGCGAGGTGTCCGAGGGTCGTGGTATTCGGCACCTGGCCGAGCCTGGCCGCGATCGCGAGGTTCGATTCCGTGGCGGAGGGCGCCGGGGGCGGCAGCAGGAAGCGCGTATCGCGCACGCCCTGCGCCAGCGCGACTGACGCGATCCACCACGCATGCTCGGCGGCGTCCGGCGCGCCACGCTCCACAAAGAGCCCGCGCGCCCAGCTGATGACGCACGCGCCGTTGCAGCGGACGGTGCTTTCTTTTCCTTTCTCTTTGATCTTGCGCGACGCCGAGCGGCTCCACAAACCGCGTTCGACAAGGATCGCTTCGGTCTCGAGCGCAAACGCGGCGGCCACGAACAGCCGCCGCGGCCGATCGGATGCATCGCGCTCGATCCAGGCGCGCCCGAGCGTGGCCCAGTCCAGCCTCATCTCGATCGCCGTGTCGTCGCCGAGCAGCTCGACGCGCCGGATCGCGCGATCGCCGCCGGCCGCGTACTCGTCGAGAAGCGCCGGCAGATCAGGCGGCGAAGGCGAAGCCGCCATCGGCCCTGTCACCACCAGAGCCGCCAGGGCCGGGGCAATCGCGCGGAGAAGGCACCTGCTCGTCATGGACGGTGAATTTGACGACATCAGAGCGAACCCGGTTGCCAGCCCCCGGCCTTCCGGCAGGAATCCGCGGCTCAGCGCGTGATCGTGGCCAGCAGTCGAGACGTGCCGTCCGCGCGAAGCTGACGCACGCGCGGAATCCACGCCTGGCGATCCTCGGCGGCCGTGTGCAGGTACTCGAGCACGAAGATGTCCTGACCGTGTAGAGCAACAGCCGTTGGTGCCCATGGCGCGGTCGTGCGGTGAACAGGGGTGACATCACCCGCCGGACCAATCTTTAACACCGCCGCGCATCCGGCCGCGGCCACGTAAATGTTTCCGTCGCCCGACGCGGCGAGACCACGCAGCAAAGCCCCACTGGCCGGCTCATTGCCCGGAATCGAAACGCAACCGCTCACGGTCACATTCGTGGCAACCGCCGACACGGCGCCGCGGGTGTCGATTTTCCGGACAGCTTTGTCTTCCGTGTAATACAGCGAGCCGCCCGATCCGGCGGCCAGGCCGTTGATCCATTGCAGGGGGCCGCTGTCGGTTTGGGCCGGCAGCAGCGCGAAGATCGATCGCGCCCCGGCCGTCGTCCAGCGCACGATTTGCAGACGGCCGTCCGGTCCTCCGCGCTCCGGATAGTACGCGGCGCCGTCTTCGCCGATGACGATCGGGACATCACTGGATGAGATGACGGTCGGATCAGAATGCGTGCGGACAAAATCCCCGTAGGCATTCGATGGCGGCCGGCCGGCGCCAAAGCGTCCGTCAGGATCGAGCGCCAGCCAGTGGAATTTCGAGTCGTGGATACGGCTGACGCGGCCGTTCATGTCAATCATCCACACGCCGCCGCCCGTGTCGGCAAAATAGACGATGCCCTGGCGATCGACCGCGATGCCGGAGCCTGGATGCGCGATCACCCCGGTGGCCAAGCTGAACGCCAAACCCACGCTCAATGCGCATCGAATCAGATTCGCCATAAAGACCCCAGCTGTTTCAGCGGCTGACCATCCCCGGATTATGGCAGAGCAATCGCGGCTACGAAGGCCGCGTCGTCGTGGGTTCGAGGCGAGAACGGTCAGCGAGACTGGCCCAAAGCCTGTCAACCCACGCGATAAATTTCAGCCGGCGGTAAGCCTTCGAACCAGGGGAAGATATGCCGGCCACCGGCGAACCGGCGGAAATGCACGTTCTCGCGGTTTTCCCAGAGGGTCTCCGGGATGGTGGCGACGAGCGTCACGGGCACGCCATCCCGGCGCAACTGTTCGAGAATCCGGCCGCACGCGATGCCGCGGTACGGGCCCCACGCACGCCGCCAGACGATCCAGCGCGCGCCGCGGGCCGAAAAAACGTACGGCGGCAGGCCGAGGCTTTTCGCGGCGGCCCAGGCCGGTGAGGACGCGGCCACTTTCGATCCCTGCGGAAGGCCCGTGTCGAAATAGAGCGGCTCCCAGCCGTAGTTGGTGATCACCACGTCGCGCGGCGTCGCGTGGGCATTCAGGAAGTCGGCAATTTGCGACGTCGTTCCCAGGTTCTCGTGGAGGAGTGATCGCACATACGCGAGCTGACTCGTGCGGAGCAGGCGATCGAGCACGTTCTCTGGATTGTGAAAGGTCACGGCAGCCTCGCGATCGCGGTGGGCCCACGGTCCTTCCCAGAACGTCCATGGCGTGAGGCGGCCGAATTTTGTCAGGCCGAGCACCAGAACGAGCGTCGTCCAGACTGCCCAGCGGCCCCGGGCCGCAAAAGAAACGGCGAGACCGGCGAGCAGGGCCGCCAGCGGGACGACCGCGGCCGCATAGCGGACACCGGACATCCAGATGAAGTCGCGCGTTTGCGTGGCCGCGATGACGAACGCGAGGCCGGCGATGACCGCGGTCACCGCGAACACCAGATCGCGGCGGCCGGCGGCCGTTTCGCCGCGTGTCGTCCGGTTTGAGACGGATGCGCGCGCCGCTGTGCGGCGACGGCCACTCTGCGTTTCACTGTAGCGCCGCGCGATGACGTAGATGAGACCGGCGCCGATGATCGGGGTCACCGAGGCCCACTCGATTGCGAATTGACCGAGCCGCGCGGCGAAGACCGTCAGACTGCCCGCGAGCACCGTTCCCTCGCCGTACCCGCCCGCCGCTACTGCGAGCCAGGGCAAGGTGAGCGCCGCGACAATCGGCATGGCTCGCAGGACCCACGGGCGCTGCGGGCGAAATGCCGCCGAGACGAACGGGAGCGCGCAGAGCGCGGCGATGGCACCCAGCCCGCTCGGATGGCTGTGAAAGAGCGCGACCGCGGTGGCGGCAAATGCCAGCGTCGTGCCCCACGAACGCAATCGCATGAATTGCAGAACCAGCAGGCAGGCCAGGAACGCCGTCAGCGAGTAGTACCGGCTTTGCCGGGCGAACAGCAGGAACTGCACGCAGACGGTCAGCAGCACGGCTGATGCGATGGCGGCCGGCCGATCGCGGGCCCAACGGATCGCGAGCCAGTAAATCAGGCCGATGGTAGCGAGCGCGGCGATCGCAAACGGCAGGCGCGCCGTCAGCTCCGACTTGCCGAACAGCGCAAATGACAGGGCCGTGACGTAGTACTGCAACCAGGGATGGCCGATCGTGATCAGACGGTCATTGAGCCGCTCGCCGGCATCGGAGTCGATGAACGTGACGCCATCCCACGCAGTCGGCAGGCCGGTCTGCAGGATGTTCTGCGCCAGTACCGCGGTGTCGCCCTCATCTGCCCAGAGACGGTCGCGGCCAAGGCCTGCCAGCACGAGGAACGCCGCCGCGGCCAGGATCAGCACAATCGGCCAATGCGTTCGCCAGTGATCGGCCGGACTCACAATCTGCCACGCTACAAAACACCGTCGCCGTTCCGCCATCCCCTGAAGCGGGGATTCCCGCGAGGATAATCCGGGAGACGGGCCGGGGAAGAGACATCAGGAGACGATCAGCCCGGTCCCGGAAGGATCTGCTCACGACCTGCCAACGCCAGGGCCTGAGCGATATGACGTTCAACAACCGGTCCCTCGTGGTGTTTCGCCGTCCGAACCGCGGGGTAATCCCGGAGTTGCCTGATCAGCGACGCCGCCTCGGCTGCCAGCAATTGATCGCAGTCGGCGTAGACACCTGCCGATCCTTCTTCGAGGGCATCATGCAGTGCCAGCAACGCCCGCAGCCGCTCGATGCCGATGGGGGTCGGTGCCGGCACCAGCATGGCCGCGATGGCGCCGTGATCGAGCCGGAGCTGGCGCGCGAGCGGCAGCGGCAGGCCGCCACGCGCGCGACTGACCGCGGGCAGCAGGATCTTTTCCTCCAGTCCGATGTGCCGCAGCAGACCGGCGCGAAACTCCTCGTACAGCGCCGGCTCGATGCGACCGCCGGCCGCGGCGCGGTCCAGCAGCGATTCCAGACGCCGGTGATCGTCCGCCATGAACCGTGCGATGGGACCTGGACCATCTGTCATGAGACTTTCGAGCCCGCCTGGCTTCGCCGCGTTCGTCGCCATCGCTCCGGCCAGCGCCGGCATCAATCCCTGAATCGCCGTCAGCGTCTGGCCGCGATCGAGACCGAGACTCTGGCCGATGTCATCCACAGCCCTCTCGTCAAGAAGCGCCAGCAGGCGGACGCGGCTCACCCGATCCTGGCCGCCTCCGCGCCGACGGCGCCGCGCCGGCACGCATCGGTCACCATGAAGCGCGCCGAGTGCGCCGCCTGAATCCCGAGCGCGTCGGCAACTGTCGCCGCGCAC
>DASUGC010000207.1:0-15339 GCA_036274235.1 Vicinamibacterales bacterium
CGATTCCATTTCGCGAGGCGGCAAACGCCACGCGCGTCCCGTTCGGCGACCATGTGGGGTGGCTCTCGTCGCCTGGCGCCGACGTCACGCGCACGGGCGGCGCCAGACTGCCGTTCTGCGTCGGCGTGAGATCGATCGCCCAGATGTCCGCCTCATTGTTCGCCTCGGCGGCGCGATCGGACACAAAGGCCACGCGTGTGCCGTCGGGGGACACGGCACCCTGCCACGCCGTGCTGTCGCCAATCCGCACAGCTTCCGCTTTGACGCCGGCCTCCGCCGGCACGATCTCCAGCATCCACGAGCCCTTCGGATTGCGGCGCGATATGACGAGGCTGCGGCCGTCTTTCGTCCAGGACGGCCAGCGCTCGTCACCCGCATCGTTCGTGATGCGGCGGGCCGCGCCGCCCGTCGCCGGCGCCACCCACACGTCGAACTCGCCGTTCGTGCTGGCGCTGAAGGCGATCTGCTTCCCGTCAGGCGACCACGCGGGATCGCGCTCGGCGGCCCAGCCCTGCGTCGCCGCCACCAGCCGCTTCGGGTCCTTGCCATCCGGCGTCATCGTCCAGATCGCGTCAAACCAGGAGGCCGCGATGCGCTTGCTGTCCGGCGACCACGCCGCTTCGCGCACGCCCGTCGTCACGGCGGCGGCCGGCGCAGCCGGCTGAGCCTGTGTCTGTATCGGCGCGGAACGGAGCGGAACGAGGCTGATGGCGATCGCCGCGCCGCTCGCGGCCATCATGATGCGAAATCGGCGGCCACGATACTGGGGCATGACGAACCTCGAACCTGCGACCTGCAACTTGCCAGTTGTCAGTTGTTAGTGGTTAGTTGTTTCTTGACCGCCTCGACAATCGCTCGTGCCGAGATGCCGAAGTGATCGAGGAGAACCTCGGGCGGCCCGCTGCGCGGAATCTCGCGGACCGCGAGTCGCTGCACGCGGAATCCCTGATCCCACACGGCGTCGCTGACGGCGTCGCCGAGGCCGCCATGCGAGTAGTGATCTTCGACGGTGACGATGCGCCCGCCGGTGGCGCGACCGGCGGCAATCAAGGCGGCCTTGTCGATCGGCTGAATCGAGTACGCGTCGATCACGCGAATCGCGATGCCGTCCGGCTGGAGCAGATCGTACGCCTTCAGCGCCTCGAAGAGCGTGACGCCCGCGCCGACAATCGTGACGGCGTCCTTCGGACTCTGCCGCAGCGTCTTCGATCCTCCGACGACGAACGTTTCGGCCGGGCCGTAGATGACCGGCGTCTTGGGACGACTGGCCCGGATGTACACCGGCCCGGACGTGGCGGCGGCCAGTGCGACGAGGCGCTCCGCGCACATCGCATCCGACGGGTACAGCACCGTACAGTTCGGCACGGCCCGGAAGATCGCCAGGTCCTCCAGCGCCATCTGCGACGGTCCGTCTTCACCAATCGACACGCCGCAATGCGAACCGGCCAGTTTGATGTTGACGTTGGAAATGCCGGCCATGCGGATGAAGTCGCTGGCGCGTTCCAGAAAGCACGCGAAGCTCGACGGGAACGCGATCGCGCCGCGCGCCGCCAGGCCCATCGACGCGCCGACCATCACCTGCTCGGCGATGAACATCTGATAGAAGCGCTCCGGGTGCACCTTCTCGAACCGTTCGCTGAACGTGGAGTTCTTGACGTCCGCATCGAGCGCGACCACGCGGCGGTCAATGCCGCCCAGCGCCGCGAGCGCGGTCCCGTAGGCTTCACGGGTCGCCACGCTGTCATTCAGCTTGTAGGCGGGCGTCGGCAGGGCTTTCACAAAATCCGGAAGCGGCCCCTCGTCGCGACGGCGTGCCGGCTTTGGGATCACCGGCGCGGGATCGGATGTCTTGACGTACTGCGATTCCAGTTCGGCCAGCGCCTGATCCTCCTCGGCGCCTTTCTTCAGCGCCTTGCCGTGCCAGCCATCCTTGCCCTCGAAAATCGAGCAGCCCTTCCCCTTGAGGGTTCGCGCCGCGATCATCGTCGGCCGATCCGTCGTGCGCCGCGCTTCCGCGAGCGCCGCCAGGACCTGCTTCAGGTCGTGGCCGTCGATGACGATCGCGTGCCACCCGAACGCGCGCCAGCGCGCCGCGTGCGCCTCGGCGTCGCGGCCGTACTGCGTGCCGCGGCTCTGGCCGAATCCATTGACATCGACGATGCCGCAGAGGTTGTCGAGGCGGTGAAAGACCGCGGACTCCGCGGCCTCCCAGACGGATCCCTCGGCCGATTCGCCGTCGCCCATCAGGACGTACGTGCGGTAGTCCGAGTCGATGCGTCGGGCGTTGAGCGCCGTGCCGATGCCGGCCGCCAATCCCTGGCCGAGCGATCCGGTGGCCACGTCTACGAACGGCAGGCGCGGCGTCGGGTGGCCTTCCAGATCCGATCCGAGCGTCCGCAATTGCATGACGTCTTCGCGCGGAAACGCGCCGGCGGCGGCCCATGCCGCGTAGAGAATCGGCGCTCCGTGGCCCTTCGAGAGCACGAATCGATCCGCCTCCGGATGATGCGGATCCCGCGGATCGAATCGCATCTCGGCAAAAAAGAGCGCGGCGACGATCTCGGCTGCGGACAGACACGTTGTCGGGTGACCCGACCCGGCGGCCGACGTCGATCGAACGGAATCGATGCGGAGCTGAGTCGCGAGGTTATGGAGAACGGCGAGTGACGGTTCAGACATGAAATGCGCGCAAAAGTCTACTGTACTACGCGCTCGAGGCCTGAAGATTGCGCGACGTCGGAAGATCGACTAAGGCCATTCCATGATCCCGTTGCATAATCAACGGGATGGTCGTGCTCCGTGTGGCCTCGCTGGTGGTCCTGTCGCTGTGGATCGGCGGGCTGGCGGCGCTGGGTTTCGTGGCCGCGCCGGCGATCTTCACGACGCTCGAAGCGCAGGATCCTGCCGGAGGACGCGCGCTGGCGGGTCTGCTCTTTGGAGCCGTCTTCTCCCGGTTCCAGACCTGGACCTGGATTCTGGCCGCATCGCTCATCGTCCTGCTCGGCCTGCGCGCGTTGCTCGGCCCGCGGCCGCGCCGGCTGGGCTGGCGGCTCTGGACCGTCGCCGGCATGCTCGGGCTGAGCCTGTACACGGCATTCGGGCTTGCGCCGCGGATCGATCAGATTCGACGCGAGACTTCGGGATCGATTTCATCCCGGCCGGACACCGATCCCCTCAGGCAGGAATTCGGGCGCCTGCACGGATTGTCCAACGTGCTCATGCTCGTGACGCTTCTGGGGGGCGTCGGACTGCTGTCTATTGAGACAACGGATAGTCATTGATGAGTCAATCGCACGCGCTTCTCGATCGAATCCAATCGGCCGTCGCCGCGGCGCCTACGGCAGACGCGGCGATGACTGAGGCCGTTCGCCTTCTCAAAGAGAATCTGCCTCACTTCACGTGGGCAGGTATCTATCTCCTGGAGGGCGACGAGCTCGTGCTCGGGCCGTACGTCGGAAAACCATCGCCGCACGTGCGGATTCCGCTGGGCCGCGGCATCTGCGGCGCGGCCGCCACGGAAAAGGCGACGATCATCGTGGACGACGTGAACAGCGATCCGCGGTATCTGGCGTGCAGCCTGGAAACGAAGTCGGAGATCGTGGTGCCGATCATGCTCGGCGAGCGGGTGCTTGGGGAAATCGACATCGATAGTGATCGCGCGGCTGCGTTCGGGTCGGCGGATCGTCAACTGCTTGAACAGGTGGCAGAGACACTGGCTCACAAACTCCTGCCCCACATGAAGGCGTGAAGGCATGAAGTGGCGCCTTCGGTGGGCCGGGCTATTTCCTGTAAGCCACCCTCCAGATCTTGTTTCCCCCGTCGTCTGAAACGAGAAGCGATCCGTCGGGCAACTGGAGCAATCCCACCGGCCTGCCCCGTGCCTCTTTGGCCTCCTCATCGTCTCGTGCGATGAAACCGGCCAGAAAGTTTTGCGGCGGTCCGGAAGCCTGGCCGTTGCGGAACGGCACGCGCGCCACGCTGTAGCCGGACAGCTTCGATCGATTGATCGATCCATGCAGTGCGATGAACGCGCTGTTGCGGTACTCGGCGGGAAATTGCGTGCCCGTATAGAACAGAAGGCCAAGCGCGGCCGAGTGTGACGGCAGTAACACATCCGGCACGACGGCCTTCGCGACGAGTTCCGGCCTGGGCGTCGTGACGGTGGGGTCGACGTGCGGTCCGATGTACGAGTACGGCCAGCCGTAGAAGCCGTCCGGGCGCACTGACGTGACGAAATCGGGAATGAGATCGTCGCCCAGGTGATCGCGTTCGTTGACGGCCGTCCAGAGGGTGTTCGACCCCGGAAACCAGGCGAGGCCGACGGGATTCCGCAGTCCGCTCGCGAACAATCGGTGCCCGCTGCCGTCCGGGTTGTATTCGTGAATCGCCGCGCGCTCGACGTCGCCTGGTTGATTTTCTGGTGTCGCATTCGTCGCCGATCCGACCGTGACGTACAGCTTGGTGCCGGCCGCATTGAAAATGACGTTCCTGGTCCAGTGGTTGTACCCGCGCGTCTGATTGAGCGGGATCTTTCCAGCTGTCCGGCTGACCGGCTCTGACAGGAACACATCGCCGTTTGGCGCCAACGCCATGAACCGCGCCATGGACAGCCGCTCGGCAAAGACTGTGACGGTGAAGCCAGCCGGCACAGACATCTGTCGCCCGTCGGGCATCGCGACCACGCGTGTGGGTTTTCGGAACCAGGGTGTCGCGAACGGCGCCGGCAGCGGCGGCGGCGCGATCGACTGCGGCACGATCGCCGCCGCGACGACTCCAAGGCCAATAAGACGAGTCAACATCGGCGCATTATGACCTCTGAGGTCGTTTGGAGATCGTTTGGAAACCTGAGTTTCCACACGCGTCAGAAGGTAACTCCGGTTTCCATTTCCGCAGAAAACGCCTTCAGAGGCGTGTCCGGAGGGAAACTCAGGTTTCCAAACGATCTCCAAACGACCTCAGAGGTCCTGTCATTGCCGATTCAGTCGGGTGGCGCGCGCAATGCGAATCGGCGGCGTCAGGTTCTGGCCTTCCACCGGCTGCTGCTGGATCTTGCGCGCGACGCCGAGACCGAAATAAACCCGGCCGAATGCCGCCGCGCCTTGCCCGTCGTCGAAACGCTTTCCGCCGAAGTCGAGTGAGGGTTGATCGTCAAGGAGGATAAAGAAATCTGACGTCGCGCTGTCGGCCGCCGTGCCTCGCGCCATGGAGACGGTACCGGCGACGTGCTTGAGGCCGGTGACGCTCGTGCGTTCGAGCGGGATCGGCGGAAACGCCTCCTGGGCACGAGCCGGGTTGATGCCGGCCTGAATCAGCTCCATCGGCGGACGGTTGGGCAGCAGCGGGGTGTAATTGTCCGGTCGCGTCGCCCGATGAAAGCTTCCGCCCGCGTACAGGCCGGCGTCCACGTACTTCAGAAAGTTGGCGGCCGTAATCGGCGCGTGCACGGTGTCGGCCGCGATAAAAATCGTGCCGAGGCGGGTCTCGAACAGCACGCCCACCTCGCCGGGCTTGATGTCATCGAGCGACTCCGGCTTGGGCGTCGTGCCGGCCTTGGCGAGGGTGACATTCAGCTCATCGGCCGTGCCGTCGAGCACGACGACGCCGCTCCGCACGGAGGGGTCGACGGACGGCCCTGAAAATTCGATCCGGTACACGCCCTGCGGCAACTTGAGCGTGTACACGCCGTCCGCTCCGGTGGTGACGGTCGCCACCGGATCGGTGTTCGACCCGAACGCGCGCACGGTCACGTTGGGCGCGGGCTGCCCGGCCGACGTGACCGTTCCCGACAACGTGCCGGAACCGGCCTGGGGCGGCCACGCCAGCGCCAGAACCAGCGTGAAACCACCAACAAGACGCGCGATCGTCATCATCATGAGTGCAGCCCTTCTGCTATAGTTTTGCCCAACGTGGGTTCGGAAGACATCAGACGGGCCGTCCTCGAGCGCGAGGATGTCGCCAGATACCTCCGCGAGGATCCACAAGCCGCCACACCCGACGCCCGAACCCGCATCGAGTCCTATTTGGACGAACTACGGACAACGCAGCGGTACCGTTTCTATCGCGCGCTGCAGCATCCGCTGTATCCGATCCTGCGCAAGGTGCGGCGCATCGCCGAGCGTGTTCCGGCGGCGCAGGAGGCCACGGCGCGCGGCCAGGTCGTCTACGTCTCCAATCACAAGAGTCATCTCGATTATCTGGTCGAGCCGCTGGTGCTCGACGACAGCGGCATTAGACCGCCGGTGCTGGCGGCGGGGATTAACCTGTTCGGCGGCGCGCTCGGACTGCTGCACAAGTACGTCACGGGCGCCGTGCCCATCCGCCGCAACAGCAAGGATCCGCTGTACCTCGTCACGCTCAAGGCTTACGTGGCCGAGCTGCTGAAGGAGCGCGACCTGCTCTATTACGCGGAGGGCGGCCGGAGTTATACCGGCGAAATCAAGCAACCGAAAACGGGACTGCTCCAGGCCGCGCTGCAGGCGAATCGCGAGGAGCTGTCCATTCTGCCGATGGCCGTCGCATACGACCTCGTGCTCGAGGATCGCATTCTCTCGCGCGAAGCGAACCGCAAGGTGCGGCGGCCGTTCGCGCAGGAAGTCGCGGAGATGGCCCGGCACGCGGTGGGCTACGAAGCGCGCGCGTTCGTCACGTTCGGCAACGCCATTCCCCTCCGCACGTTCGATCCGGATTCGCGGCGAGACCTTGTCACCCTGGCGCATCGCGTGCACGACGAAATCGGCCGATGCTACAAGGTGCTGCCGACGGCGCTCGTCGCGTCCGTGCTCCGGCCTCACATGCCCAAGACGGAGCTGGTCGCGCGCCTGGAAGAGCGCGTGGATTACCTGGCCGCGGCCGGCGCCAATCTGGCCGTCAGGACCGGGCGTGAGGCCGCCGAACAAGGCGTCGCGATGCTTGCCGGGCGCGATGTGATCGTCGACGAACGCCAGCGTGTCCGCGTGCGTGACCGGATCGTCCTGCGCTACTACGCGCGCACGATCGAGCACCTGCTCAGCCGGTCGTCCAGGACCACGCACTGATGCTCGACGCGCTGCCCAAGACGGCGTTCGCCGTACTCGCGTCGAGTCGGATGCTCAAGCGCCTGGCCTCGCGCTTCGGCATGCGGCGCGAAGGTTCGTTCGCGCGCCGGTTCATTGCCGGGGAAACGGTGCCGGAAGCCATTGACGCCGCCCGGAAGATTGAACAACTCGGCCTGACGGTGACGCTGGATCTCCTGGGCGAAAGCGTGTCGTCTGTAGACGATGCCGCGAAGGCGACGCGCGCGTACGTCGAGATGATCGGCGAGATCGAGAAGGCGGGCGTCGGGCGGAACATCTCGCTCAAGCTCACGCAGCTCGGGCTGGATGTCGATCGCGCGACGTGCATCGACAATCTGCGGCGCATCCTCGACGCGGCCACGCCCGGCGGGTTCTTCGTCCGGATCGACATGGAGAACTCGCCGTACACGGACGCCACGCTCGACGCGCTGGAGACCGTCTGGAACATCGGCTGCCGCAACGTGGGGACCGTGATTCAGTCCTACCTCAAGCGATCGCCTCAGGACATCGAGCGGCTGAACCAACTGGGCGCCCGCGTGAGGCTCGTGAAAGGCGCCTATCGCGAGCCGCGCGAAGTCGCGTTTCAGCAGAAGGTGGACGTCGATCGCGCGTTCGTCGATCTGATGCAGCAGCTCATGCAGCGCGGCACGTACCCGGCCATTGCGACGCATGACCCGGCGATGATCGACGCCACGCGCGCCTTCGCCGATCGCGAACGGATTGGCACGGACCGGTTCGAGTTCCAGATGCTCTACGGCATCCGGCGCGATCTGCAGACCAGCCTGTCGCAGAGCGGGTATCACTTCCGCGTGTACGTGCCGTTCGGCAAGGAATGGTTTCCCTATTTCATGCGACGGCTCGGCGAGCGGCCCGCGAACGTCGGGTTCGTGCTCCGGAGCCTCTTCCGCGAGCAACGACCGCCGCAATAAGGCTCTAGCCGGCGAGCCTGCGCGCGACGACCGCCAGCGCCAGGGCGCAGGCGCGCACATCGTCCACGAGCACATACTCCTCGCGGCTGTGCAGGCCGGCGCCACCCGGGCCAAACAGCACGGACGGAATGCCCGCGTCCGCCAGGATTGCGGCATCGGTCCAGAACGACATGCCGGTCGGCTCGGAGGTCCTTTTCGCGTCTTCGAGGGCCCGGCGGAACACCGTCACGAGCGGATGATCGGCGTCCAGGGCGTAGGCTGGCCGATACGCGACGAGCGCCGCGGCCGCGTCAAATTCGGGATCGGCGCGGCGCAGCGCGTCCAGCAGGTCACCAACCTCCTGCAGGACGGACTCGCCCGTTTCACCGGCGACCGTCCGCCGTTCCATCTGCAGCACGCAGGAAGATGGATAACTGCTGAGCTCGGCGCCGCCACGAATGATCGACGCGTGCAATGACCCGGTGCCTTGAAACGGCGCCGGCGGCCTGGCGCGTAAGGCGCGATCGCGCTCTTCGAGCGCGACCAGCACGCGACCCATGCGGGCGATCGCATCGCGGCCTTCTTCAGGCCGGCTGCCGTGGGCCGCGCGGCCGCGCGTCGTGACGTCCAGCCAGGCGAATCCTTTGTGTCCGATGGCGAGCCGCAGGCCGGTCGGCTCGGTCACAACCGCAAAGTCAGCGCGCCACTCACGCACGAGCGCCTCGGCGCCGAGACTCAGATGTTCCTCATCGACCACGCCCGCGACGATCAACCGGCCGCGCGACCAGCCCGATGCGAGCGTCGCCGCGGCGGCGATCATCGCCGCCACTCCGCCTTTCATGTCCTGAGAGCCTCGCCCGTACAGCCGCCCGTTCTCGATGCGCGGCACGAATGGATCGATCATGCCCTCGACGCCTACGGTATCGAGATGTCCGCAGAACATCACGCCCGGCCCGGGCAGACGGCCTTCGAGCACGCCGATGACGTTCGACCGGCCCGGCGCGGCCTCCTGCCGAACGACATCCAGTCCGGCGGCCTCCATCGCACGCGCCGCAACTTCGGCAACCGCGCCCTCGCCGGGCGCACCGGCAACAAGAGACGGATTGATGGAATTGCAGGCGACCAGGTCGCAGAGCAGCGGGAGAGGATCCATGGCTCAATCAGCCTGCGTTCTTCGCTCGCCGGTCAAATTTGCGCATGACCCTGTCCATCAGCCGCGGCGTCAGTGCCGCGGCCACTCGAAAAATGCTCGTGCCGCGCTTCGGATAGACCTCCGCGCGCGGGTGCTCCACGCAGTGCGCCATCGCGGCGGCCACCTCTTCGACCGACTGGTTGAGCCCGCTGCCAGACGACGCGTAGCCGTAATCGCGCTGCATCACGTCACGGAATTCCGTGGGCGTCGTGACGGGGTACACGACCGAGGCGTGCAGTCCGGTGCCGAGAAACTCGGTCCGGAGCGACTCGATGAAGGCGATCTGCGCGGCCTTGGTGGACGAGTAGATGGCCATCCCCGCGCCGCCGCGCACGCCGGCGATCGATGACACCGCGATGATGTGGCCGCTGCCCTGCCGCGCGAAGGCGTCATAAGCCGCGCGGGCCGCGTAGATGGTCCCCAGGACGTTGACGTCGAACAACCGCCGCGCAATCGCCGGCGTCGTCTCCGCCAGCGATCCGTGAAAGCCGATGCCGGCGTTGCAGATCATCACGTCGAGCCGCCCGAACGCCGCCACCGCGCGTTCGACCAGCATACGCATGTCCGTTTCGCTGGTGACGTCCGCAACGACGGCGAGGGCTCGCCCTCCGTGCGGCTCGATGTTCCGCACCACGTCCGTCAATCTGTCCGCCCGGCGCGCGGAAACGACCACGGTATGGCCGTCCCGCGCCAGCCGTTCGGCGCACGCCCGGCCGATTCCGGCCGAGGCTCCCGTGATGGCAACGACCTTGGGCACAGCCAAGAGTCTATGATCGTCGCGTGGCATATCCGCCGGAAGCCGTCGCCATCGCGGAAGCCGTGCGCGCCGCGGGCGGCCGCGCGCTGGTCGTGGGCGGATCGGTACGGGATCAGCTGCTGGGCCTGCCAGCCAAGGATTTCGACCTCGAGGTCTTTGGCATCGCGCCGGATGCGCTGCGACCGCTGCTCGAGCGCATCGGCCGCGTGGATGCCGTCGGCGAGAGTTTCGCGGTCTACAAGGTGGCGGGTCTCGACGTGTCGCTGCCCCGCCGCGAATCCAAGACCGGCCGCGGCCACAAGGGCTTCCACGTTGACGGCGATCCGCATCTCTCCGAGCGCGAGGCGGCGCGCCGGCGCGATTTCACGATCAACGCGATCTCGCGCGATCCGCTCACCGGCGCCCTGGTCGATCCTTTTGATGGGCAAGCCGATCTCGCCGCCAGGCGTCTTCGCGTCGTCGATCCCACGACGTTCAGTGACGACAGCCTCCGCGTCCTGCGCGCCTTGCAGTTCACCGCCCGGTTCGATCTCAGCGTCGATGCCGAGACCCGGGCGCTCCTCGCCGCCATCCCGCTCGACGACCTGCCGGCTGAACGCGTCTGGGGCGAAGTCGAAAAGCTCCTGTTGCTGGCGCCGCGGCCATCCATCGGCCTGGCGCTCGCGCGCGATCTCGGTGTGGTGCAGCGCCTGTGGCCCGAACTGGTGCCGCTCTTCGACTGCCCGCAGGAACCCGAATGGCACCCGGAAGGTGACGTCTGGGTGCACACGCTGATGGTGGTGGATCAGGCTCGCACGCGGATCGAGGGGCTGGATCGCGGACCGGCCGTCGCCATGATGCTGGGCGCGGTATGTCACGACATCGGCAAGCCGGCGACGACCGCGTTCATCGATGGGCGCATCCGATCACCCGGACACGAGGAAGGCGGCGTCGCGCCCGCGACGGTGTTGCTCGATCGCCTGAACGTGTACACGCTCGACGGCTACGACGTGCGGCGCTCGGTCCTTGGGCTCGTCGCGCATCACCTGAAGCCGAGCATGTTCCGGAAATCGCCGACGCCTGTGAGCGACGGCGCGTTCCGGAGATTGGCGCAAAAGGTGGACCTGGAGCTGCTGGCGCGGTTTGCGAAAGCCGATTGCCACGGGCGGACGGGCGAATTCGACTGTTCGGCGATCGACTGGTTTCTCGAGCGCGCCCGCGCACTCGGCGTCGAGCACCAGGCGCCGGCGCCGCTCGTCATGGGCCGCCACCTGCTCGAACTCGGTGTGAAACCCGGCCCGGATCTGGGTGTGTTGCTCAAGAAGATTTACGAACGGCAGCTCGATGGAGAAATCACGACGCTGGAGCAGGGCGTGGCGTTAGCGCGGGTGTTGCTGGAGGCCGGGATCTGAAGACCGCGTGACTCTTCACATGTCGGCGGACGAAGCCGGCCTTCGCGTGAAGGACCGAACGCTGGACATTCCGGGCGCGCCGCTGCCGGCCATCATGCTGCGCATCCTGGAAAGCGGCGGCCTGGTGCCGTTCCTGCTGGCGAACGGGGGCTTCGGCACCTCCGTCTAAGCCATGCTAGATTCTCGCGATGCTCAGGCCGATCGTCTTTCTGTCCGTGTGTGCCGTCGCGACGCCGGCCCTGGCGCAAGCGCCGCCAACGGCGCCGCTCATTTTTCATCTGCCGGCCTCCGCGCGCATCGGCGCGCTGGGGAACGCCTGGGTGGCGGGCCGGGATCAGGACGTCATCTTTCATAATCCGGCGCAGATCATCGGCGCGGCGCGGCCGTTCGGTGTGACGATCGATCGCCCCGGACCGTCGGCCACCGCGTTCACCGTGGCCAATTCCTTTGCCGCCGGCAAATACTCGCTCACGCTCGGCTATGGCGCGCGGTTCCTGGACTTCCGCACGGATGAATTCGCGGCCTATCCGTATACGCAGGACGACCTGCTGAATAAAGGTCTTGCCGACGGCCAGAGCATGCTCGTCACCTTCGCCGGCGGCATCGTCTATAAGAACTTCCGGATTGGCGGCGCCACGAAGTTCGTCTCCGATCGCGTGACGTCACTTCCCGGCGCGTCGACGCCGGTCTCGATTGACCAGCACGCGTGGCTCGGCGACATCGGCGTGGCGCGCAATCTGTGGACCGGCGTCGCCGCGTTCTCAGTGCAAAACCTGGGGCGGACCACCGCGAAAGACGCGTCCAGCCTGGTCACGCCAAGGCAATTCGTCGCGGGCTACTCATTGACACGCGTCGCCGGCCCGCTGGATCTCGGGATGTACGGGCAGGTCACGATGCGCAAGGACTGGTGGGCGCCCGCCGGCGGCCTCGAAGCGGGCTACAGCTGGATCGAGGGCTACTCGGTGACGCTGCGCGTCGGCGCCATGCGCCCCGAAACCACGCGCGAACAGCCGATCACGCTGGGCGCTGCGCTGAACGCGGATCGGCTGACATTGGAATATGCCGTGCGCTTCTTCGATCACGGCTGCACGGCCAACATGGTGACGGTGCGATGGCGATGAACGGTCGTCTGACGGCAATCGCCGGCGTCCTGGCAGCGGCCATCGGCTGCTCGCAGACGCTGAAGCTCATGAAAGACGATTCGGCGACGGTCCTCTCTCAGCAGACGATGACCGCGTCGAATCCGGCCGACCCGGGCACGTTTACCGTCAAGACAACGTTCTACGGGTCGGGGACCGACAAACAGCGGCCCGAGTTCGGCAAGGACGTGCCGATCAAGACAAAGACGGTTGACGTGACGCCGTTCGCGACTGTTCCGAAGCCGCAGCAGAAAGATCGCGACAAGTTCTGGGGCTTCGATCTCAAGAAAGCGCCGATTAACGGCCGCGTCTGGTATCCGGAGGGCCCCGGCCCATTCCCGCTCGTCCTCATCGTCCACGGCAACCACAACTGGAAAGAGTTCTCGGATCCCGGCTATGGATATCTCGGCGAGCTGCTCGCATCGCGGGGATTCATCATGGCCTCGGTGGACGAAAACTTCATCAACGGCCTCAGCGGCGAAAACGACGGGCGCGCCTGGCTGTTGCTCAAGCATCTGGAAGCCTGGAAACAGTTCAACGAGACCGCGGGCGGACCGTTCTATCGACGCGTGGACATGGACAACATCGCCGTCATGGGCCACTCGCGCGGCGGCGAGGCCGCGGCCACCGCGGCGGCCTTCAACAAGCTCAAGTACTACCCGGACGATTTCAAGCAGGAATTCAAGTTCAATTTCCACATCAAAGCCGTGGTCGCGATCGCGCCGGTGGACGGCCAATACAAGGCTGCGGGCCAGTTCACCCCCCTCGAAAACGTCAACTACCTGCTGATCCACGGCTCGCACGACGGCGACGTGTCCACCGCCGTCGGTTTGCGGCAGTACGAACGGCTGAAATTCACCGACGGACAGCCATGGTTCAAGGCCGTGATGTTCATGTACCGCGCGAACCACGGGCAGTGGAACACGGTCTGGAACAACAAGGACAACGGCCCGCGCAGCGGGCGATCCCTGGATCTTCGAGCCTTAATCGCGCCGGAAGAACAGCGCCAGTTCGGCAAAGTCGCGATCTCCGGGTTCCTCGAGGCCACGCTCCACCAGAAACGCGAATATCTGCCGATGTTCCGCGATCATCGCACCGCCGGCGCCTGGCTGCCGAAGACGATGTACACGACGCGGTTTCAGGAGAATGGGTACCACTCGCTCGCGGAATTCGACAACGACGTGGATCTGACGACCGGCAGCGCGCCCGGCGTCGTGCTCGCCGGCGAGAACCTCTCGACGTGGAATGAGAACGCGCTCAACTTCCGGGGTGGCAACGATCCGCAGGGACACAGCGCGGCGTGGCTCGGGTGGAATAACAGGCTCGCCGGGAGTGATAAAGCGCCCGCGGGCACTGACGCGGCGCCGGCGGGCAAGGACGTGAAGCCAGCTGAAACGCCTGCTGCCAAGGACGTGAAGACCGCGGCTGCCGCCGATCAGAAACCGGAGGAATCCAAGCTCAAACTGGGTCCGCCGGCGGCCTATTCGATCTCGGTGCCGGCGCCCTTGCGGTCGGAGTGGAGCGTGGGGCCGGACAGCGCGCTGTACCTTTCTTTGGCCGCGACGAATACCAGGCCGGGCCCGCGGCAACCGCCGAAGCCCCCGAAGAAAGAAGGCGAAGAAGACAAGCCCGAAGAGCCGAAGAAGCCCGCGGAAAAACCGAAGGCCACGCCGAAACCCAAACCCACGCCCAAACCGGCGCCGGCGCCCAAGAAGAAAGAAGAGCCGGATCAGACGCCGGTCGATTTAACCGTGGAGTTGACGGACGACGCTGGGCACGTGGCCAAGGTGGTCTTGAGCCAGTACGGCATCGCCCGGCGTCCGCTGGACGCGCGGATCTACCGGCGCGAGGGCCGGGACGCGCAGCGGTTTACGAACATCTACGAGCTGATCCCGCAGACCTTCGTGATGCCGCTGGCCGATTTCGTGAAGACGACGCCGGATTTTGACCCTCGACAGGTCAAATCGATTCGGCTGCTCTTCGATAAAACCGAGGCCGGAACTATCGTGCTGGAGCACGTGGGGCTGTCTACGCCGACCGATCGGGCCTTCCTGGCGGCGCCCGTCCCGGTGGTAAAGTAAACCGTCAACACTTTCCTTGTGCCGGGCGGGGTTTTGAACCTGCGCGGCCTATTTCGGGAGAATCACCATGCGTTTGGTCTACGGTCTGACGTTCGCTGCCGCACTCGCGATGCTCGTTCCTTCTCTCGGAGCCCAGGGCCAGGCCCAGGGACAAGGTCAGGCGATGGAGGCTTCACGCGCCGTCGCCGGCGGTGGAATCAAAGTCGCCGGCTGGACCGGCAAGGTGGACGCCAATGAAGCGGCGGCCGGCATGACGCTCGACAGCTTGAAGTTCGTGGCGGAAGCCGGCGGCTTCCACGTCACCACCGGCCCGGCGACCACGCTGTGGAATCCGGCGAACAAGGCGACGGGCGACTACACCATCAGCGCCACGTTCAACGAACCGGAATTCATGAACGTCAACACGCACCCGCATCCGTACGGCATTGCCATCGCCGGCAATGACCTCGACACGCCGAACATGAGCGCGCTGTACTGCAGCGCCTACGGCACGGGCACGTTCATCGTGCGCGGTTTTGGACCAGCTCCCTTCCAGGTGAGCGCGCGCAACCCTACGGCGAACGACGCGATCCACAAGGCCGAAGCCAAAGGCAAGCCGGTGACGCAGGACATCGCGCTCTCGGTCAAGGGCGACAAGATCGAATGCGCGATCAACGGCACCGTGGTGGGCAGCTATGACAAGGCCTCGGTCGTCGGCCCGGGCAAACTGAAGTCCACCGACGGCGTCTACGGCCTGCGCTTCGCGCACAACACGGACGTCATCGTCACCAAGTTCGGCAAGAAGTAGGACGACCGGGGCCGGGCCTGATTTCCCTGGTC
>DASUGC010000208.1:0-15456 GCA_036274235.1 Vicinamibacterales bacterium
GTTGTCATTTTCGAGCAATACGACTCCCGAGGTCCTTCACCACCGCCCGGTCGGTGACGTCGTAGCGATTCTCCGGCGGCAACAGCGCGCCGCCGAATGTCACGGACGGCCGGTGGCGCGTGGAGTCGTCGATGCGCGACGTCCAGGCTGCGACATGAATCTGCCGGCAGCCCGTGCGCCTGATCACGTCATCGATATTGAACGGTTTGATCCCGCCGCCCGGCATGACCTGGATGCGATCGCCGGCGTACTCCACCAGCTTCGCAATCAACTCGATGCCCTCCGGCACCGTGTCCTGCTGACCGCTCGTGAGCACGCGCGTGATTCCCAGATCGACCAGTTCGTCGATCGCGCGAAAGGGATCGGGTGTCACGTCGAAGGCGCGATGGAAGACGGCATCGCGGCTGCCCGCGATGTCCCGCAGCCGGCGGGTGCGCGCCTGATCGATCGCGCCATCGGCCGTCAATACGCCGAAGACCAGCCCCGCCATGTCTTGCGAGATTGCGGCCTCGGCATCGGCAACCATCGCCGCAAACTCGGGCTCGGTGTAATTGAAGCCGCCGCCGCGCGCGCGGATCATGACGATCGCGGGGATGCGCAGCCGTCGCCTGGCCTCCACGATCGTGCCGAATGACGGCGTCAGTCCGCCCCAGAACAGATTCGAGCAGAGTTCCACGCGATCCGCGCCCCCCGCTTCCGCCTCGATCGCATCTTCCAGCGAGCCGCAACAGATCTCGAGCAGCATTTACCGTTTCCCCAATCGAATACTGATTGACGTGCGGATGACGCCCTTCGACATGGGCGTGGTGATCACAATCGGGACCACCGTGCCCGCCGGCACTCCCGGTCCTGTCACCGTGCGCGAAAACGTGTTCACGATCGGATCCTGATTGATGTAAGCCCACTCCACGCGCGCACTCCACGGCATGCCCACGAAGCTCTCCGTCAGCTGGAGATCGGCGCCGATGACGTACATCAGGCGCCTGGCGGTCAACTTTCCCGCGCCTTCCCCGAGCGCGGAATCACAAGGCGCGGTATTGCATCCGTCCAGGACGTGCGCGGAATTCGGCAGCGTCATCAGGCCGATGCCGCCGTACGGCATCAGGGAACCGATGGGATATCCGGCTCGCGCCAGCACGGTCCAGCCGTTGCCGCCGCCGGTCAGTGCGCGCGTATCGGACGCCGCACCGTAGTAGTAGTCGCCGTGATAGTCGAAGTAATTCACCGCCAGATCGCCGCCGACGACGAACCTGTCGCTCACGTAGAAGAGCAGGCCGACGCGCGCCCCGATCGCGCCGCCAGGCTGCAGTGGACCGACAACCGGACTTGTGGCCGGCGGCTGGGCGGAATCGACGACGGTGAACGTCAATTGCCGGAAACCGGCGGCAAAGTCCGGCCCCACATAAATGCCGCCCCAGGTGAGCTGCGCGCTCGCCGGCGCCGGCGAGGCCAGCAGCGCCCAGAGCAGTGCTCCCGCGATCGTGATCCTCGGCATATGGCTCCGCTCTGTGTCGGGCCTACTTCCCGATGACGTGATTCCAGCCCGGTCCGTAGAGCACGTGTCCCGGCCGCGCGCCGGTGTGACGGCCATGATCGATCACGATGTGGCCGTTCACGAGCACGAAGTCGATGCCCTCGGGCGACAGACGCGGGTCGTCATACGTCGCCCGATCCTGCAGCGTGTCGTAGTTGAAGATCACGACGTCGGCCCAGAGTCCCTCGCGGATGGCGCCGCGGCTTTCGAGTTTCATGCGCGTCGCCGGCCACGACGTCATCTTACGCACGGCCTCGGTGAGCGTCAGGACATGTCGCTCGCGCACGTAGCGGGAAATCAGACGGACGAAGTTCCCGTACGCGCGCGGGTGGGTGAGTCCGGTGGGATCCTGTCCGCCGTCGGTCGCGGCCGCGCCGGAGTCACTGCCGATGCTCGTCCAGGGGAACCGGAGCGCGGTCTCGATATCGGGCTCCGACATCATGTGATAAATCGCCATGACGCGACCGCTGCCTTGCGCCACCAGATCGAACGCCGCGTCGGCCGGATCCTTGCCCCACTCCTTGCCGATGGCCGCAATCGACTTGTTCTCGAACTTCGCGTTCGCGGCGTTGCGCGCGTTGGCGAGCACGATGTGATCGAAACCGCCCGAGGCCTCGACCAGATTCGACCAGCCCGGTGATCCCGTCGCGATTTCGCGCTTGAGACGCGCGCGAATCCCGGGATCGGCCAGGCGCTTGAGCAGTTCCGCGCGTCCGCCCTCCTGCGCCCAGGTCGGGATTGTCGCTTCCAGGCCTGTCCCGCCGGCGGTATAGACGTACATGTCCGCCGCGACGTCCACGCCACGCGCGCGCGCCGCGTCCACCAGTTGGCCGGCTTCGTTCATCAACGTGCCCCAGCCCGGCTGCCACGCGGCCTTGAGGTGAAAGATCTCAACCGGCAGGCCGCCGCGCTCGCCGATCGTGATCGCCTCGGTGATCGCCGCGATCAGATCCTTGCCCTCGTCGCGCATGTGGGTCGCATACGTGCCGCCGTACTGGCCGGCGACTTTGGCCACTTCCACAAGCTCGTCGGTGGCGGCGAAGCTGCCCGGCGGATAGATCAGCGCGGTGGTCATCCCCATCGCGCCGGCGGTCATGGCCGTGGCCATGATCGACTGCATTTTCACGAGCTCGTCGGCGTTCGGCGCCCGGGACGTGTTGCCCAGCACGGCGCTGCGCGCCTGCGACTCGCTGTAGTACGTGCCGAAGTTGATGCTGATGCCGTTGCGCTGCAGCTCAGCGAAATAGTCGGCGATCCGATCGGCCGGCACCGGGGTACCGCCCTCGCCGCCGATGGCCGTCGTCACGCCCATGCGCAGCTTGTTTTCCGCAAGGCCATTGCGCGGAAGCACGGCGCCGGACTGATCCATCATGTCAATCCAGCCGGGCGAGACGTACCGTCCGGCCGCGTCGATTTCCTGCCGCCCGCGGCCCGTCACGCGGCCGACCTTTGCGAAGCGTCCGTCCGCAATCGCGACGTCCGCGAGAATCCACGGATTTCCCATCCCGTCGATCACGCGGCCGTTGCGAATGACCAGGTCATAGTCCGGTGCGCGCTGGGCCAGGGGAGTGGCCAGGCTGAGGGCTGTCAGGCCAACTGCAACAAAGAGCAGTCGAAGGGCGCGGCGAGGCACGCGCAGATTATGCGCCGACTGGCCCGGGCTTAAGCACTCCTCTTCCACCCTCGGTATGATTACCTCTATGCGCGTACGAATTCTGGTCCTGGTGCTGGCCGTGTCGGCCGGCGCAGCTGTGCTCGGCGCTTCCGACTGGCCCGAATGGCGCGGCCCGGCCCGTGACGGGTCATCGGCGGAACGAAACCTGCCGGAGCACTGGTCCCCCGCGGGCGACAACGTGGCATGGTCCCTCCCATTCGGCGGGCGGTCCACGCCGGTGATCTTTGGCAATCGCCTGTATCTGCAGACGCAGACGCCTGGCGGCAACGAGCACAAACAGGAGCGGCTGGTCGCCGTTGACGTCGATTCGGGCAGGGTGCTGTGGGAGCGGCACATCAGTCTGTACTCATCCGACGTGCGTCCAGACCGTGCCGCCTGGTCTTCTCCCGCGATCGATCGCGACACCGGCAACGTCTACATCATGACGGCGGCCGCCGAGGTCTTCGCGTTCTCGCCGGACGGCAAGCAGCTGTGGGAGCGGTCGCTGCCCGAAGAGTACGGCGCGATCACGACACACGGGGGCCGCACCACGTCGCCCATCATCGAGGGCAACCTCGTCATCCTCAACGCGTTGATTCAGAACTGGGGATCGGACCTGGGGCGTCCAGGGAATCGGTACTTTGCGTTCGACAAGAAGACAGGTCAGACGGTGTGGGTGAGCTCACCGCAAACGAAGCATTACGACACCAATTACTCGACGCCGATTGTGGCGGAGGTCAACGGTCAGCGTCTGCTGATGGTCGGCGGCACCGACGGGACGTTCTATGGCCTGCAGGTCAGCACCGGCAAACCCGCCTGGAGCGTGGAGGTCAGCAAGCGCGCCATTCTCAACAGCGTGTTGTTCCGCGACAATCTTCTGTATCTCACGCACGGCGAAGAAAACATCGATACGACAGAGATGGGTATGGTCGCGGCGATGGACGTCACCGGTAGTGGCGTGCTGCCTGGATCGGCCGTGAAGTGGGTCACGCGCGGATTCATGCCGTCATATGCATCACCCGTGATGGACAGTGAGCGGCTGTACACCGTGGACAACGGCGCCGTGCTCGGGGCGTTCAGCCTGGGCGACGGCAAGCTCCTGTGGACGAAGACGCTCGGCATCGAACAGAAGAGTTCGCCCGTGCTCGCCGACGGCAAGCTCTACGTGGGCACGATGGGCGGCCATTTCTATATCCTGCGCCCGTCGGCGACCGGCGTGACGGTGCTGGACGATGACCAGCTCGGCAGCGCCGGGAATCCCGAGCGCATCATCGCGTCCCCCGCGATCGCGGATGGGCGGGTCTACGTCACTACGTTTCCGCCCGATCAAGAGGAACAAGGGTCGTTCGGGCACTTGTATGCGATTGGGACGAAGCGAACGACTGGAGCGACGCGAACGACGGGCGCGACGGCAACTGCGCCTTCGGTGGGTTCATCGGGCGCGGTCGCGCAGGTCCAGGTGCTCCCCAACGAAGTGATGCTCGATCCGGGCGGGAAGCAGATGTTTCACGTCAAAGCCTTTGACGCCAAAGGCAATTTCGTGCGTGATGAGCCCGCCGCCAATGTCCAGTGGACCGTCGATCTCCTGCAGGGCACCGTCGGCGCCGATGGCACATTCACGGCCGCGCCGGCCGGATCGGCCGGCTTCGTGAAAGCGACCGTCAACGGCGTGACCGGTTACGCGCGCGTCCGCGTGATTCCGCCGTTGCCCTGGAGCTACACGTTCGATACCGACAAGCCGGCCATGCCGTGGTGGACGGCCAACGCCAAGGGGATCCCGGGCCAGGTGGACGGCGATGGTGTGCTGGTGCGGCCGCGCGACGAAACCGTCGGCCGCCGCACGCGCTTCATCATGGGCAGGCCGGACTGGTCCGGCTACACGATCGAGGCCGACGTACGCGGCATCGAGCAGCGCCGGCAGCGCGGTGATGTGGGCCTGATCAATCAGCGCTACACGCTGGTGCTCTTCGGCAACGGCCAGAAGCTCGAGCTCCATCCGTGGCAGGCAGACGAAGAGATGACGGTGAAGGTGCCCTTCGATTGGAAGGTGGACACCTGGTACCACATGAAGCTGCGCGTGGACAATCAAGCGAACGGCACAACGCTCGTGCGCGGCAAAGTCTGGCCGACGGGACAGCCGGAGCCGTCGGACTGGACGATCCAGAAAACCGACACGATTCCGCACCGCGCCGGCGCGCCCGGGCTCTACGGCGACGGAATCTCGGACGTGCAGTGGAACAACCTCAAGGTGTACAAGAATCAGTGATAGGTGTGGGGACAGGCCTCGGTGAAGGATCCTTCGAGAGGCCTGTCCCCGCTGGTTTCCAACGAAGCCCCCGAATGTTGACCGAGAGGATCCTGGAACCGACATGGTGAAGACAAGCAAGATAACCACGCTGGCAACGGCCATGCTGATGGCCGCCTGGCAACTCTCGTCCACCGGCGCCGGCAAGGGCGTGACTGACTGGCCCATGTGGGGCGGCTCGCCGGACCGCAACATGGTTTCTGACGCCACCGGCCTGGCGACCACGTGGGACGTGAAGACGGGGAAGAACATCAAGTGGGTCGCCGCGCTCGGCTCGCAGAGCTACGGGAACCCGGTCGTCTCGGGCGGCGTCGTACTGGTCGGCACGAATAATGAGAGCGTCCGGGACCCGAAGCAGCCCGGCGATCGCGGCGTCGTGATGGCGTTTCGTGAATCGGACGGCGAATTTCTCTGGCAGGCTACGTTCGAGAAACTCTCGTCGGGCCGCGCCAATGACTGGCCGTACCAGGGCATCGCGTCGTCTCCGCTCGTCATCGGCAACGTCGCCTATTTCATGTCCAATCGCGCGGTGCTGATGGCGGTGGACATCCGCGGATTCCAGGACGGCGAGAACACCGGTCCGTACAAGGAAGAGAAACTGACCGGCCCGCACGACATGGACGTCATCTGGATGTTCGACACCATGGAAGAGGTCGGGAACTTCCCGCACAACCTGGCCAATTCGTCCCCGACTTATTACGACAACCTGCTGTTCATCTCGACCGGCAACGGGCAGGACGAAAGCCACGTGAACATTCCCTCGCCCAGGGCGCCGGCGATCGTCGCGCTTGATCGCAACACCGGCAAGGAAGTGTGGGAGGACGGATCACCGGGTGACCGGATCCTGCATGGCCAGTGGTCCACGCCGTCCGTGGGGACGATCGGCGGTGTGTTGCAGGTGGTACACGGGCAGGGCGACGGCTGGGTTCGCGGGTATGAGGCGCAAACCGGGAAGAAGCTCTGGGAGTTCGATACGAATCCCAAGGACTCCGTGTGGCCGAAGACGCGCAATGAGGTCATCTCGACGCCGGTCATCTACGACAACGTCGTGTACATTGCGAATGGACAGGATCCGGAACACGGTGAGGGCGTCGGCCACCTGTATGCAATCGACGCGACCAAGCGCGGCGATATCACGCAGACGGGCCGGATCTGGGAGTTCGACAAGATCCGCCGATCGATCTCAACCGCGTCGATCAAGGACGGCATCGTCTACTTCCCGGATTTCAGCGGATTTCTGCATGCCGTGGATCAGAAGACCGGTCAGGCCATCTGGATGCACGACACCTTCGCGTCCATTTGGGGCTCCACACTGGTGGCCGACGGCAAGGTGTACATTGGCGACCAGGATGGTGATGTGACGGTGCTGCAGCAGGGGCGGGAGAAGAAAGTGATCGCCGAAAACACGATGGACAGCCCGATCTCGTCAACGCCGATCACGGCAAACGGCGTCATGTTCATCATGACGGGCAACAAGCTGTACGCCATTCAGGAAGGCGCCCAGAAGAAGTAGCCGCGGGTTTCAGCCCGCGGATCACCAACGCGCGATTCCCATGCTTCGTTCGCTGCTTGCGGCAATTCTTCTGTCACTCGTCGGCGTCCAGCCCGCGCCGCCAGCCGGCGACTGGACGCAGTTTCGCAATACGCCCAGCTTGACCGGCGTCGCGGCGTCCGCCCTGCCGGCCACGCTCAACGTGCTTTGGACCTACGAGGCCGGCGGCGCCATCGAATCGTCGGCGGCCGTCGCGGGTGGCGTCGTCTATGTCGGCGCCGGCACCGGCGAGCTGCTCGCCATCGATCTCGCAACCGGGAAGCTCAAGTGGAAGTACCGCGCCACCTCCGCGGATTTCGGCGTGGGGGAGTCGTCGCCCGCAGTCAGCGCGGGCACCGTGTTCCTGGGCGATCTGACCGGTGTCCTGCACGCCGTAGATGCGGTGACGGGCGCGGTGAAGTGGACGTTCAAGACCGGCGCGGAAATCAAGTCGTCGCCGGTGGTGACCGGCTCCCGCGTGTTGATTGGCTCCTACGACGGCAACCTGTACGCGCTGGATCGCGCGACCGGCAGGCAGGCGTGGAAGCTGCAAACCGAGAACTACGTGCATGCGACGCCGTCGATCTGGAACGGCGTGGCGTACTTCGGCGGCTGCGACGAAATCTTTCACGGCGTGCGGCTGACCGACGGCGTGGAAGTGGTCCGCATGAAGACGGAGGCGTACACCGCCGCGTCGGCCGCGATGGTCAATGGCGTGGCGTACTACGGCACGTTCGCCAACACCGTCGTGGCCATCGACACCGCCAGCAAGCGGGTCAACTGGCGCTTTGAGGATCCGGATCGCCAGTTCCCGTTCTACTCGTCGGCCGCCATCATCAATGGCGCGATGATCCTGGGCGGCCGCGACAAGAACGTGCGCGCGCTCGATCTCAAGACGGGTCAGCCCCGCTGGTCGTTCGCGACGGGCGCGCGCGTCGAGTCGTCGCCGGCCATCGCGGGGACACGGGTCGTCGTGGGCTCGAATGACGGCAAGCTGTACGTGCTCGATGCAGCCACGGGCCGCAAGGAATGGCAGTTCGAATCCGGCGCGGCCTTCAGCGCGTCGCCCGCCATCGCCAACGGCCGCATCGTCATCGGTGATGCCGATGGGCGGATCTACGCGATCGGATAGGCACCTGGCAATTCACAGGTAACAGGTAGCAGGTGGCAGGCCGGAGGAGCCTGGGAATGCCTGCCACCTGCAACCTGTTACCTATGACCTGTCGGGCATGTTTGCAGAATCCGATGAATTAGTGGATGCGCTACGCGCTTCGGGCGCTCCTTCGGACCCCGGCGTTCACGGCGATCGCCGTCGTGACCCTGGCCGTCGGAATCGGCACGAACACCACCATCTTTGCCATCGTCGATGAGCTGGCGTTCAAGCCGGCGCGGGTGACGCGCTCGGCTGATGTGTTCTCCGCCGGCCATCTTGCGCTGCCCGACTACGACATGGTGCTGGCGAATCGGCCCGCCGGGGTTGAGGCGATCGCCGCGGTCGAGTCGACCGGCGGCGGACTGCTCCAGACGCCAGGTCGCGCCGAGCACGTCAGCGGCTGGCGAGTTTCCGGCAGCTATGCCGACGTGCACCGCGTCAACGCACAGATCGGCCGATGGATTTCCAACGATGACAACGTCGGTGGTGAGCTGGACCCGAAGATCGTCGCGCGGGGCCAGAGCCGGCCCATCGTGCTCGGGCGGCTCGGCGCGGATGTCGCGGTCATCAGCGATCGAATCTGGCGCGAGTGGTTTCATGCGGCGCCCGACGTGGTCGATCGCGTGACCATCACGCTCAATCGCAGGCCGATGCGCGTAGTGGGCGTGGCGCCGCCAGGGTTTGAAACCAGCATTGACCTGTGGACGCCGTTCGGGCAGCGCCGCCTGCTCACGCATGACGAACTCGAGGCGAAGCGTCCCAAGAAGCGGCCGGTCGGCTGGGTCGGACCGCTGCCGGATCCGACGCAGCCCGAGGTTGACGTGATGCTGCGCAAGGCGGCGGGTGTCTCGACCGCCGTGGTGACCGATCGCCTGAAGGCCGCCGTGGCGGGGCGGCCCGCGAGTATTGAGATGCCCGCGAGTTCCATCCGGCTCGGCCGGACCGCCGGCGATACGCGGCTGGTATCCACCGGATCCACGATCCTGATCTTCGCGGCCCTGATATTTGTGGCCGCGTGCGCCAACCTCGGCAACATGCTGTTTGCGCGCGCCACAGAGCGGGAAGGCGAGCTGGCGGTCCGGCTGTCGCTGGGCGCCACGCGACGTGGCGTCTTCAACCTGTTGTTCAGCGAGACGCTGCTGATCTGCACGGCTGGCTCCGCGGCCGGCCTTCTGTTCGCCGCCGGCGTGCTACGCCTGTTCACGGACGCATTCCCGGCGTTTCAGGTGAACTACTGGAAGCGCGTGCCGCTGGACCTTTCGGTCGATTGGCGCATCGCCGCGTACGCGACGGCCGCCGGTTTCGTTGCTGCCCTCGTGGTGGGTGTGGGAAGTCTGTGGCGCGCCAGCCGGGTGTCGCTGCTCTCGCGCCTCGCCGCATCGAGCCAGGCCGTCGTCGCCAGAACCGAAGGCCGGACGATGAGAACCATGCTGGTGTCGGTGCAGGTGACGGCGGCGGTGTTGCTGCTCATCGCGACGGGCATGTTGCTGGAGAACACGAGCAAGCGCCTGAATCGGCGCCTGCTGTTCGACACGGGCGGACTTGTGTCAGCGGCGCTGGACTTGCCCGAAGGCTATGACGAGTCGCGCGGACGGTACTTCTTTTCGCAACTGCTGACGCGGGCGCGATCGATCGACGGTGTCACGGCGGCGGCGCTGACCGACGCGCTGCCTGGCGGCGAGTCGCCATCCCCGCGCGGCGGTGTGAGCGCGATCGTCGCCGAGGCGCCCGAGCGCGGACTGAGCGGAGTCCCGAAGCGGCTCGACGGTCAGTGGTTGCACGTGTCACCTGGTGCCGTCGGCGTGCTGGGCCTGGCGCTGACGCGAGGCCGTGATTTTCTGGAGAGCGACGAGGCCGGATCCGAACCGGTCGCGATCGTCAGCGAGTCCGTGGCGCGCCGGTTGTGGGGCGCTGAGGATCCGATTGGCCGGCGGCTGCAGTGCTGCGGGGAAACGTCGAAGCGGCGGATTGTCGGCCTGGTACCGGATCCCGTCGCCGCGCTGGACAAGCCGGCGTCTCTGAACTTTGGAGAAGCCGTGTCGGATCAGCTGAGCGGCTCTGGTCCCGGAACGTTCGTCCTGTTGCCGGCGGCGCAGCGATACCACGCGTCGATGCTGCTGGTGTTGCGATCCTCTTCGCCGCGGGCAGCCGTCCAGCCGTTGCGGGATGCGGTCGCCGCGCTCGATCCCGGCGTGCCCGTGTTCGACGCCGGCCCCGTCGATGCCACGCAATTCGCGTCCACGGCCTCCGCGAGCGCCGTCCGGCTGCTCGCCGGGGCGCTCGGCGCGATCGCGCTTGGGATCGCGGTACTTGGCGTGTATGCCATCGTGTCGTACTACGTCACACGTCGAGCCCGCGAGTTCGGCCTGCGGCTCGCGCTCGGCTCCACGCGGCAGCAGATCATGAAACTGGTCGTGGACTATGCGATCCACATCATTCTGATTGGGCTGTTGCCGGGCGTCCTGCTGGCGAGTCTGGGCACGCGCTATTTCCAGGCGGAACTACGCGAGCTGCACCCGAACGGACTCACCGTGTGGGGCGCGGTACCGGTGCTGATGCTCGTGGCGGGAGTCGTCGCCGCCTGGATTCCGGCGCGACGAGCGGCGAGGATCGAGCCGTACAGGACTTTGAAAGACCTCTAACGCGCATGGGCCCGGGGTCTTCAGACCCCGGGCCCATCTCTATTACCATCCGTACGGCAGCGACCCCTGGTAAGGAATTACCTGTCCCGCGACGACCGTGATGTCGAACGAGACATCCTGGTAGCCCGGCGACGCGAGATCGATGCGGTGCCGGCCCGCGAGCAGTGTCAGCGGCATCTGCGACGGATCGAAGTCCGACGCGTAGCCCACGAAGTCGCCGTCTACGTAAACCTCCGCGTCATACGGATCCAGCTCGAAGCTGATGCCGCCCACCCGGGTGAGATACGGCTGGTAGTTGTAGTTGTAACCGGGCCCGATTCCCAGGTGGTAGTTGTAGAACGCGTACGGATCCCAGTACGAGAACGGATACGAGATGCCGTACCCGACGTGAATCCCGAAGCTGAAGCTGAACGCCGGCCGGAATACGTAGTACGGCTGCACGAAGACCGGACGACGGATCACGTACGGATGCACGACGACGTGAGGCTGACGGTAGTACCGCTGAGTGTAGTACCCCTGCGACGCGCGGTGACCGGAGACCGGCTGGAAGCCGCGATACGCCGGTGAGGTATAGCGGATTGCCGGCGCGCTGTTGCGGTACGCCGGAGCCGTGTTGCGCGGTACCGCCACCCGGGCCCCTGCAGTCGCTCCGCCTCGGAAGGTCTGCGCCGGAGCCTGGTTACGATTGATCTGTGCCGGCGCGGTGCCGCGGAACGTCTGAGACGGCGCAGCTTGCCGCGTCACGGTCTGCGGCCGCTGAGACGGATTGGTTCGTTGGGTTGCTGCGGGCCGCTGGATCTGCGCGGGCGCCTGACGTATCTGCGCGCCGCGATCGACCCGCTGCGGCGCAGCCTGCGGCTGCGGGCGTTCGACGCGCTCAACCCGCTGAGGCGCGGCTTGCCGCTGCGGCGCAGCCTGCGGCTGCGGCCGTTCCACGCGCTGAACGCTCTGCGGTGGAGGACCGGCGTGCCGAGCCGGTCCTTGAGGCGCGGCCCGCTGCGGTGTGGGCTGGGCGCGGCGCTCCACGCCCCGCGGCTGGCTCTCACGGGCCGGGCCCGCCGATTCGCCGCGTCCGCGCGCCTGGCCTCCGCCCTGACCGCCGCCGTGGCCGCGCTGCGCCAAAGCCGGAGTTGCGCACCACAAAACGGCCGCAAGCGCACCTGCCGTGACGGAAACTTTCTTGCTGAAACGCATGGTGTTACCTCGTTGAGTCAGAAGCAGTCATATTCGGGCCGCTTCCTACCCAGGAGATTTCAAAGACCTTGCCAGTACGAATCGTCAAAATAGGGGAGTTTCTCTGCACGGAAGGCGCGATCTGTCCTGCTCATGAGACACCTCGCAGGACATTTCAGCGGCTCACCACAAGAGCGTCAACCATGAAGCACATGAAGGGCATGAAAGTTTTTGTGGAAAACCAAAAAGCCCTTCATGTCCTTCACGCCCTTCATGGTTGATTGTCAAAGCTTTCGGTCCCAGATCGGCTGCGAAATGATCTGCAGCTCGGTGCCGCGCGGCAGGTCGAGATCGGAGCCGACGGAGTAGGCCGCTCCGCCACCAATGCCGCCACCGATGGCCGCGCCAATCGCCGCGCCTTTGCCGCCGTTGGCAATGGCGCCGATGATCGCGCCAATCGTCGCGCCGATGCCGGCGCCCGCGACGGTCTGGCCGGTTCGATCGCCGGTGCGCACGTCGCCTTCACGATCGACCAGAACCACGCGTCCGTCAGGCGTACGAGCCTGGCTGAGCACGCCTTCAAAATCGGCGGTCCGGCCGTCCCGCAGCCGGATGCTGTCGAAATCGAAAATGAGCTCATTACGGCCGCCGCCCGTGTTCACGCGCGAGACGATGCCCTGAAGCACGGCGCCGCGGAACTGCCCCGGACCATTCACGGCGACGGTGAAGCGATCGCCCTGGCGCGACGTGCGGCTGCCCAGCGCCATGTTGAGCTGACCCACGAGCACCGTGCCCGCCGGCACCGCGCCAATGCCCGCACCGCCGGCGCGCGAGGGTGGGGCCGCCGGTGGATGGAAGATGGACCAGTCCGCGCGATTCGAGGTCCGGCGATAAACACTGCGCGTCGTGACCGGCGTGGTCAACGCGGCGATTTCAATCGTGCGGGTCACCTCCAGTCCATTTCCGCCTTCCAGCGGTTCAAACGTGACGGTGAAATCGCGCCCGCGATTCCCGGTCGTGGTCACGGACAGCTGGTCGCCGTAGAAGTCCGCGCGGACCGTGGACACGCCGCCGTTGGGATTGGTCTCGGAATGAGGCGTGCCGGTGATGTCCAGTTGCGCCATCGGCGCGTTGGAAGACGCGAGGCTCACCGATCGGCCGTTGCGATCGATCGCCAGCAGTTCCGGCGCATCGAGCCGGGCGGTCAGATTGCGTTGCGCCCTCTCACGATCCGCCGCGGGCAGGCCGCGGGTCGCCTGCGCCGCCACGCGCGCCGGATCGTCGCTCCGTCCCCTGTCCAGTTGGTACGTGCCCTCCAACCGGCTGTAGAACGGTGGCCCCGGCATCGGGTTCATGTTCGGGGAAGACCAGTTCCAGGTCATGTTGAATGCGCGCGCCACGTCGTCGAGGCCGCGGCGGACAATTTGCCAGCGGTTCTCGATCGTGGCATTGAGTCGATTGCGGCGCATGAACTGATCGACCCGGGCGCCCCGAATCATGACCTGCTGCACGTCGGATTCCGCCACCTGGCGTCGCGTGTAATGGCCTCGCAGGTGCACGATCGCGTCCGCGAGCTGGTTGATCATCACGTCAACGTCGTCATCGATCGCGGCTGGACTGCCTGGCCGATTGGGATTGGGATCGCGAGCGAGGACCGCGTCGATCTCGCGATCGAACTGCCTCGTGTCACGCGCCACGCGATCGAGCAGGTTGACGGTTTGCTGGTCGGAATAGCGATATTGGGTCTGCGCCGCCAGGGTCGTGCCCATGAATGCGAGCGCGAGCCCGACGGCCGCCGGGATACAACGAGTACGGAAAGTCATGGTGACAACTCCTTCAGCACTTCAGATTTCGAACCGCGACGTTCGAATCAACTAGCCAAAGGAGTGCAGGGATCGTGCCCGAATCGGCGGCGGGCCGGTGGCCGACGCGATGCCCGGCGATGCTTCGAATGGGCACCGCGGCACCCAGTGTCTGTAACGGCAGTCTATTCGGGCAGCGTTTCCTGTTTCGGCTCCGGCAGAATCGTGCTCAGCGCGACGCCGCACACGTACACAAAAATCGCGACGACGGCCGCGGCCTTGGCGAGTTGGACGTGCGGGGGGCCCGGCAACGCCGACGCGAGTGACGTGGTCACGAACGCGAATCCCGTGCCGAGCATGCGTCCGCCCACGTTGGCGGCAAATCCTTCGCCGGTGCCGCGCAAGTGCGTGGGATAGACCCGAGGCAGGTAGTTGCCCCAGAAACTGAATTGCGCGACGGTGAAGAATCCCGCGAAGAACATGCCCAGTTTCAGCGTGGACACGTCCCAGGCCGGCGCGAGCCAGAAGACCAGCGGCACGACGACCAGGCCGGGGAGCTGGAACAATCGCAGCAACCGCCGCCGGCTGGCGATGACGATGACGAGCATGGCGAGGAGCGTTCGGCCGGCGAGGCCGCCGATTTCCTGCCACCACTGGACGGCCGCGGCGGTTTGCTGTTTCATCCGGCCGGATTCCGCGCGCCACTGCGCGGCGCCCGCGGGATCCTGGGGCATCGGACGATCCGGCGCCAGTGACGCCACCTGCGGCGTGCCCGGCACGATTCGCGGCATCTGCTGAATGGCCCCGAACGCGGCGCCGTAGGCCATCGCGAACATCAAAGTGGTGACAATCGTGACCTTGCGCAGCGCCGGGCTGAAGATTTCCGCCAGGCTGGGCCGTTTCAGCGTGCCCGCCGCCTTCTTTTGCAGCCACACGGGCGATTCCGGCAGGAACGGCCGGATGATGATGAGCGGCAGCGCGGGAATCACACCGGACATCAGCGTGTAGCGCCACGCCTCGTGGCCGCCGTAGATCTCAGGTAGTGACGTCCCGTGTGCCAGGACCCATGCGTTGGCGGCGGTGACGAGCGCCCCGCCGATCGACGAAAACGCCTGTGTGTAGCCGAGCACGCGCTCGCGCTGCTTCGGCTCGGTAAAGATCTCAGCGAGCCACGCCACCGCCGCGACGAACTCGACGCACACGCCGACGAACGTCGTGCACCGGAAGAACAGGAACTGCCAGATATTCGTGCTGTACCCGGCCGCGAATGCCGACACGGCGTAGATGAGGATGCTCCACGTCAGCACCCGGCGTCGTCCGAGCCGATCCGTCAGATACCCGCCGAGCAGGCCGAACGCGCCACCGGCAATGGCGGGAATCCAGAACAGCATGCCGATCCAGTAGTTGTACGCGTCAGTTCCAGGTGCCGCCTTCACCAGCGCATTCAGCGCGGGCGCGACGACGAGGGGCAGCATCAGGAGTTCGTAGATGTCGAAGGCGAAGCCGATCGCGGCGATGACGCAGATCAGCCACTGGACGGGCGTGAGGCGGGCAGACACGGACGGCATTATGCCCCACAGCAACGACGGGAACGAACGGGAACGACGCGAACGACGGGAACTGGGCTAGGCGAGCGCCGACAGCCGGGCGCGAACGTCATCC
>DASUGC010000209.1:0-15216 GCA_036274235.1 Vicinamibacterales bacterium
CTTGACGGACGGCTTCGGGGATTCTTTCGAGTTGGGCAGGAAATGCACGACGTCGTGGGCCTGGTCGTAGCGCGCGATATCGCCTCGCGCCGTCGCGTCGCCGCTCTTGAACTCGGCTTGCTGCAGGAATTCGGCCAACTCGATCGCGTCGATCTGTCCGCCCAACGTCAGCACCAGGGCCCTGGCGGATCCGCGGAGCGTCGAACCCGATTGGCTCCCGGCCGGGGCCGAGGATTGCGGCTGCTCGGTGAATACCGGGTTGCCTTCGAATTTCGCGGAAGTCAGCCCCTTCGCGTCCTCACCCGTCGCCACCAGACTCGCCGACGTAATCGTCCGCGGCCCAGTAGACTCCGTGGCCGCGAGATCGACGCTGACGTTGTCAGTGGCCGTCAGACCGACCAGCGTGTGCCCATCCGGCGCCATCGACACGTCCAGCGCGGACGCTTTGATGGATCGGGCGCTGGCTCCAGCCAGCGCCAGGCGCGCCTGGCCGGTCAATACCGCGCGCTGCAGTGTGACGCCGTCGGGACGGAACGTCATGGTGATGGTCTCGGCCGCCATGTCGGGCTGGTCGGCCGCGCCCGGGGCGCCCGCTTTGGGCGTCGCGCGCGCGGCGCCACGCAGATCCAGCAGCTTGACCGCGCTCTCGTCGTCGGTGAACGTCACGAGAGCCGTATTGCTGGTGAGGACTTGAGTGTCGCCGACGATCCGCGCCTGTTCCTCGAGATTCATCTGATGCTGATCGCGCACGAACGTCATCCGCGCCGCCGTGGCCTCGGCGGCGCCCTTACCCGTCGTATCCGCCTTGATATGGGCTTTGGCGTCGCCCAGGAGCGTCCAGGCGTCGCGATCCCGGTCATAGCCGGCCGCCATCGCACTGCCCGAGATTCGTCCTTTCGCGTACGTCACGGGCTTCGGCAGGTTGAGCCGTCCCGTCGCATCGTCGTAGGAGGCGGTCTCCGTCTGCAGGCTCAGGCCGTCGCTGGTGGTGATGACGACGCGACCGGAGAGATTGAACGTACTCGGATGATCCTCGGGGCCTTCCAGGTCCAGACGATCGCCTTTGATCGTGAAGCGGTCTGATTCCAGTCCTTCAACCAGCACGCCCGTGAAGAACCGCTTGCCGCTGCGATCCTCTTCGGATCCATTCGACGTGACTTTCACCGGATTCCTGCCGGCCTTGAGATAGTGACTGACTCCAGCTCCGCCCTTCGTCACGACGTTCGGGTTGATGCTCTGGAGCGTGGTCACGGGCTCTGGAGGACGCGTCTGGCGGCGGCTGTAGACCACAATCGACACCGCGGCGCCGATGCCAATGGCGGCAACCACGATCCGGGCCGGCCACTGCCACCTCACAGGAGACCTGCCGGCAGGCGCACGTCGGCGACCGTGAGTTCGGTCGTCTTTTCACCGCGATACTCGCCCTGCTCCAGCGAATAGGCCAGTTCGAGGCCGCTGGGGTTGGCGACCAGATAGGACTCGCGGTCGATCGCGCGCCACGCCACCGCCCGGAACGCGCGGCCATCCTGTCGCACCAGCAACGACAGATGCCGGTCTTTCAGCCGGCGCGGCGGACTCACGAGATCAATCGGGCTCGCGCGGAACACCGGCTTGGGATTGCCCGCGCCGAACGGGCCCATGCGCGTCAGTCCGTCCAGCACGTCCATGGAAATGTCGCGAAGGCCCAGCGGCGCATCGATCCTGAGGCGCGGCACCAGATCATTCGGTTCGAGCCGTTCATTCGCCCAGGCCGTCAGGCGCCGGCGAAGTTCCGGAATGCGCGACGCCTCGAGCGTGACGCCCGCGGCCTGCTTGTGCCCCCCGAACTTGAGGAAGACATCCCGGCACGACTCCAGCGCTTCGAGGAGATGAAAGCTGGAGATGCTGCGGCCGGAGCCGTGCGCAATCCCGTCTGCCACCGACAACACCAGCGACGGCTTGTGGTACGCCTCGGTGAGCTTGGATGCGACGATGCCGATGACGCCTCGATGCCACCCGTCCCCCGCGACTACCAGCAGATTGTGGCCGCCGACGTCGGGGTCTCCGTCCACGACGTGCCGGGCGGAAGCGACAATCGCGGCCTCCTCGGCCTGCCGCCGGGCGTTTTCTTCGGTCAACTGCCGCGCGAGCGATTGGGCCCCGGCACGCGTCGCATCGTCCCGCCCGCGCATCAGCAGCAGTTCGAGCGCCGCGTCGGCAGAGCCCATGCGCCCGGCCGCATTCAGCCGCGGCGCCATGATGAAGCCGATGTGAAAGCTGTCCACGGCTTTCGCGGCAAGACCGCACTCCTGCAAGAGCGCCTCGACGCCCGCGCCGTTCGGCCCGCGCGAGAGCGCCGCAAGGCCGACGTGCGCGATGACGCGGTTCTCGCCGGTGAGCGGCACGACGTCGGCGAGCGTGCCAATCGCCGCGATCTTCACGAAGTGCGGCAGGCCGTCGGCCTCCCGGCCGGCCTGAATCATCAAGGCCTGAACGAGCTTGAGCGCGACACCGACCCCCGCCAGGTTCTTTTCCGGATACTGACAGTCGGCGCGCTTGGGATTGAGCACCGCGAGCGCCGGGGGAAGTTCCGGCTCCGGCTCGTGGTGATCGGTGATGATCAGATCGACGCCCAGATCGCGTGCCCGGTGCGCCGCTTCCGTCGCCCGGATTCCGCAATCCACGGACACAATGAGCCTCGCGCCGTCCGCGTGGAGGCGCTCGATCGTCGATGGTTGCAGACCATACCCATCCCGGTGGCGGTCGGGCACGAAATGACCCACGTTGCCGCCGAGTACTTCGATGCCGCGGCGCAGCATGACCGTGGACGTAATACCGTCCACGTCATAGTCGCCGTGAATGACGATGCGCTCCCCCGCCGCGACGGCTTGCAGGATTCGGGCGCACGCTTCGCGGATACCCGTCAGCAGAAAGGGGTCGTGCAGGTGGGTCAGATCGGGCTGCAGGAACGCACGGGCCAGATCCGGATCGGACAGCCCGCGCTGAACGAGCAGGCGCGCGATGACCGGCGGCACGCCCAGTGCGGCGGCCGTCGCGACCACCTCGGCGGCCTCGGCCGGCACGTCCACCCAGACACGGCTGACCATCAGTCCATTCGTCCGGCAACCGGAGTGGGAATCGGGGCTTCGACGAACGCCTGCCCCAGCCGGCCCATGGCTCTGAACTTGTCGTATCGGCCGTTGAGCCGATCGACGGATGACAGCGCGGAGAGTTCACGCAGGTGGCGGCTGATGGCCTGGTCCATCAGCGCAGCGGCCGCCGCGTAGTCCAGGTGCGCGCCGCCGATCGGTTCCTTGACGATCTCGTCCACGAGCCCCAGTGCCAGCAAGTCCGGTGCCGTGATCTTGAGCGCTTTGGCCGCATCCACCTTGCGCTTGGCGTCACGCCAGAGAATCGCCGCGCATCCCTCGGGAGGAATCACGCTGTACACGCTGAATTCCTGCATCAGCACCCGATCGCCCACGGCAATGCCCAGCGCTCCCCCGCTCCCGCCTTCGCCGCAGACGGTCACGATGATCGGCACGTCCACCTGCGTCATCTCGCGCAGGTTGTACGCGATCGCCTCGGCGACGCCCCGCTCTTCGGACTCAATGCCCGGGTAGGCTGCCGGCGTGTCGATGAACGCCAGGATCGGGCGGCGGAATTTCTCCGCCATCCGCATCACCCGCAGGGCTTTCCGATAGCCCTCCGGCTTGGCGTATCCGAAATTCCTGAAGATCTTCTGTTTGGTGTCCCGGCCCTTCTGGTGGCCGATGACCATGACCGGCTCATCGTGGTAGAACCCGAAGCCCGCGATGATGGCTTTGTCGTCGGCAAAACGCCGATCGCCATGCACTTCGGTGAAGTCTGAGATCAGGCGCTCGACATAGTCGAGCGTGCAGGGGCGGTTGGGGTGCCGAGCGACCTGCACAATCTGCCAGGCGTCGAGCCGGCCGAAGATCTCCGCGCGCAACTCCTGCGCCCGCGCGTCCAGACGGGCGATTGAGGCCAGGCGCTCGGGCGTCTGCGGCATCATGCGCAGCGCCTCGATCTCCTTCAGCAGCAGAGCGACCGGCTCTTCGAAATCCAGGGTCTCGGGGGGCATCGGGTTATTGTTTCACTCCATCGGGCTGTTTCGAGACAGCGGCGGCTACTTGAGCAGGACGGATCCCGCGCCGCACACGGCCTCGATTTCCCGCACGAAATGGTCGGTCGGCTTGATGCGGCGTGCGGTGGCCGCGCGCACGCGCAACGGCGGCCCGGCCCCATTGACCCGGACGATGAACGACACGCGGCGATCGCCCGGGTGGCGCTCGAGGACGGCGGCCACCTGGCGCATGACATCCTTGCCCAGCCCTTTGCCGGACAGCGTGATCTCCACTTCGCGCACGGCGCGTTCGCGGATGACTTCCAGCGGCGTGATTTCGGCGACCACGAGCTTGCTCGTGTCGTCGTCGCGCTCGTATTTCCCGCGCGCCAGCACCATCGCATCGGCCGCGATGAGATGGCCGAACTTGCCGAACGCCTCCGGGTAGACGACCGCCTCCACTTTGCCGTCTTCGGCTTCCAGCATGAAGACCGCCATGCGGTCTCCGCGGCGGGTCTTGAGCAGCCGAAGAGCCGAGACACCGCCGCCAATCGACACGTCAGGCTCCGCTTGCGTCAGCGAGCTCAATCGGCGCGCGCCCGCGATGTCGAGCGCGGCCGCGTAGCGCTGCAACGGATGGCCGCTCATGTAGAGGCCCAGCGCCTCTTTCTCGCCCGCCAGCGCCTCCGTTTCCGTCCACGCCCGCGCCGCGGGGATCGCGGAGTCATCGTCGGGCGCGTGCGCGACGTCGCCGCCGCCAAACAGCAGCTCCTGGCCCTGGCTCTTGTCTTTCTGGTGGCGGCTGCCGTGATCGAGCACGCGGTCCAGGCCGGCGACGAGCCGGGCGCGCCACGAGAGGTAGTCCTCGCGGCCGCGCGGGGACAACCCGTCGAAGGCGCCGGCCTTGATCAGCGCTTCAAAGACCTTCTTGTTGGCCAGGCGCAGATCGACGTGTTCCACCAGCGCGAACAGGGAGCCGATCGCGCCGCCCAACGCGCGCCGGGTCTCGAGGATGGACTGGATGGCGCCCTGTCCGGCGCCTTTCACGGCGCCGAGTCCGAAGCGGACGCCATCGGGCTGCACCGTGAATGACAACTCGCTGCGATTGACGTCCGGCGGGAGCACCGGCACGGCCAGCTCGCGGCACTCGTCCAGGTAGAGCGCGACCTTATCCGAATTCTGCGACTCGATCGTCAGGAGCGCGGCCATGAAATGCCGCGGATAGTTGGCCTTGAGGTAGGCGGTCTGGTACGCGAGCAGCGCGTAGGTCGTCGAGTGGGCCTTGGGAAAACCATAGCCCGCGAAGTACTCCATGAGCTCGAAGACCTTGGCGGCCTTCTTCTCGGGCACGCCGCGCGATTTGCAGCCGTTGATGAAGCCGTCCCGCTGGGCCTGCATCTTGGCGGCGTCCTTCTTGCCCATGGCGCGGCGCAGCTCATCGGCCTGGCCGAGCGTGAAACCCGCCAGCTCGCTGGCCACGCGCATGACCTGCTCCTGGTAGGCCATGACGCCGTACGTTTCGCGCAGGAGCGGCTCGATCTGCGGCAGCTCGTACGTGACCTCGACGCGGCCGTGCTTCCGGGCGATGTAGTCGTCGACGACGCCGCCGCGGAGCGGCCCGGGACGGTACAGCGCGTTGAGCGCGATGAGATCGTCGAGGCACTGGGGCTTGGCTTTCCGCAGCGTGTCGCGCATGCCGGAGCTCTCGAACTGGAAGACGCCGTGCGTCTGCCCGTTCTGAAAGATCTGGTAGCTCTTGGCGTCGTCGAGCGGAATATTCATCAGGTCGATCGCGTCGCCCGTCGTCTCCTGGATGTGCTTCACGGCGTCGTCGAGCAGCGTCAGCGTGCTGAGGCCGAGAAAGTCCATCTTGAGCAGGCCGACCCGCTCGATTTCCTTCATGGCCCACTGCGTCGTGATTTCGTCCTTGGCGCTCTTGTAGAGGGGCACGAACTCGGTCAGGGGCTTCGGCGTGATGACCACGCCGGCGGCATGGACGGACGCGTGCCGCGTCATCCCCTCGAGCCGCTTGGCCACGGCCATCAGTTCCTTGACGCGCGGGTCGTTCTTCTCGAGATCGGCCAGCGGGGGTGCCTCCTGCAGCGCGAGATCGAGCGTCATGTCGAGCTGATTCGGGATGAGATTGGCCACGCGGTTCACGTCGGAGATGGGCATCTCCATGACGCGGCCGACGTCGCGGACCGCGGCCTTCGCCTTCATGGTGCCGAACGTGATGATCTGCGCGACATTCTCGCGACCGTACTTGTCGGTGACGTAGGAAATGACCTCGCCGCGCCGGCGCTCGCAGAAGTCCACATCGATATCGGGCAGCGACACGCGTTCCGGGTTGAGGAACCGCTCGAAGTACAGGTCGTAGTGGAGCGGGTCCACGTCGGTGATCTTCATCGAGTACGCGACGAGGCTGCCCGCCGACGAGCCGCGCCCCGGGCCGACGGGAATCCCCCGCTCGCGCGCGTGCCGGATGAAATCCCAGACGATCAGGAAGTACCCGGAGTACTTCATGCGCTGGATGAGCTCGATTTCGTAGGTCAGCCGCGCCTCGTAGTCGGCGAGCGGCCGGCGCAGCTGGCCACGGGCTTCCGCCTCCTTCAGTCTTGGCACCCGCGCGGCGAAACCCTGGCGCGCCACGTGTTCGAAGTACGAATCCACCGTGTAGCCGTGCGGAACCGCGAAGTTCGGCAGGAACGATTCGCCCTTTGGCAGCGTGACATCGCACCGCTCCGCGATGGCCAGCGTATTCTTCATCGCCTCCGGATAGTCGCCAAACACGGCAGCCATCTCATCCGGCGTCTTCAGGAAAAACTGATCGCCGTGATAGCGCAGCCGCTTCTCGTCGTTGATGCTCTTGCCGGTGCCGATGCACAGGAGCACGTCGTGCGGATGCTGGTCGGTCTGATTCAGGTAGTGGACGTCGTTCGTGCAGACGAGCGGCAAGCCAAGGTCCCGGGCGATCGGAATCAAGCCACGGTTGACCGTCAGCTGTTCGTCGATCCCCTGATACTGCATCTCGAGGAAGAAATTTCCCGGGCCGAGAATGTCGCTGAACCTCGCGGCCGCCGCTTTGGCCTTGGCCATCTGATCCGTGCGGATCCCGGTGGCGACTTCCCCCTTCAGGCAGCTGCTCAGGCCGATGAGCCCGCGCGCGTGCTCGGCCAGCAGCGCCTTGTCGATGCGAGGCTTGTAATAGAAACCCTCCGTGTACCCCGAGGACACCAGCTTGATGAGGTTGTGAAACCCTTCGTTCGTCTCCGCCAGGAGCACCAGGTGATTGGCGGTCTCGCCGGGCGTGCCCGACCGATCGACGCGATCGCCCGGGGCGACATACACCTCACAACCGAGAATCGGCTTGATGCCGCGTTTGCGCGCGGCGTCATGAAACGTGACGGCGGAAAACAAATTGCCGTGCTCCGTCACCGCGACGGCCGGCATCTTCAACGCTGCGGCGCGATCCAGAAGTTCGCCGACCCGGCACGCGCCGTCCAGGAGTGAAAACTCCGTGTGCAGGTGAAGGTGGACGAATTCCGCCATCACTCCCACTCGATCGTCGCCGGTGGCTTCGAGCTGATGTCGTACACGACTCGATTGATACCACGGACTTCGTTCACGATGCGCGAGGAGATCTGGCCGAGCAGTTCGTGCGGCAGCCGGGCCCAGTCCGCCGTCATGCCGTCTCGGCTCTCGACCGCCCTGAGCGCCACCGTGTGCTCGTACGTCCGGCCGTCGCCCATCACACCGACGCTCTGCACCGGCAAGAGCACGGCGAACGATTGCCACAGGCGCCGGTACCAGCCGGCTTTCCGGATCTCATCCGCGATGATGCTGTCCGCTCGCCGCAACAGGTCCAGGCGATCGCGCGAGATCGGCCCGAGGAGGCGCACGGCCAGGCCGGGACCCGGAAACGGCTGGCGCCAGACGAACTCGTCTTCGAGCCCCAGCGTCTTGCCCACGGCCCGCACCTCGTCCTTGAAGAGCAGGCGCAGGGGCTCGACGAGCGCAAAATTCATGCGTTCCGGCAAGCCGCCGACATTGTGGTGGCTCTTGATCGCGTGCGAGGGCCCGACGACGGACACGCTCTCGATCACGTCGGGGTACAGCGTGCCTTGCGCGAGGAAATCGAATCCGCCCAACTCGGTCGCGCGCCGTTCGAACACGTCGATGAACGCCGCGCCAATGATCTTGCGCTTGCGCTCCGGATCGGTGACCCCCGCCAGCCGGTCCAGAAACTCGTCCGTTGCATCGACGAAATCCAGCGGGAGTTGCAGACGTTCGAAACGCCGGCGGACCTGCTCAGCCTCGTCCTGCCTCAGCAATCCGTTGTCCACGAAGATGCAGGTCAACCTGTCCCCGATGGCGCGATGGATGAGCATCGCCGCCACGGTCGAGTCCACTCCGCCGGACAAACCGCAGACGACCTTGCCCTGCGTCCCGACCTGCGCCCGAATCCTCGCGACGCTCTCCTCGACGAACGACGCCATCGTCCAGTCGCCCGTGCACCCGCAGACGCCGAAGGCAAAATTCCGGAGAATCTGCTCGCCGCGCTCCGTATGCGCGACCTCGGGATGAAACAGCACCCCGTAAAGTTGCCGCTCCACGCTCTGCATGCCGGCCACCGGCGCGTTTTCAGAGGTCGCGGTCACCTGGAACCCGGGAGGCGCGGCCGCCACATAGTCTCCGTGGCTCGCCCACGCCTTCAGCGTCGCCGGAAGTTCCTGGAACAGCCGCGCCGTGGCGGACAGATGCACCACGATGTGTCCGTATTCCCGGCTGTGCGCCGGGCTCACGGCGCCGCCGAGCATGTGACTCATCAGCTGCATGCCATAGCAGATGCCCAGTGTCGGGACGTTCAGCGCGAAAATCCCGGGATCCACCTGAGGCGCGCCCGTCTCCGCCACGCTGCTCGGTCCGCCCGACAGAATGATGCCGGCGGGATGGCGGGACGCGATCTGCGCGGCCGTCGTGTGCGGCGGCACGATCTCCGAGTACACCGACAGTTCACGCAGCCGCCGGGCAATCAATTGCGTGAACTGCGATCCGAAATCAATGACGACGATTGTCTGATGTGTCACGGGCACCGGAATGGCGCCGCGCCAGCCGCTGACGCGCCACAGGAAGTCGCTATTATAAGCGCGTGTTGAATCCGCGACGCATCGTGTTCGCGACGTCGAGCGCGTTCCTCGCGTCCGGTATTGTCGCCGGATGCACGGCCGCTCACCATCTGTCGACGGCGCCGCCGGAGCCCGCCGGTCTCGAACTCCGCTGGCAGCAGCCGATCCCGACGCCCGAAGGCCCTGAATCCGTTGTGGACGCGCCGTGGCTCGCCGTGGGCGCACACGCCGCGTTCGTCGCCGGGCCCGCCGTCGGATTGATGTCGTTCGATCTCACGGGAGACGGCGTGCTTTTGTGGTCCTCGTCACACACCTCGTCGCGGCCGCCGGTCGCGATTGGCGACGTGGTGGTGACCGCCGCGGACACGGGCCTTGCGGCGATTCGACAGGATCGGAACGAGGTGGCATGGCGCGCCGGGCTCGACAAAGCGCCCGACGGCATGTTCGCGGTCGACACCCGGCTGGCTGTCGTGACCGGTCAGGAGTTGCGGATGTTTGACAGCCGGGGCTCGCAAACATGGCAGGCGCCCCTCGGGTCGCCGCCGGCAACCGCGGTCGTCTTCGATTCCGGCGTCGTCTTCGTGGGGCTCGACGACGGGTCGCTTGTGGCGATCGACGACGCCACGGGAGCGGTCCAATGGCGTTTCCCGCTGGAGGCCAAACCCGAATCGCTCGGGGCCGCCGGTCCACGGGTGTATTTGTCGGCGTCGAATGGGCACCTGTACGCCTTCGACAAGGCCGGGAGCGCGAAACCTGAGTGGGATTACGCCAAGATTCGGGCCATCGGCGCGCCGGTCGTGGACGCGCGCTCGGTGTACTTCACGCTGCTGAACAACATCCTGTACGCGTTCACGCCCGGAGGCGGATCCGAACGATGGCACCTCTCGTTGCCGAATCGGCCCGTGTCGGGGCCCATGCGGATCGGCGAGAGTGTGGCTGTCGCGCTCACCGATGGCCGCGTCATCGAGGTTCAGTCCGACGGCCATGTCCGGCGGCCGGCGGCGGCGCCGAATCTACCCGCCTCGCTGACGCTGCAGTCCGCGGCGGCCACGCCTGACCGGACACGGGTCATCACCGTCACGACTGCCCAGGATCAGAAATGGATCCTGATGGCGTGGGGTCCGCCCAAGGGAACGCGGCCCTAGCGAACCGCCGCAGGTTCCGCCGACGCGCGACGGTCGGACGCGTCGGCAATGGCGGCGGCGAGCCGGGCGACCCCCTCATCGATCCGCGCAGGACTCGGCGCCGAGAACGACAGGCGCAGGCACTCGGCGCCCGAGCCGTCAACAAAGAAGGCGTGGCCTTCCACGAAGATCACGCCTCGCTTCTGGGCGAGCGGCATGACCTGGCCGGTCGTGAGACCGTCTTTGAGCGCGGCCCAGAGAAAAAACCCGCCGCGCGGCGCGACCCAGCTCACCCGATCCGGCATGTCACGCTCAATCGCGGCGATCATCGTGTCGCGCTTGTGCTGATAATGCGCGCGGAGCTTCGGCACGTGCGTCGCCAGAAGACCCCGGCGGCACGCCTCATAGACAATGCGCTGGTCGAGACCCCCGGTGCACAGATCTTCCGCCTGCTTGGAGAGCTCAATCTTGCTCGCCACCGCCGGCGGCGCACTCACCCACCCGACGCGAAAGCCCGGCGCCAGCGTCTTCGAGAAGCTGCTGAGGTAGACGACCATGCCGTCGCGATCGTCGGCCGCCAGCGGCCGCGTATCTTCCTCGCGCGAGACGTCGGGAAAATAGATGTCCCGGTACGGATCGTCCTCAACGATTAACACGCGGTGTCGAGCGGCCCACTCGAGGAGCGCGGTCCGTTTGGCCAGGCTCATCAGCAGCCCGGTGGGATTCTGGAAATTCGGGACCACGTAGAGGAGTTTGACGCGACGGCCGTCGGCGCGCAGACGGCCCCACGTTTCCTCGAGATGGTCCAGATCGATCCCGTCCGCTTCCTGGCGGACGCCGGCAAGCGTGGCGCCGACATTTCGAAACGCCGAAATCGCGCCGGTGTACGACGGCAATTCCATCAGGGCGACATCGCCGGGATCGAGCAGCACGCGCGCGACCAGATCCAGGCCCTGCTGGGATCCCGTGGTCATGACGATCTGCTCGGCGGTGGTCGTGACATGCCGCACGCGCATCAGGTCAATCGTCGCGTCGCGCAACGGCTTGTAGCCGCGCGTGGGCCCGTACTGCAGCACGGCGCCGTCGCGGCCCGTGAGGAGCTCGGCGGCGATCTCACCAAGCGCGTGCCACGGAAACTGATCTTCGGCCGGATAGCCGGGCGCGAACGAAATCATGTCCACCGCTCCGGCCAGCACGGTGCCCATCTGCCGGATGGCCGATTCCCGCATCTGTCCGGACGCCTGCGAAAAAAACGAATCGTAGTGGCTCATCTGTTGGTCAACTCACGGGCCTTAACTCACGTCCTTGACTCTCACGTCCCGGACCGCCGCGTCCTGCACGCGCAGCGGCGCGGCCTGCGGCGCGGCGAATCGGCGATACTGCGTCTGGTAGGCCGACAACGTCACCAGTCCCATGTAATCAAACAGCAACCCGCGAACGATCCAGAACGCGACTTGCAGCGGCACGAACAGCAGGCCGGCGAGCGGTACCCATGCTACCAGCGCCAGGCCCGCCGTCGCCGTTATCGACCCCACCGTGGCGAGCAGCAGGATAGTGCCCATGGCGCCGAAGATGCCCAGCACCTGCCGCGCATCCTCCAGGAGAAACGCCCGCACGCGCGCGAGCGCCGCGCGCACGCCGCAGTCGTCGGTGACGATCACCACGCGCGCCAGGTCAAACACGAGGTTGGCCGCCACAATGCCCACGGCCGCGGCGCTCGTCGCGACGAGCACGAGCAGCGGCCAGACCGCGGACCACGGCGACTCGGCCACCAGCCGCGCACCCCAGCCGACCGCGATCAGATAGCCACCCCCCACCAGCACGTAGGTCAGCCCGAGCCAGAAGGCCAGGACCGCGGCACGCCGTTCAAAATGCCGGACCGAGTCCCACAGTGCGGGCAGCGAATACACGGCGGCTTCCCGCATCACCCCGATTCCACCGGGGCGGCGATAGAGTTCCGGCGCCCGGCCTTCTGCTCTGACCAGTATCGCCAGCGTGCCGGCCTTCACCACGTACATCGTCACGGCGCCGCCGATGCCCACGATGGCCAGCGCCGCCAGAAAGGCCACGAGCGCCGCCGGCGCCGTGCCCAGGCGAAACAGGATTTGATCGGCGGCCGTCACGAGCTCTTCGCCGACGAGCGCGCGGGCATCCACGCCGAGCAGCAGCGCCACCATAAAGGCGCCGCCCAGAATCGGCACACCAATCGCGGCCTTGTACGCGGTCTCCACGACGAACTCGACGAGCACGATGGGCCAGTTGGCGAGAGTCATGACGGCTCCGCGCGTCAGTGCCGCTCGAATCGAGAGCGCGGGAGACATGGAAGAGACAAAACGCGAGGCGTTCGTCGCCGCGAGTATAGCATCCGGGTTTTGGTATCCTCAGCCGTGCCCTGCCATTTCCAGTAGTGGTGTCCGTGTCTCGAACGCGACTTCTCGCCATGGCAGCCGGCGTCTCCGCCGTGCTCGCGCTGGCTGGCCTGGTCTGGGACGCCGCTCGGTTCGGGTGGGGTGACGACGTCCGTCCGCACCTGCAGGCCGAGCTCACACAACGCGTCGCCGAGCGCGCGCGCGCCGTTGAGGCCACGGCCACCCGCGTCTCACGCGACGCGGCCCTGATTGCCGCCGCCGCCGTCTCGCGCGATCGGGTCCCGGAACTGTTCGCTCAGCTGAACAATCCGTCGCCGACCGATGCGCAGGCCGTGTCCGCGACCATCTGGGTGCCCACCGCTCCCGAGAGCGCCTACCGCGCGCTCGCCTGGACCGAAGGTCCCGCGGAAGATCTCTCAGCATCACAACTCAATCGCGCGCCCGCGTTGATGGCCGTGCCGGGCGCCAGGGGCCTTCGTCTGGTGTTCGTGCGCCCAGTGGAGCGCGACGGCAAGCGCGTCGGAATTGCCGCCGCGGAAGCGCTGTTGTCCATGCCGTCATCGCCCGCGACGACCCAGGGTCTCAGGGTGGCCTCGACTGTCGGCCCTATTCCGATCGAGCTGGCCGGAAACGGGCTCGCCGGTGATCCCGACCAGCTGATCATCCCGGCCCCCGGCGGATCGCCGCTCGTGCGGGTGCGGGTCTCGCCCGAACAGATCGAGCAGTCACGCGGCGTGTTCCGGTGGCGCATCGCGCTCGTCGTCGTGGCGCCGTGGGCGATCGTCTGTCTGGCGCTCGTGTCGCGCCTGAATGGAAAGCGTCGCAGGTCGGCGTCAGCGATCGAGGCCGCGACCTGGTCGTTCGCCATGATGGCTCTGCTAGGGGCCGCGGCGGCGTGCGTCGCCTGGCTGATGCGACGTGGCGGGATCGATCCGGCATGGATTCAGTTCACCGGCGCGGCGGCGGCGCTGGGCGCTGCGGCGCTCGGGCCGGGCACCGCCTGGCGATCCGTGCGACCGATCCGCACGGCCGGGCGGCGTTCGGCCGCATTTCTTGTCGAGCAACTCGCCGGCGGCGCCATCCTGGCGGGCGGTTTCCTGGCCGCCGCTGCGGTGTTCCAGCGGGCGATCAGTCCGGTCTCGGCCGACTCCACGCACGTGACGGCGATCCCCGCCAGCGCCACGGCGGCAGCCGACTTCGCCTCACTGCTCCTCATTCAGGTTGCGATCGCCTGGACCGTGGCCTGCACTCTCGGCGTACTCGCAGCCCGCTGGTCCCTGTCCTGGCGCCGGCTCGGAGGCTGGGTGGCCTTTGCGTTGTGGCTCGCGCCCGGCATGGCGGCCTTTGCGACGTTCGATCGGCAAGGCGCGGTCTGGCCGGCGGGCGGCGCGCTCGCGATCGGCGTGTGCGCCGGCGTCTTCGGCCTTGTCGCCAACCAGGTGCGGACGCACTACCGCCACACCAGCGAAGCGCGCCGTCTGGTGCTGCAGTTCTGGGCGCTGCTCGGAGCCGTCCTCGCGATGTATCCGCTGGCCGCGGCGTCGGCCGATCGGGCGACGCGCCAGATTGTCGAGTACGACTATGCACCGAAGACGCAGGCCGCGCAGCAGCCGGATTTTCTCTCGGCGACGCTCGACGCGGCCCGCGCCGACATCGACGCCATCACGGACCTTCCTGATCTGCTCCGCGAAGCCGGAACGTCGGTGAACGGGAGTCAACTGGCCTTCCGGATCTGGAAGCGGACCGTCCTGCAGGACGAGCGTGTGCCGGCCCTGATTGAGCTGTACGGACCGCACCGCGCGCTCGTCAGCCGCTTCGCGCTCAATGTCCCGGAATTCGATTCGCTGCCGCAGTCGAGCGAACAGACCTGGCAGGGTGACGGCTGCCAGTGGGACGCGTTCGCCTATTTCGCGCGATTTGGCGCGGGCGATCGGCTCATGCTGCATGCCGAACGCGGTCTGTGCGGCGCCGGGGACGAATTCCTGGGCGCCGTCGTCATCCGCATCGTCCCCGACTACCGCACGCTGCCATTCGTGACGTCGGCCAATCCGTACTATGACGCGCTCGGCAGCGGCGATCCGAACGGGCGCGGATCGCGGGTCGCCGAACTGCAGGTCGCCGTGTACGGCTGGAGCTTCCAGCCGCTGTTCGCGTCCGGTCGCATCATCTGGCCGATCGACGAAGAGATTGGCGGACGCATGACGCGGTCGCGCGATCCGTTCTGGATCGATCGCGCGGTGGACGGCCGGACCTATCACATTCGTTTTCTCAGCGATCGCGGCGGCATCTACGCCGTCGGCTACCCCGCGCCCACGCCGATCCAGCACGCGACTCGCCTGGCGGAATCCGCCGCGATGCTCGGGCTCCTGTTCGTGCTGTACCTCGGCGCCACCGTGGTGCTCGGGCCGTTTCTCCAGCGGCAGATCGCCCCGATCGGCCGGCTGTTCGCGGAAATTCGCGCGAGCTTCTATCGCAAGCTGTTCCTGTTCTTCGTGATCGCGGCGATCGGTCCGGTCGTCCTGTTTGCCATT
>DASUGC010000210.1:0-11259 GCA_036274235.1 Vicinamibacterales bacterium
AAACTGAACAGAAGCAATCTGGCACGAAACGCGCAGTGTCACTGGCCGGTGAACTGAACCTCACCAAAACGTCTGCGGACCCCCTTCCTTCCCCTTGCCCCGAGACACTCCCATGATTCGCCGACTTTTTCTGATCGCCTCTGTGGTGCTGGCCTCGGCCGCGTCGCTCGCCTCTCAAACGGCCGAACTCACCATCGTCAATGCCGGGCCGAACGGCGAATTGCAGGAGCTGCCGCAGGCGCTGGAAATCAGGATCGTGTTCTCGGAGCCGATGGTGCCGCTCGGACGCGTGCCGTCGAACCCGACGCCGGCGTGGGTGCACATCACGCCGTCGATACCCGGCGTCTTCCGTTGGTCGGGGACGAGCACGCTGCTCTTCAATCCGGAGCAATCCACGCTGCCGTTCGGCACGAAGTACCAGGTCACGGTCGATGCCGGCGCTGAAAGCGTCGCCGGCCGGCGGCTGCGCGCGCCCTACACGCTGACGTTCACCACTCCGACCGTCCGGCTGCGCGGGATTACATGGGCTCGGCGAAACGACCGCGCGACCGATCCGGTCACGGTCGCGCTCATGTTCAATCAGCCGGTCCGCGCCAACGACGTGCTCGCGCATCTCGTTGCCCGCTTCAGCGCCCATGAGCCCCGCGTCCCGGAGATGACGAGCGCCGAGCGCGCGCGCCTTCTCGCGTCTGATCCCGAGGGCATCCGGCAATTCGATGCCAAAGTGGCAGAGGCGCGTCGAACCGCTTCGCGGACCGATGTGGTGGCGATGCGCGTAGCCACCGAATGGGACAGCAAGAAGTTCAGCGCCAAGCCTGATAGAGCCATCCTTGAAACCAGCTCACCGGTCCCACCAGGCACCCAGTTGGAATTCGCGATCGATGCGCGGATGCCGGGACTTCAGGGGCCGGAAACCTTCGGCGCGGTCCAGCGGACCGTCGCGCCGATGGAGCCGGTCTTTTTTGCAAACGGCATTCGCTGCCGTGAGGAGTGCACGTCTTCCGACTACAACGCCATCGAATTCAGCGTCCCGGTGCACACCGCGCCATTTGCGGCCGCTCTGTCTGCCCGGGATATCTCGACCGCCGGCCGCGAAACCGCCGTCGCGAAGACGGCGCCGGTCAAATCGGCGCCGCGCGATGCGTCGATGTACCACGGCGTGGAGGATGGCGGCTTCGATCGCCAGCCGCCGGATCGGACCTGGGCGCTGCGCCTCGATCCGTCGCTGCAGTCCCAGGACGGCCAGACGCTGGGCTACCCGGCCACGTTCATCGTGCAGAACTGGAACGAGCGCGCCTTTGTGAGCTTTGGCGACGGCTATGGCGTCTGGGAAAGTTCGAGCGGCCCGCAGTTGCCGTTCTATTCACGGAATTTCCAGACGATTACCGAATACGTCGTGCCGATTTCGCCGGCCGACCTGATGCCGAGACTGCTGGCTCTCGAGCGGAATGACTTTCGTGGAACCCCGTCCGGCTCCGGCGTCGTGCGCCGCCTGCCGGTCACACCCAATCAGATCCAGTCGTACGGACTGGATCTCCGGCGCGCCGGCACCGCCGGCACCACGGGATTGTTCTGGGCAGGCCTGGCGCCGGGCGACTCAATCGCGCGCTCGAAACCCGTGCCTCGCGACAAGTCCACGCTCGTGCAGGTGACCAATCTGGGGATCAGCGTGAAAGACAGCCCGCAGTCCACGCTGATCTTCGTCGCGCGGCTCGACAACGGCGAAGCCGTCGCCGATGCCGCCGTCTCCATCGTCGATACGAAGAACACCGTGTTGTGGCGCGGCACCACCGGTCGCGACGGCGTGGCGATGGCTCCGGCGCTGCCGCTGCGCGGCTCTCAAGGGTACTGGGACGTCGCCTTCGTCGTGCTCGCGCAGAAGAACGACGACGTGGCGTATGTGGTTTCGAACTGGAACGAGGGCATCGAGCCGTGGGATTTCCGGGTGGATTTCGATCGATCCGACGGCGCGGGCTACCTCCGCGGATCGGTATTCACCGATCGCGGCGTGTACAAGCCCGGCGAAACAGTCCAGTTCAAGGCGATCGTCCGCGCCGACTCGGCGGCCGGCGGCATCCGCCTGCTGCCCGCCGGATCGACGCTGGACGTCCGGCTCCTGGACACGCGCAGCAACGAGGTGGACAAGCGGACGGTGACGATCAATCGCTGGAGCAGCGCCGAATGGTCCTGGACGATTCCAGCCAGCGGCACGCTCGGGCACTATCAGATTGCGGTCTCAGTGCCCGGCAGTACGCGGCCGGCGCGAAATGACGCCGTGGAGTACGAGCCCGACTCCAGCTGGCAGCAGCGCGTGAACGGCAGTTTTCTGGTGGCGGCCTACCGCCGGCCGGACTTCAGCGTGGACGTCAAGCTCGCCAGCGCTGACGATCTTGCCGGCGCCGTACTCTCCGGCAGCGTGACCGGGCGATATCTCTTCGGCGGATCGATGGCGAAGCGGCCCGTCAAGTGGACAATGACGCGCGAGCCCGCGCTGGACGAGATCCCGGCGGCCATCCGTGAGAGATTTCCCATCGAACAGTACCAGTTCGGCTATTACCCGGACGCGCGCGAACGCGCGACCAGGACCGTGGCCGGCGCCGAAGCGGTGCTCGACGCGGCCGGCCACTTCGCGGCAAGCATTCCCACCGATCGCGCGCTGGACCTGCCCTATCGGTACACGTTCGAAACCGACATCGAGGACATTTCACGCCAGCACATCGCGAACCGTGCCAGCGTCGTATTGCACCCCGCCTCGGTCTACCTGGGCGTCGGGCGGACCGATCAATTCGCCACCACCGACAAAGGCGGCGACGTGGACATCGTCGCCGTGGATTTCGAGGGAAAGCCCGTCGCGGGCCTGAACGTGTCGGCCACCCTTGTTCGCTGGCAGTGGAACTCCGTTCGGCACGCGGAAGGTTCGGGATTCTACGAGTGGGAGTCCGAGCGGATCGAGATTCCATCGGGCCAGTGGACGATCCGTACGTCCGACAAACCGGTGCCCCTGCATTTCGAGGTGCCGGAAGGCGGGTCGTACGTGCTCCGGGTCACCACCCGCGATCGGAACGGCCGGACGGCGCGAACGGATCACAGCTTCTACGCCTCGGGTTCCGGTTACACCGCGTGGGAGCGGTACGACCACAATCGGATCACGCTCGAGCCGGAACACAAGAGCTGGAAGCCCGGGCAGACGGCCCGCATCCTGATCAAGTCGCCGTGGGAACGCGCGACGGCGCTGATGACGATCGAGCGCGAGGGCGTTCGCTCGTACAAGCGCTTTACGCTGGCCTCGACGCAACAGACGATCGACGTGCCGCTGACGGCACAGGACATCCCCAATGTGTTCGTTTCCGTCCTGCTGATCCGCGGGCGGACGTCGGCGGATCCCGGCACCGACGGCAGCGATCCGGGCAAGCCCGCGTTTCGACTGGGCTACACCGAGTTGCTCGTTGTCGATGACACCAAGCGGCTGGATCTCAAAGTGTCCGCGGATCGGGACGAGTACCGGCCGGCGAATACCGCCAAAGTCAGCGTCGCGGTCTCTGATTCCAATGGCAAGGCGTCCGCGAGCGAAGTGACGCTGTGGGCGGTGGATCGCGGCGTGCTGGCGCTGACTGATTACGCCGCGCCTGACGTGGCCAGCGCGATCTATGTCAGGAAGGGCCTGCAGGTCATGAACGAAGACAGCCGGCAGCGCATCATCAGCCGGCGCGTGCTGACGCCGAAAGGCGCGGACGAGGGAGGCGGCGGCGGCGAGGTGACGGCGCGAACGGATTTCCGGCCGCTGGCTTTCTGGCTGGGCTCGGTCGAAACCGACGCACGCGGCCGCGCGACACGCGAGGTGACGCTGCCGGAATCGCTGACGACGTACACGATTCTGGCCGTCGCCGGCGACACGGCGTCGCGATTCGGCAGCGGAACGGCCAGCATTCGCGTCTCCAAGCCCATCACGCTGCTGCCGCTGCTGCCCCGCTTCCTCGCGCTGTCCGACCGCGCGTCGTTCGGCGCGCTCGTCAGCAACACGCAGAAGAACGCGGCCGACGCCATCGTGACGATTCAAAGCCTGGATCCGTCGCGGCTCGAATTCCAGGGCGTCACCGAGTCGCGCCAGCGTCTCAGCGCCGGCGCGACCACGGCGGTGCGGTTTGACGCCATCGCGCGCGGCGTGGGCAACGCGCGCGTGCGTGTGACCGTGACCGCCGGCACAAACACCGATGCCTTCGAGATGACGCTGCCCGTGGGCGCGCCCGCGCGAATGGAAACCACGGCCGCGTTTGGCGATACCGCCGACCGCGCCGTCGAACGGCTGGCGGTACCGGCCGGCGTGCTCGCGTCCGCCGGCGGGCTGTCGATCGACATGGCCTCGTCCGCGCTCGTCGGGCTCGGCGAAGGCGCGCGATACCTGGCGGACTATCCGTTCTTCTGCGCCGAGCAGAAATCCTCGGCCGCGCTGGCTCTTGCGCTGGCGGCCGACCTCGGCTCTGCGTTCTCGATGGGCAACATTGCCCCGGCCGACTATCGCGCGCGCGCGACAGCGCTGCTGGAAGAGCTGCCGAAGTATCAGTGCGCCGATGGCGGATTCGGTTACTGGCCGGAGCGATGCCGTTACGGAAATTTCTATCTCACGTCCTACGTCCTCCACGTGCTGCGCGTTGCGAGCGGCGTGGGCCTGGCCAGGCCCGCCATCGATGAGCCGGGGGCCATCGCATTTCTGGAAACGGAACTGAAGGCGAACCCGCCCGACCTGCCTCAGTGGCTGCCGGCGTGGACCGCCAGCGCGTCGTACGCCGTCCGCGAGCTCACAGCGCGCCACGTCAACCAGGATGGGAACATCACCCGGCTCGCGAGCCGGCTGAACGCATTCCCGATCTTCGCGCTTTCGTACCTGGCCGATGCGATGGTCAGCCCCACCGGCGCGCGCCATCCGCAGTACGCAGACGTGATCCGCCGCCTCATGAACGCCGTCCGCGTCGAAGGCGACCGTGCTCATGTCGAAGAGCTCGACGATGACGCGCTCCTGTGGCTCTGGAACTCGAACGTGCGCTCGACGGCCGTGGTCCTGGAAGGACTCTCGCGCCGGCGAGACGATGCGCAGTTGATTCCGGCGCTGGTGCGCGGCCTGCTTGGCGAGCGCCGCAACGGCCGGTGGCGCAATACGCAGGAGAACGCGATGGCGCTCGAAGCGCTCGTCGGTTACTACAAAGTCTTCGAGGCGACCGAGCCCAACTTCTCGGCCACGGTCACCCTGGGCGCCGACACCATTGGCTCGGCGGCGTTCCGGGGCCGATCGTCGGCCTCGCAGTCCGTGCGGCTGGCGATGCCTGACCTGCTGCGACAGGTCGCCTCAGGCACGGAAACGGATCTTGCACTCAGCCGCGCGGGGACCGGCCGTCTTTACTATGCCGCGCGCCTGCAGTTCGTGCCTTCGGCGCCGTTGCCGCCTTCGGACCAGGGCATTCACGTCGAACGCCAGTACGCGCGGCTCAGCGATGCCGGCGACGGCCCCCCGGCGACGACATTTGCCGCCGGCGACTTGATTCGCGTCACGCTCACCATCACGCTGCCCAAGGAGCGGCGCTACGTCGCGGTGAGCGACCCGCTCGCCGCCGGCTTCGAGGCCGTCGATTCGTGGTTCCGCACCACGGCGGCGGATCTGGCGAAAGACGCGTCATCCCAGCCGTCAGACGGCTCGTTCTTCACCTGGTGGCAGCGCGGCGGCTTTGACTACGTGGAGAAGTACGACGACCGCGTCGCCTTGTTTGCGACGCGGCTCAGCCAGGGCCGCCACGAGTTCTCGTACATCGTGCGCGCGACCACGGCCGGCACCTTCAGTGCGCCCGGCACGTGGGCGGAAGAGATGTACGCGCCTGAGGTCAACGGCCGCAGCGCGCCGGCGACGGTGGTGATCAAATGACGCCCCGCAGACTGTCCGCATTTGTCGTGTTCGTTAGGCGGCGACGCTGGACCATCGCCATCGTGGCCGGTGCATTCGTCGCGCTCGCGGCCTGGGTGCGCCTCGGACCGCTTCCGGCCGGTCTGCTCGATCACACGGCTCGCATCTCCACGACCATCGTCGATCGCCACGGCGAGGTGATCTACGAGGCGCGATCGGCGGCCGGCACGCGCGCGGAGTGGATCCAGGACGTGCCGCCGGCCCTCGCGCATGCGACGCTTGCGGCCGAAGACGAGCGGTTCGAATGGCACATCGGCCTGGATCCGATCGCGATCGTTCGAGCGGCCTGGCACGATGTCCGTGCGGGCCGGCTTGTCGAGGGCGGATCGACCATTACGCAGCAGGTGGCCAAGCGGCTGCTGGCCGCGCGGTCCCCCCAGACCGGGCGCGGCTGGCTCACCAAGATCAACGAAGCCATCGTGGCGCTGAGGCTCGAGCATCGGCTGAGCAAGGCCGAAATCCTGGCGCTGTACGTGAATCTGGCGCCGTACGGCAATCAGATCGAAGGCGCCGAGCGCGCGTCGCTTGCCTACTTTGGCCGGAGCGCCCGCGATCTGACGCCCGCTGAGGCCGCGTTCATTGCCGCGTTGCCACAGCAGCCGACCCGATATAACCCCTGGAAGAATCCCGCGGCCGCCAGCGCGCGGCAGCAGCGGATCCTCGATCGCATGCGGCTGCGCGGCTGGCTGACGCCGCAGGAATATCGCATCGCCACAGCGGAGCGGGTGGCGTTGCGCCGGGACGTCCCGCAGTCGATCGCGCCGCACTTTGTCGAGCGCGTGCTGGCCGCCGCCGGCGCGGCGCCGCCGGCTCGCATCGAAACGACGCTCGACGCCGGCCTGCAGCGCATGGTTCGCGGCATCATCGACGCGCGGCGGCGCGAGCTGGTCGAACACCACGCGTTCAATGTCGCGGTGGCCGTGCTCGACAATCGCAGCGGCGAATACCTGGCGTGGGAGGGATCGGGGAACTACTTTGACGCCGCCCATGGCGGGGCGATCGACGGGGTCATGACGCCGCGACAGCCGGGATCGGCCCTGAAGCCGTTCACCTACGCCGCCGCCTTCGAGCGCGGCTATCACCCGGCCCGCGTGCTGGCCGACGTGCCGTCGGAGTTTCCCACGGCGGAGCCCGGCGTGCTCTATCGTCCGCGCAACTACGACGATCAGTTCCGCGGGCCGCTCGCCGTCAGATCCGCCCTCGCAGGATCTGAGAACGTACCGGCGGTGGCCGTGGCGGCCGACATCGGCGTGCCCGCCCTGCTGCGCGTGCTGCGTCAGGCCGGCATCAGCACGCTCGGCGACACGGCGGCGCACTACGGCCTGGGCATCACGCTCGGCAACGCGGAGGTGACGCTGGCGGATCTCGTCGCGGCGTACGCGATGCTCGCCCGCGGCGGCGAGCGCATCCGGCCCAGCCTGCTTCGCGCATCCGCGACCGGGCCGGGCGCGGCCCCGGCGACAACGGACCGCGTCGTCTCCGCGCGGACCGCGTTCTGGATCACCGACATCCTGTCAGACGACGAGGCGCGCGCGTTTGTGTTTGGACGCGGCGGCAGCCTGGAGTTTCCGTTCACAGTGGCCGCCAAGACGGGAACGTCGCAGGCCTATCACGACAATTGGGCGATGGGGTACACGGCCGAGGTCACCGTCGGCGTCTGGGTGGGCAATTTCGATCGCCGCGAACTCGTCGGGTCGTCCGGCGTGACCGGCGCCGGCCCCATCTTTCATGACGTCATGATGGCGGCCGTCGAGCGCGTGCATGGATCGCTGCCGGTGGGCGATCATTCACCGATTCTGGCGCCGACGCCGGATCTTCACCGCGGCGAAGTCTGCGCCGTGTCGGGGATGAAGCCCGGTGCGTCCTGCCTCCACCGCACCACCGAGTGGTTGCCCGACGATCTCACGCTCGACACGTGCACGTGGCACCGCGCCACGCCTGACGGTGTGATGACGATCTGGCCGGATGCCTATCGAATCTGGGCGGCGTCAAATGCCGCGCCGGACGTGGCCATGTCGAGCCGTTCGCATCCGCTGATCGCGGCGCCGCCGGCGTACGAATCGGCTGCCGGCGCGACGTTCGAAATCGTCTCGCCGCTTGCCGGCGCGACGTTCCTGCGGGATCCGACCCTGCGTGCGGAATTCCAGACGTTGCCGTTGCGCGCGCGCGGCGGCACGGGCATCATCGACTGGAGAGTTGACGGAACTGCGGTCGGCGCCTCACCGACAAGCGGCACTGTGCGCTGGCCACTCGCAGCGGGCGAACATCGGATTGAGGCCACTGACGATCAAGGACGGACGGCCACAACGACAATCGTCGTCAAGTAATCCGGGCTTTACTCCTCCACTTCTTCACGGTTTGTTCCGCGTCTGAACTCGACCCTTGTCCGCCCCTGACCCACGCCCACACGAGAGCGATCCAGAGAATGTTGGACACAAGGAGATGCGCCATCTGGAGCGTCAGCGGCGCGAGCATCAGGAGATTGATCGCGCCGAGTACCGCCTGCGTCAGGATCAGCATCACGATCAGCGAGCGCATGGACTCGCCTCGCGCCCCGGTGAACGCCGGGTCGCGTCGCATCACCCACATCGTGGCGAGCGCGACGGCCACCGCGGCGATCGGGTGAATCGCCCGCAGTCTGATCAGGAAGTGCGACGCAGGATCCACGTCGGCGGCCAATCCCTGCGACAGAGACGTCGCCGGAAACAGCGTGTCGCCGAGCGCCACGATTGCGCCGGTGGCCGCGACCACGATCATGGCGACGAGCACCGACGTCAGCCCGCGTGACCGCGCGATCGACGTCGACGTCGTCTCGTCGACGGGCCGGCCGGCCCACCAGATCATGCCGGTCATCGAGCCCGCGAGCAGCATCGTGTTGGTCAGGTGCACCGCGATATAGGCCGCGCGCCAGACGGAGGCGTTGTTCTCGACCAGGCCAAGCAGAACGAGTCCCGCGCCGACCGCCGCTTCGATCAGCATGAAGACGAACGATGCCGCGGCCCACACGCGCGCGCGATGGCCGGACGGGAACACCCGGCGGGCCGCAAGCATCAGCCCGAGCGACAACAGCATGGCGACGCCGCTGCTGATGCGATGGACGAATTCGATGACGGTCTTGGCCGCGGGTGCGACCGGTACGACCTCGCCGTTGCACAACGGCCAGTGGCTGCCGCAACCGGCGCCGGAGCCGGTGGCCCGGACCACCGCACCCCAGACGATCACAACCACTGTCGCGCCGAGAGCGGCCCACGCGAGCTGGCGAAATTTCCGGGCGGCCACGGGGTTCGCAGGCCGTCCCGCCGGAGCCGCGAGCGCAGCGCGCGTCTGGCGCAGGCGGATCACGGCGCGCCGCCTGGAATCAGGCGCAGGCGAATGGTGTCGAACCGGACCGCGAGCGCGCGCGTGTCCGGCCCAATGCCCAGATCGCGCGGCACCACGGATTCACTGGCCAGGAATTGAATCTGATTCAGATCGACGCGCCAGGCGGACATCGGCACGTCGGCTTCGTAGCGCGAGAGCCCGGGCACCATGGCGAGGGTCGCCTGTTTGACGCCGTTCACCATCACCGACACCGTCTGCCGGGCGCCATTCGGGATCGCGACGGGCTGAGCCGCAAATTCAATCCTGTACCGCGCCGTTTGCCGGAGCGGCACGACCACGGTGGCCGCCGATCCGGACATCCAGCGGAAACTTCCATCGGCGTCGCGCTCCGGACCGAACCAGCCGTGACCGAGGAACATGTCATCGCCGGGTTCACCCACATCGATCTCGATATTGGAGTAGATCCGCCCTCTGAGCCGATCGTAGAGGCCCCAATCCGCATCGTACTTCCACGCGACGTACGCATTGAACGGGAACGAGAACGGATTGCCGACGCGCGCGTAGGCCGACTGCATCATGTCGGGAACCGTGACCGCTTCCGCCGAATGCAGCGTCTGGCGCCGCGTGTCGATCATCAGGGCCAGATTCAGCGCGATGAACCCCGCCATGACCGTCAGCGGCGCCACCAACGGGCGTCGCCGGAGCCAGGCGAACAGACTTGCCAGGCCGATGCAGAAGAGGACCATGCTGCTGTCAAAGCGCCGGGCGCCAAATCCCGCGCCGCCCCACCAGTCGTGGCTGCCGCCATTGACCACCGCCTGGACCAGGAAGCCGCCAATGAGCACGGCCGCCAGCGGCGGATCGCGTCGAACGAAAAACGGCAGGCCCAGGAGCATCAGATAGACCAGCGGTGTGGTGGCCAGCAGTCCGTGGTTGGGTGAGAACAGGACGTCGGCGACGTGCAGGGACGCCAGGCTGAAGCCGTGGTCGGCCGCGGGAATCGAGCGCCAGGTCCCACGAACGATCTGCCAGAACACCAGTTGCGGCAGGAACACGAGCAGCCAGGCGCCGCTGAACATCGCGGCCCCGATCAATGCCCGCGCGCCCGCGCGCCGCAGGATCCACAGCGTCACCGGCATCGCGACCGCGGCGAACATGACGTTCTGCCAGCGGACCAGTGTCATCACGCCGGCCACCAGCCCGAGCCGGACCCACCATCGCCAGCCCGGAACGTCCGGGCGCTGGCCCTGTGCGGCCCGAGGACGGCCGCGATGCCACACGTACAGGAAGAGCGTCACGCTCCACATTGACGCGCCGTGGGTCATCGAGTTTTCGACCGTGATGTACCACACGAAGAACGTGCCGGCCGCGACCCCAATCGTCGCCATCGTTGCAATCGCGTCGTCAAAGTAATCGCGCGCCATCCCCCAGACCATCACCAGGCCGCTGCACCCGTACACGAGGGTGCCGATGCCGATCGCCCGTTGATACGGGTTGGTGAAACCATCGAGCGAATACGCGCCGCCGAACAGGTTCACCAGCTTCAGCCACAGATGGCCGAACAGGTAGAACGGCAACCACAGAATGCCGACGCCGATTGGGTACATCTTGGCGGCGCCGCGCGCGCCGAAGATTGCGTTGTCGTTCGTGAAGTCCAGGTCGTGGTCCATGACGAATGACCGGAGCTGCACGAAGTATTCGCGCCCGTCCGAGGCCGCGCGCTCGAAACCCCAATGGAAGGTGAATGTGCAGGCCGCGAACAGGCAGGCGAGAGCCAGGCCCCACCGCCGGAGGCGGAAGCGATAGGCCGCCAGGATCACAGCCGCCACCAGCCACAGCGCCACGACAATCGGCCGATCCATGTACTGGCGCAGCAGCAGAATGTGCCACACCCGCAGCACACACGCGGCCAGCAGGACCGACGAAATCGGTCGATTCAACACGGACTGAACAATATCAAAGGGGTTCCGGGTTCCGGGTTCCGGGTT
>DASUGC010000211.1:0-5061 GCA_036274235.1 Vicinamibacterales bacterium
ATACACCACGCGCGCGCCGGCCGACAGCGGCGCGAGCTGGCCCGCGACGAGCTCATAGGCGTGTGAGGGTGGCAGCGTGGACAGTAACGTCTCGCCCGGTTCGGCGTGGCGCATCTCCTGCAGCGAACGCAGGTTGGCGCGCAGCGCGGCGTGGCTGAGCCTGACGGCCCTTGGTCGCGCGGTGCTGCCTGATGTGAAAACGAGCACGGCGGTCTTTTCTGCCGGACGTGTCGACGCGCGCGCGACGGGTTCGACGCCCGGCGCGGTCAGATCCGCCGCGGCGATGAAGCGGAGACCGGTCAGAGCCGAGGCGAGACGGCTGCCAGCGTGATCGGCAATGCACACGCGCACCTTCGCGTGCACCGCCACGAGCTGCACCAGTGCGGCCGAGGTGTTCGATGGAATGGGCACTGCGATGAGTCCGGCGTGCGCAATCGCGAGGAAGCTCGCGATCCAGTACGGCGATGGCTCTGCCGTGAGCAGTACGCGCGCTCCAGGTTCCAGTCCAAGCGCGAGCAATCGACTGGCGCCGCGTTCGACGTGATCCCGGAGCTCGGCATAGGTCAGGCGGCATGCGCCATCGGCCGTTTGCACCGCGATCCTCGCGGGCCACGTGGCGGCACTGCGGCGAATGACGTCCGATACGAGCGTGATGTCAGTGGTCATGTTTGTTCGCCTCCGTGGCCGCGCCGGAGCGCGCGCCCCAGGCCGCGAGGCACAGCGCCACGAACACCGCTGTGGCCGGAACGGCCATCACGTACTTCGCCGGCCGCCATGCAGCCGCCGCAAACAGAGCAATCGGCAGCACGATGTTGCCGAAGTTCATGTGCCTCGACGCGATCTGCCGCGCGCGATCGCTCAGCGCCGACTTCGGCAATTCGTGCGAGAGCAGAATGTTGATGAGGCCCAGGCCGATGAACGCGATGTGCCCGAGCCGCGCGAGACGACGGGACGTGTCGCCGTACTCGCCGAGCCACGCCGGAACATGGACCGGGCCATCGAACGACCAGAGGCCCATGATCAATCCGGTCGCGATCCCTACCGCAAGACTCGCCCATCCAATGGTGCGGTTCATGCGAGTAAGTTACGATGCGGCGTTCGCGAAGTCCTCTGAATTCCCCTGAAAAACCCTGAAAAACGGTGAGGCGCCGGCTCTACAGAAGCTGGCGTGCGAGTTTACTGCGCAAGCCTCGCACGTCGTCGCCGCGGAGTTCGCGCAGCGCGTACGTGACGAGCGGCTTGATCATTCTCTTGCGCCAGACCAGCTCGTAGTCGGTGTTGTCCATCGGCTTGGCGAGTGGAAACGCCGCCTCGGCGGCGTCGGCGATGCGATCGTCAGTCAATCCATGGCCGACGAGCAGCTCAGCGACGCGCGGGACGGAGAGCGGCCGGGATGCGACCGAGCCCAATGTCACCCGGATATCCTGAACAGTCCCGTCATCGTCCACGCGCGCGGCCACCGCGACCGACGCGACCGGGAAATCGAACGAACCGCGCCGGCGCAACTTCCAGTACGCACTGCGGCGTCCGCGCTGGTCCGGAACGATGACGTCGGTGAGGATTTCGTCGGGCTGACGAGTCAGATACTGCATGCCGTCATTGGCAAAGAAGTCAGCCACGTCGATCGTGCGCAGGCCGCGCGTGGAGGCCAGACGGACGCGCGCGCCGAGTGCCTGCAGCATCGGCGCCGTATCGGTGGAGGAGACGGCCAGGCACTTCGGGCTGGATGTCGCCACCCAGCACGTGTCGCCGTCTTTTTTCATGCAGTACCCGATCGCCCGCCGCCATTCTTCGCTCTGGTCGTAGTACGTGCACCGGGTGTCCAGGCAGAGATTGCCGCCGATCGTCGCCATGTTGCGGAGATGCGGCGTCGCCACCTGCGCGGCGGCTTGCCACAGGCCCCGGCACGACTCCTTCAGCCGGCTGTCCCCGACGATCTCCGTCAACGTCGTCCCGGCGCCGATCGTGAGCGCGTGTCCCTCGCCGATTCCGCGCAGCTCGCTCACACCGCGCAGACCGACGACAACGCGCGGAACTTGCTGGCGGCGCTTCATGTTCGGGATGAGATCGGTGCCGCCGGCGAGCAGCATGGTTTCAGCCGGCGCCTCGGCGAGAAGTGCGGCTGCTTCTTCGATTGTGCGTGCGGCGATGTACTTGAAGTGTGGCAGCCGAATCATGAATTAGCGCGGGGGGACTTCGTCCCCGCCGCACCCCCCTCACGCGCTCTCTCGCGCGACCCGGCTGCCCTGAGGGCACTCCGCCAAATCGCGCTCCGCTCGCGCGGCTCGCTCGCACGGCTCGCTCGCTGCTGCAACATGCCTTATCTCATCGCCTTGGTGATGCCAGCTTTGGCTTCTACGCCGGCATCGACGTGCCGTCCCGTCGGCCCGCCCGGATTTGACGCTCGCCCGTCGCCGCCTTCCCATGGCGGCGTCACGTGCAACGGTTCCGGCCACGGTACTTCCGGAAACGAATCGGGTCCGACACGCGCGGGTTTACCGCTCGCCTTTGCCGTCAGCGCGCGCAGGATCTTGTCCGGCGTGATCGGCACCTCATCGATGCGGACACCCACCGCGTCGAAGACCGCATTAGCCACCGCCGGCATGATCGGCAACAGCGGACCCTGTCCAACTTCTTTGGCGCCGAACGGTCCGGCCGGATCCGGATGTTCGATCAAATCCGTGAAGATCTCCGGCATGTCGAGACTCGTCGGGCTCTTGTATTCAAGAATCGACGGAAACTTGTGCACGAGCGCGTTCGACAGCCGCGGCGGCAGACGGCGGAACACCTGTTCCTCCATCAGCGCTTCGCCCAGGCCCATGTACACGCCGCCTTCGACCTGTCCGCGCGCGAGCGTCGGATTGATCGCGCAGCCGATGTCGTGCGCGATCCACACGCGCGGAACCGTGATCCAGCCGGTCTCCGGATCAACGAGCGTCTCGACAACCGCGGCTGTGTACGAGTACGTGGGGGAGGGCCCGACGCCGCCACCCTTGAAGCGCGCCGGCGATTTGGGCGGCGTGTACGAACCTGTCGTGCCGATCAATCCGAACTTCGCTTCGGCGACGCAGACGGCTTCCTGGAACGTCATGCCCTTGGCCGGATCGGCCGAATCGAAGACGCGCCTGTCCGCGAACACGATCTGATCTTTGGGAATCTGCAGGCGCTCGGAGACGGCCGTCGCGATGAGCTCCCGGGCGCGCTCGGCGGCCTGTATCGCCGCGTTGCCCATCATCAATGTCACGCGGCTGGAGTACGAGCCGAGATCGACGGGCGTCAGATCCGTGTCCCCGGTGACCGCGCGAATGTCGAACGGCGCAATGCCCAGAACTTCTGCGATGCACGCGACCAGCACATCGTCTGATCCCTGGCCGATTTCCGTGGCGCCACAGAACGCGGTGACGCCGCCGCTGCGATCGAGCTTGAGCTGGACCGATGAGTGGGGCAGATCGTTCCAGTTGATCGGGAGACCGGCGCCTGAGAGGTACGACGAACACGCCAGGCCAAACCCGTGGCCATATGGCAGCTTGCCATGCGACGTCCGCCAGCCCGATCGCTCCACCACACGGGTGATGCACTCGCGCAGGCCGATCGTGCGGACCCGCAAGTAGTTGGCCGTGAGTGAATCCGGCGGCGCGACGATGTTGAGGCGCAGATCGGCGGGATCGATCGAAAGCGCGTGCGCGATCTTGTCGAGCTGTACTTCCTGGCCGAATCGCGCCTGCGGCGTGCCGTGTCCCCGCTTGGGCCCGCATGGCGGCTTGTTCGTGAACACGCGGCAGCCGCGGAAGTGATACCGCGGAATGTTGTACGTGACCGTCTGCAACGCGCCCGTATAGAACGTGCTCGCCACGCCGTACGAGCCATAGGCGCCGCCGTCGAGCAGCGTCCGCAAATCCATGCCGGTGATCCGCCCGTCGTTGGTGACGCCGGTGCGAAATCGCATCAGCACGGGATGGCGGCCGCGGTGGCAATAAAACACTTCCTCGCGCGTCAGGCAGATCTTGACCGGCCGGTCGAGCATCAGCGCGGCCTTGGCCGCGACGATCTCGTGATTGAACGGATCGCTCTTGCCGCCGAAGCCGCCGCCATTGGGCGTCGCGATCACGCGGATATGCGCCGCGGGCATGTCGAGGGCCTTGGCGAGCGCGCGGTGGACGTAATGCGGCGTTTGCGTCGCCGAATAGAGAACGAGCTTGCCGTCCGGATCCTTCTGCGCCACGCAGGCGTGCTGCTCGAGCGGCAGGTGCGTATTCCCCTCAAAAAAGAACACGTCGTCGAACACGCGGTCCGCCCTGGTCAGCGAGTCTTCGACGTCGCCGAACTGCAGCGACACGACCTTGTGAATATTGCCCTCGTCGCCGTAGTCGTGGATCCGCGGCTGGGGATTGGCGAGGCTGTCTTCAGGCGACGCGATGGTCTTCAGCGGCTCGTACTCGACGTCGATAGCACTCAGTGCATCGGCGGCCGTGGCTTCATCGCGCGCGATGACGGCGGCGACCGGGTCGCCGACAAATCGGACGACGTCCGGGCAGAGCGCGTGTTCATCGTGGCTCACCGGCAGAATGCCGTACGGAATCGGCAGCGCCGCGCCGGTCAGCACGAGATGCACGCCGGGCCAGGCTTCGGCTTTTGACGTGTCGATGCGAACGATGCGCGCGTGCGGATGCGGCGAGCGCAGCAGCTTGCCGTGCACCATGCGCGGCAGGATGATGTCGTCGGCAAAGCGCGTCTGGCCGGTGACCTTGGCGCGGCCATCGACGCGGCGGCGGGGGCGGCCGATGATGCGGCGGCTCATCGGTCAGCGCCCCGGGCAGGCTCACGTCTTTCTATTAGTTCGCGCGGGGCCCCACCCCCGCGCTGCTCGCGAATCCCGCCGCTCGCCGGACGCTCGCCGCCCTCGCTACGCTCGGGGGCTCGCGATGTCTCTGTCGCTGTCCTCGCCGCGGCCTCGACCGCTTCAATGATCTGGTGATAGCCGGTGCAGCGGCACAGATTTCCCGCGAGCGCTTCGCGGATTCGTTCGGGCGTTGGCGTCGGCTCGCGATCGAGCAGCGCCTT
>DASUGC010000212.1:0-18374 GCA_036274235.1 Vicinamibacterales bacterium
ATCCGCCGCTTTCCATGCGACGACGCAAGCCGTCGAGCGTGTCGCGGGGGATGCCGCCGCCGCGCTCATACTGATCGAGGAGCTGCGCGTGGAACTGCCCGGCGAAGCGACGGTGCCGGCAGCCGGCGTGCTCGACCGGGACTCGAAAGCCGCGGAAGAAGACGAGCGCAGGGCCGCGGGAATCCCCGCGGTCGAGGCCGCGGCGATTGCCGTGGAGATCGCCGTCGATCACCAGAAGGCCGAGCAGGCCGAGGAGGACAGCCTTCGCTGACCATTGCGAGGAGATCCGCCGCCTGCAAGGCGTCCAAGTCCATCGCCCCCTATAATCCGAACAGACGATGGGTCTCTATCCCCCCTCCCGCGAATGAACGCCACCCACATCGGTCCATACGACATCATCGCGAAGTTAGGCGAAGGTGGCATGGGCGCCGTCTACCGCGCGCGCGATGGGCGGCTTGGGCGCGATGTGGCCATCAAAGTGCTGCCGCCGGCATTTGCGGCGGATCCGGATCGGCAGGCGCGGTTCGCGCGCGAGGCCAAGGCGGTCGCGGCGCTTTCTCATCCCAACGTGGTTTCGATCTTCGATTCGGGTGTCCATGACGGTCAGATTTACGTCGTGATGGAGCTGCTCGAGGGGCAGACGCTTCGCGTACGTCTGACCGCCGGCCCGCTTCCCACCCGCAAGGCCGTCGAAGTCGCGGTACAGATCGCGCGCGGGTTGGGCGCGGCGCACAGCAAGGGCATCATTCATCGGGATCTGAAGCCCGACAACGTCTTCATCCAGGAAGATGGTCTCGTCAAGATCCTGGACTTCGGGCTCGCGCGGCAAGCGGACATGACCGGCGGCTCGGGCGCAACCGCGACGCAGGCGGTGACCGATCCGGGGACCGTGATGGGCACCATCGGGTACATGGCGCCGGAACAGGTGCGCGGTCAGATCGTCGATGCGCGCGCGGATCTGTTTGCGTTTGGCGCCGTGCTCTACGAGATGGTCTCGGGCACACGCGCATTTCAGCGCGAAACGGCCGCCGACACGATGACGGCCATCCTCACGCAGGACCCGCCGGAACTCGCCGCGTCGCGGCCGGATGCGTCGCCCGCGCTCGATCGCATCATCCGCCACTGCCTCGAGAAGAACGCCTCTGAGAGATTTCAGTCAGCACGAGATGTGGCGTTTGCATTAGATGCGCTTTCGGGCACAGGCTCCAGCACGGCAGGCACGACAGGTACGACGGGTCCGACGGGTGCGACACGTACCCGGGAAACGGCGAAACGTCGCTTCATCATGCCAGTCGCGGCCGCCGTTCTCGTCGTTGCGGCAGTCGCCGGGGGCTACTTGTGGGGCGCAGGACAAAAGACTCCCGCCACGGAAGTGAAGTTCGAATCCAAGACCTGGGACCCGCAGTGGGTGACCAACGCGCGCTTCGCACCCGATGGCGACACGATCGTCTTCAGCAGCGCCGTCACCGGCAGCGCTCCGTCGGTGTACGTCATCCGGCCGGGCATGGTGACGTCGCAGCCCATCGGCAAGCCGGGCACGCATCTGCTGTCCGTGTCATCCAAGGGCGAACTGCTCGTGCTGACCGGCGCCGTGGCGCGCGGGCATCGCATTTTCACCGGCACGCTCTCGCGCATGACGATGGACGGCGCCTCGCGGGAGTGGATGACCGACGTCGTCGAAGGCGACTGGGCCCCCGATGGCGTCAACGTCGCCGTGACGCACGTCGTGCAGGGCAGGTATCAGCTCGAATATCCCGCGGGCAAGGTCATCCACACCGCCGCGTCCGGCTATCTGAGCGATCCGCACGTGTCGCCCGATGGCACGCACGTCGCGTTTTTTGAGCACCCGATTCCACTGGACAACCGAGGGCTCGTCAGAGTCGCGGGCCCGGACGGCGTGCGCACGCTCGCGGGCGAATACTGGGGACTTGAAGGCCTGGCCTGGGCCGACGAAGGACGCTCCGTCATGTTCTCCGCATCGTCTCAAGGCAACGACGGCTTGTATCCCATGAAGGTGAACATCACCGGCGAGCCGCACCCGCGCCAGGCGCTCACGGGCGCCACGGCGATGATCGTCCACGACATCGGCAAGGACGGGCGCGTCCTGATCGCGAGCGACAGCTTCCGGCTGGGCGTCCGCGGACTCGTGCCGGGCGAAACCGCGGAGCGCGAGTTCCCGTGGCTGGATTCGGCCGTCTTCGGCTGGTTCACGCGCGACAACAAATACCTGGCGTTCAACGACGAATCGCAGAGCGCGGGCTCCGATTATCAAGTGGCGGTGCGCGACATCGCCACGGGCCAGGTCGTGCGCCTCGGGCCGGGGACGACGCGCGCGCCGTCGCCGGATGGGAAATGGATCCCCGCGCACGTATCGTCCACTGACCGCATGGTGTTGTATCCCAGCCGCACGGGCGAAACCGTCACGCTCGATAAAGGACCACTGACTGGCTATGCCGGCAACCTGGATTGGTTCCCCGATTCGCGCCGCATCATGGTGTGCGGAAGCGAAGCGGGCAAGGGGCCGCGCTGCTATCAGCAGGAGATTCCCAAAGGCACGCCGACACCCATCACGCCCGAGGGCGTGCGGAACGGAATCCTCTCGCCCGATGGCCTCAGGCTGTTCGCGATGGGGCAGGAAGGTTTTTCCGTCATGACGTTGGCGGGCGGCGCGTCGACGCCCGTCACGGGCCTGGATCCGGACGACCAGCCGTTCGCCTGGAGTGCCGATGGACGCGCCATCATCACGGCGCGCGGCGATTTGACGCCGATGCCGATCGACAGCATCGACATCGCGACCGGCAAACGCACGCGCCTGAAAGAGCTGGCGCCGCCGGATCGGACGGGGTCGATTGGGGCCATTGCCAGCCAATGGATCCAGGATGGAAAGGGCTACGCCTATACGTACATTCGGCAGCTTTCGCGGATCTTTGTCGTGACCGGGGTTGCCGACAGGTAACGACGGGTACGACAGGCACGACGGGTACGACACGCTGGCCTCACAATCCGCCGCTTTCCATGCGACGACGCAAGCCGTCGAGCGTGTCGCGGGGGATGCCGTTCAAGGCGCCGTACTTCTGATCGTAGATCGCCTGCACGAGCCGGCTCGCGGCCGTTGTCATGCGGCCGCCGGCGCCTGGCTTGTGCATCAACTGCATCGCCACGACGGAATGGCCGTCGATGGGCGGCTGCAGATACGGAACGTCCAACGCCTGTCCGCCGGCCCGCTCGAAGAACCGCCGGCGCCGCAGGCGGATCGCCCGCTCGGCCTCATCGTCCGCGCGCGCCGGATCGTCGATCTCCCAGACCAGCCCCTGCATGGCGCCGCCTGCCGCGACGATGTGGCGCGTGCCGAAAGTTTCAGCCGAGGCCAGGAGCGCGGAACCCACCCGCTGCGATCGCCAGTGCGGATCGACGGCCAGGTACACGACGAAGATGACCGCCGGATCGCGCAGCACGTTCGCGACCAGCAGGCCGATGGTGGTGTCATCGCGCCGGGCGCGAAGCACGAATCCGGTCCCGGCGGCGGCGGTGGCCAGGACGACGGCGCGCGGATCCCGCTCGGAGGCGGGAAAGGCGTCGTTGTAGATCCGCCAGAAATCGGCGTCCCACTCGAGCGAGAGCGCATCCACCTGCTCGATGTCGATGCGGTCCGGCAGCCGCGCGAGTCTGACCGGCACGCTGAACTTGCGCACGAGTTCCAGTTCCTGCCGGCGCGGCGCCTGGCCGTCTTCGATCGGCGACAGGTTGAAACCGGCAGGCTGGTAGAAATCGAGGTAGCCGATCTGCTCGGCCTTGGACGCCGGGTCCTGCCGGCTCTCTGAAAACGTCACGCGGCACATGCGGATGGACTGGCCGGCGGCGCCCTCCTTGAGCGCGGCCAGGAGTTGCGCCAGGAACGCCGAGCCGATGCCGCCGCTCCACAGACTTGGCGGAATAAAGAAATGCTCGGCCCTCCAATGCGCGATGCCCTGGTCCACATCCATCGCGACCAGGCCCACCTGCAAGGGCACCTTCAAGGCATTGCGCGTCAGCGTGATGGTGTACGAAAACACTTTGCCGGTCGCCGGCAACGGCTGGTTCAGCACGTGCGGCCACATCGTGCTGGCGATGCCTGACGTGACGGTCTGGGGCTCGAGCGCCACGGTGCCCGCAGGAAGTTCCGTTCCGGGATCGCTCGCCGACGCAGTCAAGGCCAGGATCGGGAAGCGCTCGCGCATGAACCGCAGGAAGCCGCTGCCGTACATCGGACTGAGCACCGGCCACCACATCTGAAACGTCGGCGCCGTGGCCCATCGGGCGAACACGTTCATCCATCCGAGGTTCAGCGGATGATTCCACAGCGTATCGAGCTCGCACTGCACCCAGGTGTCTTCCATCAGTTGCAGGACGCGCAGCACCCACGACAGGTTGACCGCCTCCGCCCTGGCAATGTCCGCCGGTGACGGATCGGGGATTCGCTGTCCCGCGATCAGCGTCGAGGTGATGGCGGCCAGTTCGGGGAAGACTTCGGGCGCGATGGTCGCCGCCTCGTCGGTGCGGAGATCGCATTCGATCGCGGTAAGGCGGGTGGTCATCGAAATCACGCGCGCGGCGAGATCCGGCGACGTCGGATACCACTCCCGGCGCGCTTCCGTGAACACGCCCCGGGCCGTCAGTTGCTCGTCCGCAAGCCGATCCACGAACTGGAACGCGGCGTCCGCCACGTGCACGCCGAGACGCCGGTACGACTCCCATTGCGCCTCGTCATAGAACTGATCGCCGGTCGTCTCGTGAGGGAACGCGTCGTTGCGCTTGCGGTACTGGCGGATGTCGGGTTCTTCGTCGCCCGTCAGCGTCGGCTTGATGTAGAGCAGCGTGCCCTGATCGAGCGAGCCATAGTCAATCGATCCGACCACCATGTGCTGGCGGCTGTAACCGCCGGCATCCGGCTTGAGCGGGCCAAGATCGATCCGGATGTCCACGCCGAAGTCCTGGCGGACCCGCCGCGCCGCCACGCCGAAATCGTCGAACGCGACGTCCGGATCGGCCGACGCGTCGGAAATGATGATGTACCGGCAATGCCGGCGGACGAGCTCGTACAGGCCCAGGTTGTCGAAGTGCGCGCCGTCGGACAGATGCACGTCGTCTCGATCGTCAACCGCCGTCGCCTGGAACATCTCCTGGTAGAACAACAGCCCCGGCATGGCGAGCGGACGCCGGCGCGTGCTGGCGGGATGGCGCACCCAGAGGCCGAGCCGAAGGTTCAGCGCCGACATCAGGAACGTCACGGCGGGCCCAAGTTCCACCGAGACCCCACCCATGTTCGAGTTGAATGCCGCGGCCGACGCCGTCAGCGCGGAGGCCAGCGACAGATCGCCGGTTGATGCCCAGGCATCGCCGACCGACACGCCCTGCTGGGACAGGACCGCGCTGCGCGCGCCACGCGACAGGCTCGCGACGGGATCGGCCGCGAGATCGTTCGCCGCGCAACACACCAGGTGCATCGGCCTGCCGCGGAGCGAATCGAGCGCGACATCGTCGTCAGGCCTGACGTTGAACTGGCGGTTCTGCCGGGCCGTCGGCCCCAGGGGGTTTGACGCGCCCACATAGGCGCGGGCGATCCGGTCCCGGTAAAACGTGTGAAGCCCGAACGTCTGCGGGTCCACAAACAGCGCCAGGCTCAGCACGACGACCGCGACAGCCGCGACGCCGATCCATACCGAGAAGTGGCGCATGGACGGACCGACCAGGACCGTGACGATCAAGGCCGCCGCGAGGACGATCGTGAGATAGGCCAGCACCTGGGGCAGAAGGGCTTTGAGCGGATCGAGCGGTCCAGGCGCCTGCGGTTTCCGGAGCGTGGTCAGCCAATTGCGCAGGAGCGCGAACGCGCCGCCGGAACTGGCGGTCAAGGCGAGCAGCCATCCGGTGAGGTGTTGCAGGTTGATGCCCAGGTGCCAGATCGCCGCCACGGCCGCAAAGAGCACGGACAGCGCGACCATGCGCATCAGGACCCGATCGAGCGCGATCAGGACCGGCTCGCCATTGCCGGTCCGGCGAAGCAGGAGCAGCAGGACGCGCATCGCCAGCAGGACCACGGCGCACATGGCCGCCGCGAGCGCGGAGTCGAAGAGATGCCAGTTCTTCCACCAGACTGTTGCCACGTCCACGCCGGCGATGCCGAGCGCCCACGCCCACTGACGAGCCGGATCGACCGAGTACACCGCGTGGTTGTGCGGCATCCGCACGAGCAGCACCGCCAACAGCAGAATGGCGAGCGTGCCCGCCCACATGTAGATCGTGTGTTGCCCGTCCTGATTGTTGCGCTCGGCGTCGCCCGACACGGATTGCTGGCGCCGCCACCGCGCCTCAGACCCAATCAGCATCGCCGCGGCCAGAGCCGTGGTCAGCACGATGCCGGGTGTCCGATCCGGCAGCGCGACGTGACTGGTCGTCGCGACATAGGCGAACAGCGAGAGCACCAGAACACTTGCCGCCACGAGCAGCGACGGCACGATGCCGGCGATCACCACGACAACGGCTTGCCACATTTCGACGCTGAAGAATCCGAGGCGCGGGACCAGGAAATTCGAAAACTCCCGCAGGTGACGGACGGGCTCCGTTTCGCCGGCGCCGCCGCGGCTGGTGTGCTCATCGGTCCGCAGAAAGAAATCACGGCTCGACCCGCCCGGCCTGGCCCGGGACAGAAATGCGCTCCACGCTCCGCCGATGTAGCCGCCGCCGGACACGGTGGCGAGGTAGTCAATGAAACGGAGCAGCGTACCCTGGCCGATGCGGGCAAATCCCTGAAGCAGGCCGAGGTTGAAGGTCGCACTGCGGATCCCGCCGCCTGAGAGTCCGAGGCCGACGATCTCGCTGTCCCGGTAACGGACCCACTGTTCGCCCGCGGGGCCCGCATAGGCATTGAGCGTTGGATCGTTGGGACGGGCCGGTTGAATGGCCGCGAGTTCCGCGTTGACGAGCGCGGCGAACGATCCGTTGGTAATGCCGCCAGGATCGGCGCCTCGCGTGCGCAGGCGGACCGCGTGCACGCCAAGCACCATCACCAGGCCGGCCGTTGCGCCGATCAACAACAGGAATTTGAGCATCGCAAACAGGCGCGTGCGGGCGACCGCCTCGCGGAACGCGCCCAGCTCGAGCGTGAACGACGGCGGCGGCCTGCGGCTTTCGATCGCCGGCGGACAGGTAAGCGCGGCCAGATCCTGGGGCGTCGCCGATCCGGCCGCCAGATGGATCTGTTCCCGCAGTCCCACATTTTCCTGCGTGTCGGCGAGGCCTGCGAGCGGCGCGAGCAGCGGCAGCGCCACGAGGACCGTGGTGAGTCGCCTGGAACGCCACGCCGCGGGTATGGACACCACCGCGATGATCGAGACGAGGACGCCGAGCAGGCCGTAGAGGAGGATGAAGGTCCTGTCGAGATCAAGATTCAGGAGCGCGCAACCCAGGCTGCCGGATCGCGCCCAGTCGGACAGCACGGCCGCGGCCTGATCGGCGCCATCGGCGGCCTGCAGCGTCATCAGGGTCGCGTCGCCCGCGGACGTCGCGAGATAGGGCGCCTGCTGGTTGAACTGCCGGCTCTGAACAGCGAGCGCGACGAAGACGCCGAGTGCGCTGAGGTAGAGCAGGATCCTCAGTAACTTCGTGACCCATGGCCCGAACGGTAAGGATCCGCTCACGGTGGCTCCTGTGGCAGGCGCCAATTATCCGTGGGCGTCCGGTCGTGTCAACACGGGATCGCTACTCAGCCTTCATCACCGGCGCCACGAAACCGCTTCCGCGCCGCCCGATGAGCCGCGCGTCCGGCAGCAGTTGCGCGATCAACTCCTGCAGCTCGTCCGCCAGCCCGGCCGTCGGGACTTCGGCGGACAGGCGGCCCTCGTCCACGTGCAGAAAGCCCAGGGTGTGCCAGTCATCGTCGAAGTCCGGACTGGCGCGGCACCAGTAGCCTTCAGCGCGTGCTTCGCCGTCCGGCCCCAACTCGAGGTCGATCTCCCGGCAGCCGGCGTACATCACGATCGGACGAAGGGCGTCGATCGTCTGCGGGACGTCCTGGGTAATCTGCCAGCGAAGCAGCGTGGGGCTGTACTCCGAGGGACGGTGCTGGCACTGGCGCAGCGGAGCGTCTTCGTTGTCGCCCTGATTGTCCTCGTCCTCACACGCCTGGCGATAGGCCGTGAACACTTCAAAGCTGTAGGAGTCGGCGTCCTCCGGCAGAACCCATCCGCCGCCTTCGTCCGCTTCGCGAATCTGCCGGGCCTCGTCGCGCCACTCGCCGGGCATGGCGAACGGCGCCGGGCAGAACAGCGTGGACAAACCATCCACCGTCATCACGCCCGTGACGAGGATCTGTTCGGGCAGCACCGACAGCGACAGTTCCGGATCGAAGACGGTCATGCGCCGGCCGCCCAGCAAATCGCGCAGGTCAATCGAGCGTCCGGGCTCGATGTCACGTACTTCCATCAAACTCCACGGACTGTGCGACGCGGCCGCGACAAATGCGCGGTCGTCATCCGAAACACCCAGGTGTGTCCCGGCCCAATGCCTCGCCAGTGACGACGTGGGAAATGTCTGCGTCTCCGGGAAATCGATCTCAGGGTGCCGCGGCACGAATCCGAAGGCAAACCAGGCATCGAAGAGCGACGACGCGCGTTGCCAGCTCTTTTCGGTGAAGGAACCCATCGCGAACATCCGCCAGCCCCGGACCACAATCGCCGAGCCCCACACGGCCATCGCATGCGCATGGACGATCGGAATAATGCGCCTGGCGGTCTCTTGCCGCCGGCGCCAGCGGGCCAGCGCGTCCGGTGGGAACTGTCGCATGGGTGAAGGATACGCCGGTTGATGCGCCGATACGCGTCTACTTCTGATTCTTCGCCAACGCGAGAAGAAGCGCCTCCCGACGCTTCGATAACGGCTCCCCAGGCTTCGGTTCCGGCAGCAGTGACAAGGCCTGCGTGATCGCGGCGGCGGCGCCGGCCTTGTCGCCCATGGCGTGCAGGACCTCGGCGTAGATCTCGAGCGGGTAGCTGTCCTTGCGCTCCGTCAGGTCCACGGCCTTGCGGCAGTACTGCGCGGCTTTGGGGAGGTCGCGCAGCTCCGCAATCGGCACGAGTACGAGCGCCTTGCACGCTTCGACCAATTGAGGAGCCGTTGCGCCGGGGCGATCGGCTACGCCCGCCAATGTCCTGATGCCTTCGGCCGACGCGCTTTTCGCCCGGTCGATCCGGCCTTGCGTAAAGTAATGACGGCCGGCGCGGGCGAGCAACTCGCCACGCAGGCCGGGGTAGACGGCGCTCGACGGATCGGTCGCCGCGAGCACGCCGTGAATGTCGGCCGCGCGCTCGAAGTTGTCGATGGCGCACGCCAGGTTGCCGGCATACTCGCAGGCGATGCCGCGGCCGCGGTAGGCCGCCGTCAGGTGATACTTCGCGGCCATGTTCGCCGGATCGCCGGAGGCGATCGCCTCGAGAATCGAGGAGGCCTCGTCGTACTCGGCCATTGCGGCCGCGAACGCCCCGGTCTGGCTGTGCGACCAGCCGCCCTGCAGCAGGATCGACGCGCGCTGCCGGCGCGCCGCAACCGTCGCCCGGTCGGCGGGCGACATCCGGTCGAACAGCGCCAGCGCGTCCGCAAAGGCTTTCAGCGCCGCCGCCGGATTCGTCGTCGCGGTATTGAGCCCCATCCCGTAGAGGCTCTGCACCTTCTGGCGAATCAGCCCGGCATGCGACGGCGCCTTCGCGAGCGCCGCGTCCAGGACGGCGAGCGATTCCTGGCGATACCGGGCGCTCTCGGCGGATTCGATCTGGGCGCCGCCGCTTTGATCGACGCGCGTGGCCAGCGCATCGAGGACGCGCGCGAGCTTCAACTGTTCAATTGGATCGTCGGGCGCCAGCGCCGCGATCCCGCGCCGCAGCTCCAGGGCATCTTTCAGCTCGCGCACGCCGGCATCCGCCGTGCCGTGGAACCCCGATGACGATCCGCGCTGTTGCTTCAGGTCGGCGACGGCGCGTCTGGCGCGAAGACTCGACGGATTGGCGGCCCACACGGGCTCGGCCAGCGCCAGGCCCTTGTCGTAACTGTCCACCGCTTTGGCGGTATTGCCCAGATTCGGCATGAACGGATTGCCAAGCACATCGCCGAGCCGCAGGTAGCCCTCGGCCACCTCGAGCCGCAGGTCCGCGTCGTCGCCCGCCTCAGCGGCGAGCCGATCGAGATAGCCGAGCGACTTGTCCACGACGTCCTTCTGCAGCTCGGTCGTGCCGGGTAGATCGTGAATGGCATCGTGAAAGTCAAAGACCAGGTAGTGCGCCAGCGTCCGCACTTCGTTGAAGCGCCGCTGGGCCCGTCGCGATTGCCACAGCGTTGTCGCCGCGCCAATCGCAATGGCGGCGACAAGGAGCGCGCCCGCGGCCGTCGGGATCGCGTGACGTTGCACGAAGCGGGTGAGCCGATATCCGAAATTGTCGGGCCGGGCAGTGACGGGCTCGGATCGCTGGTACCGGCGCACGTCATCCGCAAACTGATCGACGGTGGGATACCGGCGCTGCGGGTCCTTGCGCAGCGACATCCGGATGATCGCGGCCAGGTCCGATGGGACCGTGGGCGGAATGGCCGGCTCTTCCGTGAGCACCGCCTGCGCGATCTGGTGAGCGGTGCGGCCGGCGGGCTGATGCGGATGCGCGCCCGTCACCAGCTCCAGCAGGATGACGCCCATCGAATACACATCCGTGGCCGTCGTCACGGGCTTTCCGCCAATCTGCTCGGGGCTGGCGTACAGGGGCGTCATCGTCTGGGTCGCCGTTCCCGCGCTGCCTGCTTCCAGCAGTTTCGCGATACCGAAGTCCAGCAGTTTGGCCTCGTTCTGCCGCGTGATGAGAATGTTCGATGGCTTCAGGTCCCGGTGCACGACCAGGCTGCGATGCGCGTAGCTGACGGCCGACGCGAGTTGAAGCCAGACATTCAGGCACGCCTGGCGCGATCGACCCAGCCGCCACTGGTCGAGCGGCTGGCCGTCAACCCACTCCATCACCAGGTACGGCTGGCCGAACTCGTTGACTCCCGAGTCAATGAGCCTTGCGATGTTCGGATGATCGAGGGCCGCAAGGATCTGCCGCTCGCTGCGCGATCGCTCGTCGTCAATCGACTCGGCGAGGCCGGTGATGAGCTTGATCGCGACGGTCTTGTCGAACTGGCCGTCCGCGCGATGGCCGAGGTACACCGCCGACATGCCACCGGTCCCGATCAGCGCATCGACGACATAGGGGCCGACGCGGAGGCCGGCGGGCAGTTGTTCCTGCGAGGGCGCGTCGAGCAGGGGATGGTGCGTCTCGTGCGCCGCCAGGAGCGCGCGCACTTCATCGGCGATCAGGCGATCGGTCGTCGCGAGCCGATCGAGCAGGACCGGGCGTTCCTCCCGCGGCAGGGCGAGAAACTCTTCGAATCGGCGCTCAACTTCGCGCCACTGGTCCGCGGTCACGCCAGTGCCTTGATGAGCCACGCGCGCGCGAGTTTCCAGTCGCGTTCGACGGTGGCGTCTGAGACGCCGAGCGCGGCCGCCACTTCCTGGTTCGTCATGCCGGCGAAGTACTTCATTTCCACGACCTTGACCTTCCGTTCGTCCATCGCTCCGAGGCCGTCGAGCGCGCGGTCGAGGTCGAGAATGTCCTCGGCCAGGCCGCCGGCCACGGCGCTGCCTTCCTCTATCGCGGATTTCGGTGCCGCACCGCCTCGCTTGGCGGCGGTCCGTGCGCGCGCGTGATCGACCAGGATGCGCCGCATGATGTGCGCGGCCGCCCCGAAGAAATGCGCGCGATTCGCCCAGCTCACGCGACGCTGGTCGATCAGCCGCAGATAAATCTCGTGCACGAGCGCGGTGGCCGACAGCGTGTGGCCGGGACGCTCGCGCTTGAGCAGATCGCCGGCGAGCCGCTTCAGGTCCTTGTAGAGGATGGGGGTCAGCGCGTCGAGGGCCTGACTGTCGCCCGCATTCCAGCGCAGTAACAACTCCGTGACGTCCGGTCCGTCGGTCGGCACCGGAAAAGTATAGAGGCAGGTTTTTGCCGCCGCCGTGAGGCAGTCCGCGCCGGAACTCCGCGATCTGGTCAGTGGGCGACGTCCATCAATCGAATGCGCCCGAAATGAGGTTCCAATGCTGAAAAGTCAACCTGTGGGCGCACTTCGCCGGGCCGTACTTGGCTCCTTCGTGCTATTGCTGGCAGCCGGTCTCGCAGGTACGCGCGCCCGCGCCGTCGCCGCCGGCGCCGTGTTTGGCCCCGTCAGCGCCGTTCGCATTTCCGGCGCACCCGACGTGTACCGCTGGAGCGTCCCCATGCCGGCACCAGCGCCCGCCGGCTACCTGCTGTGCGCGGACAACGGAGGCCTGCGCGACCAGTACGCGGCCGTCACGAGCGCGAACGTGAGCGTGAACGGCAAAGCCTTGTTCCGGCCGCGGGATTTCAAGAAGAGCGTCGCGATGCTGTCCGCGGCGGTGCCGCTCCTCGCGACGAACGAACTCACAGTCGAAATCGCGGGCGAGCCCGGCGCCGGCATGGAGCTGTGGATTCAGCAGGGCACGTCGTGCGCCCTGACGTCGCAGAATCGGCCGCCAGTCATCACGTCCACCGCGGTGACAGCCGGCATACGCCTGCTGCCGTACAGCTATCCGGTCGCCGCCGGTGATCCCGATCACGATTGGCTGACCTTTGCGCTGACCACGGCGCCGCCGGGAATGACGATCGACCCCGCGACAGGCGCGATTCAGTGGCTGCCCGTCGCGGCGGGCATCGCGCCGGTCTCCGTGCACGTGGACGACGGGCGGGGCGGGGTGGCGAGCCAGGACTTCGTCGTGACGGTCACCGATCCGCCGAATCGGCCGCCTCACTTCCAGCCGATCGCGAATCGCCGCATTCCGCGCGGAGCGACGTTCCGGATCGCGCTGGCGGCAGACGACGCCGATCCTGAGGACGTGTTGACGTTCTCACTGGTGTCCGGCCCGGCAGGCGCGGCCGTGACGCCAGGCCCGCTGTTCACATGGACTCCTCAGCAACTGGGCGTCCAGCCCGTCACCGTTGGCGTGCACGATCTGGCCGGCGCGGCCGACAGTGCGATCTTCACGCTCGAAGTGGTGGACACGCTGGGCGCGCCGATCCTCGATCCGCAGGCCGATGCGACGACGCCCGCCGGCACGCCGTATTCGCGCACCATCAACGCGCTCGATCCCAATCCGGGCGATCTGCTGACGTTCGCGCTCGTGTCCGGCCCGGCTGGACTGGCCGTGTCGCCCGCGGGCGGGCTCACCTGGACGCCGGCGCTCGCGCAGCTCGGCCCGCACGCCGTCAAGGTCCAGGTCACCGACAGCACCGGCTTGAGCGACGCGACGGTGTTTACGCTCAACGTCACCGTGCCGGCCCTGGCCGTTCAGCCACCCGTCGCGGTTGACGATCAGTGCGCCGTCCGCAAAAAGACCACGCTGACGGTCAGCCCCAGCGGCGTGCTGGCGAACGACACCAATCCGTCGGGAGGCGCGCTCGCCGCGCAGATCGTCACGCCGCCGACCAGAGGACAGTTGTCTCTGCTGGCGAACGGCGGGTTCTCGTACACGCCGGCGATGCCGCCGCCGGGATCGACGGCGCCGGCGCTGAAGTACGCGGTGATGTCGTCTACGGTGGTCCCGGGAAACCTGACGCCGAGCTCGAACCGGAGTCATACCGTGGTTGCCGACCTCGATCGCGACGGCCAGCCGGAAATCATTTTCGAGTCCATGGCACAGTTTGCGGTGCGGCGACTGGTGGCGGTCAACGGGCATACGGGCACGATCAAGTGGATGATCGACGCCTATCAGCCTGGCGCCAGCCCGAAGATCGTGCTGTCCATGGGCGGGGCCGGCGAGGATGGATCGCTGAGCGTCAGCGACCTGGACGGCGACGGCACGCTCGAGATTCTGGCCGTGCACTCAGACGACGAGACGTCGATGCTGCGCCGGAAGATCATCGCATTCAACCATGACGGGTCGTATCGTTGGACCAGCGACGACATTCTGGACGGCGTTGACGTGGTGCAGACGGCCGGCATGTTCCAAATCGACGAGGCCGATCTCGACGGCGATGGGAAGCCGGAAATCGTCGTCCACCACAACGGAAGGACGTCGCAGACGCCGTCGGGTATCAGCACGGAAGATCTGGTCACGGTCTTCGGCAACGACGGCCACGTCCGCTGGACGCGCCGCGTGCCGGGCCTGCCGTCGCAGGAAACGCTGACGATCGCGGATATCGATCTGGACGGCCGCCCGGATATCGTCATTGGCACAGCCGCGCTGGACCGCGACGGGAACGTCGAGTGGAATACGAAGTCCACCAATCCCGGGATCCTCGACGCCGCGGTGGCGAACCTCGACAGCGATCCATTTGCCGAGATCGTCTACGTCGATCGATTCGGCCAGCTCTACTGCTACGAACACACCGGCGCGAAGAAGTGGGGGCCGGTGTCCACCCCGGGCACGTGGTCGTTTGGCATGGTGACGATCGCGGATACCGACGGTGACGGCGTGCCGGAGATCCTGCAGCCGCGCGCGCTGGCCGGCAGCGTCATCGACGTGCGGGACGCGAACGGGAACCTGGTGCGGACGATGAGCCTGCCGGGCTCGCTCAATACGCTGCCGCAGGGCGGCTTCGTGACCGTGTTCGACCTGAACGGCGACGGCGCGCCCGAGGTGATCTATCAGACGTTCAACGGGTCGTTTGACACCGCCAATTCCCACGGATCGCTGTTCATCTTCGACGGGCCGACGGGCGCGCTCCTGCATGAATTTCACGCGTCGCGCAGCAGCGCGGGCGACGCCGGCGCGATTGTGGCCGACGTGGACGGTGACGGATCCGCCGAAATCGTGATGGGCGGCTGGAACGACGGCACGCTGTTGAACGTGCTCACGGCCGCAACCGGCGCGTGGACGCAGACGCGGCCGGTCTGGAATCAGCAGGTCTACCACGTGACCAACATCGAGACGGATGGCCGCGTGCCCGCGCGCGAACTCGTCAACTGGCTCACGCCCGGCTTGAACAATTTCCGCGTGAACGTGCCGTTGCCGGCGGAGCGCACGGGGGACGTCGATCTGTTCACGTACGTGGCCTCGAGCGGCGCGCTCTCGTCGAACACGGCCACGGTCCGGCTGGACATCCTGCCGCCGAACACGGCGCCGCGCATTCTGTCCACGGCACCCGTCTCGGCCGCGCCGGGCATCGAATATCTCTACGGGATTCGTGCCGTGGATCCGGACATTGGCGAGGTGCTCACGTATTCACTGGTGAGCGGCCCGGCGGGGATGACGATCGGCGCCGCCACGGGCCTTGTCCGGTGGACACCGCCTTCAGGCAGTTCAGGACCGGTGATGGCCGTGATTCGCGTGACCGATTCACAAAGCCAATCCGTCCCGCAGCAATTCACGATTGTCGTCGGGCCGCCGGCCGTCGTGCCGGACATCCTGGGAATGACGACCGCGAACGCGCAGGCGGCGCTCGCGGGTGCCGGCCTCGTGCTCGGCTCGGCCTCGGCGTCGCCGAGCCCGGCGCCGACGGGCAGCATCATCAGCCAGGACCCGGCCGCGGGCGTGCTGGTCGCGAGTTCGGGATCGGTCAATGTGATCGTGTCGTCCGGTCCGGCACCGGTGCCGGTACCGTACGTGATTGGCAGCACGGAACTTGCCGCGCAGATGGCGCTGTCCGCATCGACGTTTGGCGTGACCGTGACGCGCGCGTTCTCGAACACGGTCGCCGACGGCCTGGTCATCAGCCAGTCGCCGGCCGCGGGCACGCCGCTGGTACCGGGGACGGTGACGATCACGGTGTCGGTTGGCAGCGGCCTCGATCTGCGCTTGAGCCGCGCGACGACGACGGCTGACGCGTCGATTCCCTTCACGGTCACGGCGTACGACCTGAACTATGTGCCGTCCGCGCCGGCCGGGCTGTCCTTCTCCGTCGTGCCGGCGATCCTGCCGGCCTTCGGCGCGCTTCCGGTGGCCGGCGGGAACAGTGTCGTGCCCGCGCTCTCGAGCCGCGGGGCGTACCGGATCGTGGCCACCGACGCGCTGGGGCATTCCTCGGCCGTGGACTTCGCGGTCACCTATCCGTCCACGCCGGGCCAGCGTGTGATGTCCGACGTCCTTGGTGAATTCAGCGCGGCGTTGGAGGACATCGACGGCCTGGCCGCGCAGGCGCGAAACGCCTACCTCGCGGATGACACGCCGGCCATGCGATCGCTGCTCGATCAGATGGTTCAGCGCTGGCGGCAGGTGGATGTCCCCGAACTGAAACTGACGACGCCGTTCGGCCTTCCGGTCGGATTCTTCCCGACGTCCGCGCAGATTCCCGCGCTCGGCCTGGTCCCGACCTCGGACGATCTCGCGGCGCAGCAGGTCCTGAAGGACGCGCTGGCGGACATCCAGGCCTGGATCGATGGGCAACGCGAGCCGACCACGTCGATCGCGCAGCTCAACCTGCTCGCCGGAACGTTCCACGCACGCTTCGCGCGCTTCGGCACGCTGACGTTGAGCGAGTGGGGCGCGATCAAGGGGCAGCCGGCGATGACCGTGCTGCTGACGGACAAGATCCCCGCGCTGTATGACGCGCTGATGAATGACCTGGAGCAGGTCGTCATCCACGGCGCGCCGGATCCGCTCGATGAGGAGCGGCGGCACGGGCCCTCCGCGGACGCGCCGTCCACGCTCGCGGAGCAGGTGGTCAAGATTGCCGTTCAGGTCGTCATCGCCGAAATCAAGGATGCCCTGCTCAAGCCCGTGAAGCAGGTGCTCGCCAACGCCGCCTGGAGCGCGGCCGTGGTCGCCGGCGCCCAGCACTACAAGGCGTCGGGACAAGGCCAGGACCTGACCGCGGTCGTCGCCGGGGCGTCCCTGTCCTTTCACGAGTTCCATTCACCGTGGTCGTTCATCGAAGGCGACTTCGATCTCGAACAGCCGGAGGACAACGTCGTGATCCTGGTGGGCCCGAAAGTCATGGACGCCGTGATCGGGGCAGCGGGGATCAAGAACTCGCTCAGCACCGCGCAGAAAGCGGATCAGTTGTACGCCGGCCTCAAGAGTCTCTACCAGAACATCAAGAACGCGGGATCCGGCGCGGTTGTCGACGCCTTCCAGGCGACGTTCAAGGGGGCCCAGGGCTGTATCTTCACCACGGCGCCGGCGTGCGGCCAGTTGATGTACGACGAGGGCTTCGTCTCGGTCTACGACTACGAGAGCGGCACGCTGGCGCTGCCGGTGCCGATTCTGTTCGTGATCTACAACAAGAACGGCGGCACGACGTTTGTGGACACTCCGGTGTTCATGCCGTACGTCAAGCCGCCGAAGAAATAGGGAGACGGCGGGGGCCACGGCGACCGCGCGAGAAGCGGCATCGTGGCCCCGTCTCCGGCGGCGTGCACCAGGTTCACACGCTCGCGCCCAGCGCGAGCAGCAGCTCGTCCAGTTGCGCGAACGTCTCGACCATCGCATCCGCCGCGCCGGTGCCGGCCGCGTCGAGGGATTCCTTCGATGAATGGAGCTCGTGCATGACCAGCAGGGTCCTGCCGCTCCTTTCCTCGAACGTCACCGTGGTGACCGGCCCACCCTCGCCGCCTTCCTCATTGGTCCACACAAGGCGGGAGGGCGGCGTGACTTCGCGGTACGTCCCGAAGAACGCCATCCCATCGGGCTCGAACTCCAGGCGGTACTTGCCGCCGGCACGAACATCCATCTGAATGGAACGCAGGGCCATGCCCATCGATTTCGGCAGCCACCAGCGCGTGAACAGATCGGGCCTGGTCCAGGCCTCGAACACGATCCGGGGCGGGGCATTGAAGGTGCGGGTCACGACCAGCTCACGGTCCGACCTTCGTTCCACCGTCGTGCGCTCACTTTCTTCTCTTGCGTCCATCAGCCGTCTCCTTTCGCTTGAGTTCCTCGACCACCTTGTCCAACTCGTCGAACCGTGCGGCCCAGACCCGGCGGTGCCGCTCGATCCAGGCCGCTTCTTCGTCCAGTTTGCGCATGCCGAGCCGGCACGTCCGCACCCGCCCGACCTTCGCAGTGGTAACCAGACCGGCCTGCTCCAGGACGCGGACGTGTTTCTTCATGCCCGTCAAGGTCATGTCGAACCTGCCGGCAAGGTCCGTAATCGAGGCGTCCGATCGGCCAAGCTGCTCCAGGACGCCGCGCCGGGTGGCGTCGGACAGGGCGGCGAACGAGGCGTCGAAGCGGGCATGGGAATACTGAACCATTCGGTTCAGTATACAACAGATCAGGCGGTTCAAACCTGAGCAGGACCACAGTTCAGGTTGCCGGGGTTGCCCGTTCTTGGGTTCTGTTCTGAAAGGGGGGAAAGAACAGAACC
>DASUGC010000213.1:0-4907 GCA_036274235.1 Vicinamibacterales bacterium
TAGCCGGCCAGCGTCTCGATCATTTCGGCGGCATCGCCCGTCAGATTGGCATGACCCACGTCCAGGCAGACGCCGGGCGCCACGGCGTCCGTCCCCTCGAGCAGATCGACGATGGTCTCCGGCCGGAACGCGCGCGGGAACTCCACCGCCAGTGTCAGATTCCGTTCAAGTGCCTCGCGCGCCAACGTCTCCAGGCCGCGCGCGAGTTTGTCGGCGTCCGTCGGGGCGCCCGAGGCCGCCAGGTGCGCGCGGCACGAATCCGCAATCAGCGTGACCCGCGACGTGCCGATCACACTGGCGTGCGCCAACGCGATCGGGCCAATCGACCAGGGCGCCGAGAGGCCGCCAATCTCGATGCCCGCGTTCACGGCCGGCTGCTGGATGTCCGCGAGCCAGCGCTCGCCGCCCGTGGCGGCGCCGGCGGGCAGCGAGACGTCAATCGTCGAAAATCCGGCCTTGGCGATGCGTTCCAGGTCCGTGCCGGTCAGTCGCGCGTGTCCGCCGATCGTTGTTGAAAGTTCAAAGCGCATGGCGTCATCGGAGCTCCAGGATCTGGGCCGACAGCAGATCACGCAACCGCGCAAACCGCGGATAGCGCCCCAGATTCTCGCGGACGTAATTCAGCGTGCGGGGCATGTACTGGATATAGACGGGATTGCCGCGCGCGGTGGTCTGGTAGCCGAACGTCCCCAGCGCCTTGAGATTGCGTTGGAGCGCCATCAGATCGAACCGGCGGCGGAACTCGTCGTGCTCGGCGGATCGTCCCTGCAGCGCCAGGAAATAAGCGATGAGGTCGTCCACCGTCGCCCAGGGCAGATCGACATACGAGTCACGCAGCAGCGAGGCCAGATCGTATGTGTCCGGCCCGAGCCGGGCGTCCTGGAAGTCGATGACGACCAGCCGGCCCGCGTGCAGCATCAGATTCCGGCTGTGATAGTCGCGGTGGCAGAGCACGCGCCGCTCGGCGGCCAGTTCCGTGACGATCCCCGCGCATTCGGCGTCGAGTGCCTCACGCTCGGCATCGGTAAACTGCGCCCCCCGGTAGGCGACGAGATAGTGCTTGATGAAGAAATTCAGCTCCCACGTGAGCTTCTCGACGTCAAACGCGATCCCGTACGGCAAGTACTCATGGCTCGCCAGCTCGCGGCCGCGGACCTGAAACGTATGGATGATGCCGACGGCTTCGCGGTACAGCGCCGCATGACGCGAAGGCGGCGCCGATCCCAGGTGCGCCTGCAGCGTCACGTCGCCCAGATCTTCCAGGGCCAGCACGCCCAGGTCGTCGGCATGTCCCAGGATGCGCGGGACTGGCGCCGGCATGGCCTCGAACAGCCGGGCGGTATTCACGAAAGGCAGCGACTCATACGTGAACGGCGCGCTGTGCACCGCCAGCACGAATGCATCGCCCGCTCCAGGGATGACACGGAAATAGCGCCGATCCGAGGCGTCACCGGTCAGCGCGACGACGCGCGCGTCTGTGATGCGATGGCGGTCGAGGTACGCGTGGACGGGGTCAGTCACAGACACGAGATTACAACCCAAAAATTCCCAGGTCGCCGAGTCGGCGCGCGGTGTCTGTGTCGCGGAGGGCGCCGGCCGGGACAATCACGGCCCGGTCCGCGCGAAAACCCGCGGGAATCTCGACGCCCGTCACGATGCACTCGTGGAGCACGGCTTCGTCGCCGATAGTGGCGCCCGGCCAGACGATTGTGCGCGTCACGCGGGCGCCCTGTCCGACAACGGCACCGGGTTCAATCGTGGCGCCATCAGCGATCGAGAGGGCCGCCGTCAGATAGTCGCGCGGCGTCCCCACATCGTGAAACGCGGCGGCGACCCGATAGGCGGCGATCGCGCCAGCCTCTGTCATCAACGGCCGGTAGATGCCGTGGACGGATTCGGCGGGTTGGCCGTCCGGAACGGTTGCGAAGACAGATGCCGACGCGATCTGGATTCCTACGAAATGCCAGCTCTTCTCGCTGCTGCCGCGCGGAATCACGCCGACGACCCGGTCGCCGCGTACTGCGAGCCCGTTGTAGTGCCCGGGCGCCGGATTCGGCACGACGGCCATGGTGACCAGCGCACCGTTCGCGGCGTGCGCGCTGGCCATCGCGCCGATATCCACGTTGCACAATGTATCGCCGTTGACGATGAGAAATGGATCGCCGTCGATCAGCGGCAGCGCGTGACGCGGGCCGCCGGCCGATCCCAGGATCGGATCTTCCCACGAGTACCGCACGCGCATGCCAAGGTGCACGCCATCGCCCACGACACCTGTGACCGTGGCCGGCAGGTGATGCAGATTCAACACGGCATCCGTCACGCCCTGGGACTGGAGCCAGGCCAGGACGCGCTCGACCAGCGTCCGACCGCCAAGCGGCACGGCAGGTTTGGCGACGAGGCGCGTCACGGGATCCAGACGCGAGCCCAGGCCCGCTGTGAGCACCAACGCGTGAAACACCGCTGCATCCTAAACGAAAAGGTCCGGCCCAAGGATCCTGCTGACCCTTGAACCGAACCCTTGGACTGGACCGTGGACCCTGAGGCCCGAACCCTCCGCCTTCGCTGACGCTCCCTTGGCCAGCAGCTTCGGCGGACCTTTGCCGTTTGGACCGTCGGTTACTTGCGCATCAACACCAGGTTCTCCGCTCCGTCGCGGAAGACCACAACCCGAGCGGTCCGATTGGCCGGAATGGCGTCGAGGGCCTTGGTCACCTGATCGACGGATGTGACCGGGACGTCGTTGATCCGTACGATGATGTCGCCCGCACGGATGCCGTTGCGGGCAGCCGGGCCGCCCTGCTCGACCTCACTCACGATCACGCCGGCACCCGACGGCGCGTTCAGGCGGCGCGCCATGCTGGCGGTGACGCCTTCGACGGACATCCCGAAGCCGGTGTCCTTCGGTTCCTCGGCCTGCGGGCTCCGGCGGTTGTCCGACAACTGCACCGGCGCCTGTTCACTTTCGATGTCGAGCTCCTCGACCTTGACGTTCAGCGTCAGTGTCTTCCTGGCGCGCACGACCTTCACCGGCACCGTCGTGCCCGGCGTGGTCGACGTGACCATCGACACCAATTCGCTGCTGTTCTTGACGGGCTTGCCGTTGAACTCAATCACGACGTCGTCGGGACGCATGCCGGCGGCTTTTGCCGGGCCATCGCCAACGCTCATGATGACCGCGCCGCCGACGGCCGGCAGGCCGCGATCTTCCGCATCCTCCTTCGTGAGGGCCGTCATGGACACCTGTACGCCGATGCGGCCGCGGACGACCTTGCCTTTTTCGAGCGAGGGCAGAATGTCGCGCACCGTATTGATCGGCACCGCGAATCCAATGCCGAGGTTGCCGCCGGACTGATCGCTCACAATCTGCGTGTTGATGCCGACAACCTCGCCGCGGATGTTGAGCAGCGGTCCGCCGGAGTTGCCGCGATTGATCGCCGCGTCCGTCTGGATCATCTCTTCATAGCGCTGGTTGACGGCCGTCTGCTGCTGCCGGCCCACCGCGCTCACGACACCCACGGTGACCGTGTTCGACAAGCCAAACGGATTGCCGATCGCCATGACCCAGTCGCCCTGCGCGAGCTGGCTCGAGTCGCCGAATTTGGCCACGGTCAGCGGCTGATCGGGCAGATCCGTCAGTTGGATGAGGGCCGCGTCGGTGAGCAGGTCCTTGCCGACGACCTTCGCCGGCAAACCGCGATCGTTGGCGTTCATGTTCATGCCGGCGAGGTAGACCTCCACGCGGGTGGCGTCTTCGACGACATGGTTGTTGGTGAGGATGTAGCCGTTCTTATCAATGATGAAGCCGCTGCCCGCGCCCTGCACGATCTGCGACGGCGCCTGACGCCGCCCATTGCCCTGCAGGCGTGGGTCCAGCCCGAAGAGGTCGTCGAGTCCGATGCCCTGCCGTGTGGCGGTGGTGCGGATACTGACGACGGACGGGCTGGCCGTCTGGGCCACGGTCCGGAACGTGGAGGCGTCGATCGGGCCGGTGAGCGGCGCGCTATTGGTCGCGGGAACGGTGAGGTTGCCGGCGAACGACGCCGGCGAGAGACCCAGGCGTGAGGCCAGAACCATCCCCACGACCAGGGCCGATACGGCAATCAACGTACTGCGAAAAAAAGATTTCGTCGACATGCTAAAGGCTCCTGCGTGCAAAAACTTGATCGTGATCCACTGAAGTATCGAATCGTCGCTTCATAGACATTACGCGGCAGGGGTGTGGCACCGTTTCATGAAATTGGACGACCTGACGGGCCGTAAAGTTTTGAAGCCGGACTTAATACTCTTCTAATCAAGGTTTAACAAACGCCGCTACAACTCGCCGTTCCATTCCTCTGGATCCGGCGCCGTGGCCCGAAAGACTTCCAGGTGCCATTTGCCGCCGCCCCACGGCTCGATGATGTCGGCAGCCACGACGTCCACGAGAATCTCGTTGAACGTGCGGTGCTCGGGATCGTTCTCCAGGTGATAAGCCTGATCGTCCCAGTTGAACGATGGGTAGAGCAGCAGCGTCAGAAACAAATCGTACCCGTCGTCGATCACCTGAATCTGGCCGACGGGTCCGCGCTGCGTCGAGTGAAACAGAAGATATTTCTCGGCGGTCTGGGCGCGGATGTACCGCTTGAGCGTGAATTCGCGCGCGACGATTTCCTCGACGGCGATTTTCTTGTCCCAGCACGACCGGCAGTACCGCGCATCACCGCGGGGTTCGGACACTTCTTTGCCGCCGCACAGGGGGCAGCGCGTCACCTCGGTCGATTTACGGGCCATCAGGTCAATTATACCAAGCGCACGTGTGCCACATGGCTTCATTCCTTCATGTGAGACATGAGGCCCTTGTTCCTGAAGGCAGGCAGGTACGCGTTTTCCGCGTAATCCTTGAGCATGCGCCGGCTCGAGAAACGCGG
>DASUGC010000214.1:0-20274 GCA_036274235.1 Vicinamibacterales bacterium
CGGCTGGATGGCAGAAAACGAGTCCCGGCTATGTGACAGACAACGAGTCCCGGCGAGTGGACCCCCAGCGAGTTGACAGGCCGGTATCAAAGTGATATCACTTTGATGTCAATGGCCAGGAGGCCGAACATGCTGCAGGAAAAGGTCATTCGTGGGGCGTCGGGATGGGGAATGGTAGGAGCTTTGGCGGCCGGCATTGTGGGCGCCGTGGCGCTGATTGCCGGATCGGAAACCGTCCAGGACACACCCTGGATGGTGGTGGCCATCGCGGTCGGGTTGGCCGTCGACGGGCTTTGCTGGAACGGACTCACCGTGGTCAGTCCGAATACCGCGAAAGTCGTGCTCCTGTTCGGCGAGTACAAAGGCACCATCAAGACGCCGGGCTTCCGCTGGGTGAATCCGCTCACGGTGCGGCGCACCGTCTCGCTCAAGATCCGGAATTTCGAGAGCAGCAAGCTCAAAGTCAACGACCACATCGGCAATCCGATCGAAATCGCCGCCATCGTGGTGTGGCGCGTGATTGAAACGGCCGAGGCGATGTTCCAGGTGAACGACTACGAGCACTTTGTCCACGTGCAGGCCGAATCGGCGGTTCGCGTGCTCGCGACCACGTATCCGTACGACGCGCATGATGAAGGGCAGGTCTCGCTCCGCGGCTCGGCGGACGAGGTGTCGCACCGGTTGCGCGAAGAAATCCAGGCGCGCCTGGCCAAGGCCGGCGTGGAAGTGATCGAAGCGCGCATCAGCCACCTGGCGTACGCGCCGGAAATCGCGAACGCGATGCTGCGGCGCCAGCAGGCCACCGCGATCATCGCCGCGCGGCAGAAGATCGTCGAAGGCGCCGTCGGCATGGTGGAAATGGCGCTCGAGTCGTTGAGCGCCAAGCAGGTCGTGCAACTCGACGAGGAGCGCAAGGCGAGCATGGTGAGCAATCTGCTCGTCGTCCTCTGCAGCGATCGCGACGCGCAGCCGGTCGTCAATGCCGGCACCCTCTATCAGGGCTGAGGGCGCCGCATGTGGGCCGGGGTAGGTCTTTGATCGGCTGAGATCGCAGGGCACCATGGGCGAACGCAAAGCCTTTCTCGTGCGACTGGATCCCGCGCTGCACGAGGCACTGCAGCGATGGGCCGACACGGATCTGCGCAGCCTGAACGCGCAGATCGAGTTCCTGCTGCGCCAGGCGCTGCACGAGGCAGGGCGGCTGCCGAAGCCGTCGAAGCGGGCCGATGAGCCGAAGGAGCAGTGACATGGACGTCGAACGGGACGATCCGGCACTCAGGGAGCGCGTGGCGGACCTGCAGCGCGGTTTTGCGCCGCCGCCCGAACTCGGCTCGCGGCCCCGCGATGTCGAGCTGACCGGCGGCGGCCGCGCGCTCCATGCCGTCATCATGGCGCTGTTCGCCGTCGCCTTCATCGTGCCCCTGGCGATCAACGGCCAGCGCCGCGCCGAGAACGCCGACCGGATCGCGTTCCAGACACGCAGCGTGTCTGCGACGGCGGAGGTCAGGCGTCTGTGGCGGACTTCCGGTGAGAACAAGCAGTCGCGGGTCGAGTACGCGTACACCGTGGGCGATCGCCGCTACGAAAGGGTTCTTGCACTCCCGCTGGCCCGGTGGCGCGAGCTCCAGGTGGGCTCGACGCTGGCGATACGTTATCTGTCCGACGAGCCGAGCCGAAGCCGGCTGGAGGGCGCCGAATCCGGATCGATTCCCGCGTGGCTTCCGATCCTGGTCGGCCTCGCGATCATCTCCGCACCGATCCTGATGCTCGCGCTGCTCAATCGGCAGCGACGCCTCCTGGCCGAAGGCCGTCCGGCGCCCGCGGTTGTGACGAAGGTCGTCAAGCACCATTCGTCTCACGGCGGCTCGCACCGATCGATGCGCTACGCGTTTCCAGTGCTCAGCGGCGCCATGGCCACCGGAAGAGCAGGCGCCAGCCGCAAGGGGATCGCGGAGGGCAGTGTGATCTGCATCATCTATGACCCCGATCGGCCGGGCCGGAGCCAGCCGTATCCCTTTCCGCTCGTCCGGCCGGCGCAGCCGGCGAAGTAGAATGTTTGTTCCTTGGATTTGGTCGATCGCCTCGCCGCCCATCGCACGATTGGCTCCGCGCCCCGGGAAGAACTCGAGTGGATTGCCGCGCACGGACGCATTCGGGTCCTGGCCGCCGGCGAGCTGCTGTCATCGCATCAACGGCCGGTCGAAGGGCTGTACTTCGTGCTGTCGGGTCTCGTGACGATTCACGTCGATCGCGGCGCCGGTTCGCGGCGCGTGATGGAGTGGCGCGGCGGCGACGTCACCGGCGTGCTGCCGTACTCGCGCGTGCAGAAACCACCCGGCGACGCCGTGGTCGAGGAAGCCGCGGAAGTGCTGATGATCGGCCGCGACATGCTGCCCGAGTTCATCAGGAACTGCTACGTCAGCACCGGCCTGCTCGTGCACGTCATGACCGATCGCGCGCGGCAGTTCGCGGCCAGCGATTTCCATGACGAGAAAATGATGTCGCTCGGCCGGCTGGCGGCGGGTCTCGCGCACGAGCTGAACAATCCCGCGTCGGCGGCCGCCCGCAGCGCCAAGCTGCTGGTCGCCACGCTCGACGATTTGGACGCCGACGGGCGCGCGCTGCAGCAGGCCCACCTGTCCGGGACGCAGCTGCAGGAACTGGCCCGGCTGCGCGCGGCCTGTCTGGCATCCGACAAGCCGGCGTCCCGGTCCGCCATCGAAACCGCGGATCGCGAGGAGGCCATCGCCGGCTGGCTCGCCGCGCATCAGGTGGGATCGGACATCGCGGCTGCGCTCGCGGCGACACCGGTCTCGATCGGCGAACTCGACAAGCTGGCGGCGCATTTCAGCGGCGAGCAGCTCACCGCCGCCTTGCGCTGGGTGGGACACGGCTGCGCCACGCGCGGGCTTGCGGTGGCCGTCGAAGCCGCCACCGCGCGGATTCACGATCTCGTCGGCGCGGTGAAGTCGTTCACATTCATGGATCGAGGCTCAGTGCCCGAGCCGATCGACGTCGGCAAGGGCCTGGCCGATACCGTCGCCGTGCTCGAAGGCAAAGCGCATCGCAAGCAGGTGTCGGTCAGCCTGAACGCCGCGCCCGACATGCCGAAGCTCTACGCGACGGGCGGCGAGTTCAATCAGATCTGGGAAAAGATCATCGACAATGCCATCGACGCGGCGCCGCCCGGCGGGCATGTGGCCATCCACGCCGCGCAGAAAGATCGCACGATCGCGGTCAGCATCGTGGACGATGGCCCGGGCGTGGCGCCGGACATTTTGCCGAAGATCTTCGAGCCGTTCATCACGAACAAGCCGTGGGGGCAGGGCATCGGCCTGGGGCTGAGCATCGCGCGCCGGCTCGTGGCGTGGCACAGCGGTGAAATCAAAGTGTCGTCGGAGCCCGGCCGCACCGAATTCCTGGTGACCTTGCCGCTCTCGGCCGAGCGCAAATGAGCGCGGTCCGCGTCGAGCCTCTCGACGCCGGCGCCATCTGGCGGGTCACGTTTGGCGCCTCTCGCGGCAATGTCATCGATCGCGCGCTGATGGTCCAGCTCACGCGCGTCTTCGCGGATGCGCGGCAGGCCCAGGGTCTCAAGACCCTCATTCTCACGGGGCACGGCGGTCATTTTTCATTCGGCGCCTCAGTCCGGGAGCATCTGCCGGAACACGTCCGTGAGCTGCTGGCCGACTTTCGCACGCTGATCGTCCACATGTTCGACAGCCGGCGGTTCATCATCGCGGCCATCGAAGGGCAGTGCCTCGGCGGCGGTCTCGAGTTGGCGTCCGCCTGCCATCGCATCGTCGCCGGCGCCGGCGCCGTCCTCGGACAGCCCGAGATCGCCCTCGGCGTGTTTGCGCCGGTGGCCTCAATCCTGCTACCCGAACGAATCGGCCGCGTGAAGGCCGAGGAACTGTGTCTCACCGGGCGCCGCGTCAACGCGACCGACGCTCTCCAGATGGGACTTGTGGACCAGGTCGTCGAATCGTCTCCAGCGGCGGAGGCCGCGGTCGAGTGGGCGCGGGCGCATCTGGCGGCCCACTCCGCGTCCAGCCTTGGCTTTGCAATCGCCGCAATCCGCGCCGATCTCGCCGCCCGAATCCGGGTCGAGTTGCCGCGGCTTGAAGAGCTGTACCTGAGCGAGCTGATGAGCACGCACGACGCCGTCGAAGGCCTCCGCGCCTTTCTCGACAAGCGCCCGCCCATCTGGCGCCACTCCTAGTCCAGCCAGGTCTCGCGCAGGCAGGGCCCATGGCGTCGTTTGCGGGTCCCTGCGGTATCGTCTGCACGCCGTCCACCAAAAGGGGAGCCCCATGGCGTTCATTACATTGACCGTGTTGTTCGTGCTGATTGTCGTCACCGTTCTCTCGAACCGCGGGAGCTCGGATGGCCACGCCGCCCGGCAGTTTCGCCGCATCGGCATGATCGTCGCCGGCGTCGTGCTGTTCTTCATGCTGACGAGTACCGTCACCGTCATCAAAGCGGGCCACGTGGGCGTCGTCGATCTGTTCGGGCAGGTGCGGCCCGCGACGCTCAAGCCGGGCATCCAGTTCGTCAATCCGCTGGCGCACGTCGTGCAGATGTCCGTGCAGACGCAGGAGATCAAGGAAACCATGAACGTCCCCTCGAAGGAGGGCCTGACCATCGGCATCGAGATGAGCCTGCTCTACCACCTCAATCCGGAACAGGCCGCCGACGTCTATTCGAAAGTGGGACAGGAGTACGCCGGCGTCCTCATCGAGCCGCAGTTCCGGTCCGTGACGCGCGGGGTCACCGCGAGTTATGAGGCCAAAGCCCTCTACACGTCCGAGCGCGAGGCCATCGCGCAGCTGATCCTGGATGATCTGAAGAAGCTGGCTGAACCGCGCGGCGTGATCGTCGAGTCCACGCCGATGCGCAGCCTGTCGCTGCCGGCGAAGATCACGTCCGCGATCGAAGACAAGCTCAGCGCCGATCAGGAAAGCCAGCGCATGGCGTTTATCCTGACCAAGGAAAAGCAGGAAGCCGAGCGCAAGCGCATCGAAGCGCAGGGCGTCGCCGACTTCCAGCGCATTGTCACCGACGGCATCAGTGACAAGCTCCTGCAGTGGAAGGGCATCGAGGCCACGCAGGATCTGGCCAAGAGCTCGAACGCGAAGATCGTCATTATCGGCAACTCCAAGAACGGGCTGCCGCTCGTGTTGGGCGACGTGAAATAGCCCGGGGTCGAGGCCCGCGCCCGGTCATTTCACCCGCAGATCCTGCGTCACCTTGCCGCCGGCCGCGATGGTGATGGGCACGGACGCGCGCGAGAGCGTCCGCAGGAATTCCGGGTCGAACTGCGCGCCCTGTTCCATGTCGAGCACGGCGGCCAGTTGGTAGCTGCCCGCGGGCAGACTGCGGATGGTGTACCTGCCATCCGGACCGGGGCGAATCGTCGAGATTCGGCGCGATCCAGGCCGCCAGAAACGGTTGTCCGTCGCAAACGCGATGATCGTGCAGCCCTCGGCCGGCTTGCCCGCGCCGTCCAGGAGCGATCCGTTCAGCTCGCCCATTTGATCCGTCATCGTGAGCACGGCGTCCGTCACGCTCCGGTCGCCGGTGATCTCGAGCGGGAAATCCAGGATGTCCTCGCCGCCCACCATGGCGGACTTGAGCGGGCCGGCGCTGACGCGAACCGTGTAGCGGCCGGGGATCACGCCGGTCAACGTGAATCGGCCGCCCGCATCGACCTGCGCCTGGGGCAGTGCGCCAAATGAAATTGACTGCGGCGAGGGCGCTGACACCAGCGCCACGGTCGCGCGCATGCGAGAGAAGTCCGGCGGTTGCGCCATCTCCGCGGTGACGACACCCGAAATTGACAGCGCGGGCTTGAGCGTCACGTTGATAGGAATGGCCGGTTCACCGGCGACCGTGACGCGCGTCTTTCCCCACATCTTCTGCGCGTCGGTCAGCACCGGTGGCGGCTGGGTGACCGGAGACGGCTGGCCGTTCACGATGGTGATGGGCGGCTGCGATGCCATGGTCTGCGCGAGAACGGTGTAGTTTCCCGGCGCGACGCCGCGAAACATGAACGTGCCGTTCGCATCCGTCCGCGCGGTCATTGTCTGCGGGCTGTCGATCGACGTGTCCTCGCTCATCAGTGACAGTTGCAGCGTGACGCCCGGATCCAGCGGCGTTGTCAGCGTGCCTCTGATCGTCGTCGCCTGCGTCATCTGGACGCGCACGTCCACGCCGATCTTTTCTTCCGCCGCGGCCACGGTCACGGAGGTGCCTCCCGACGGGATCGGCGAACTGGGCGAGAACGTCGGCAGGTAGGTATTGGGAACAGCGCTTTCAATGGAATTGAACGTCGGAACGATTTGCACCGGAATCGACACGGAGACCGTCGAGGGCTGGCCCGGCGCCGACGGTGGATTGACGGGCCCGCTCGCGATCGCGCGTTCGATGATCTCGGACTGCGAGAACGTCTGGCTCATCAGCAGCCCGTTGGAGTTCGGCGTGGCTGACACGAAGTACTCGCCCGGTGTCAGGCCAAAAATCCTGTAGACGCCTCGATCGTCGGTCTGCCCGCCATTCAAACCCTGCAGACGGCGAAAGCCGGTCGTGATGTCCACGCGCCACGTCCGGACCTGCGCGTTCCGGATCGGCTCGCCGTCCGGGCCGATGACCATGCCGGTGATGACGCCCCCGCGCTGCAGCGGCATTTTCAGGGTCGCCTGTTGGCCGTCGGTCAATGTCACGAACTTTCCCTGACCGCCATACCGCGTCTGGCCGTAGGCGGCGGCCAGGTATTCGCTGTGGGACACCTGCACCGTGAAATTCCCTGCCGGAAGGCGCGGGAACGAAAACGCGCCGCTCGCATCGGTCATCACGGTGCGCGACACGGACGACGTGAACTGCACCTGCACCAGGCTGCCGCGAGCTTGCACGCCGGGCGGCATCACAGCCGCGCCGGTTCCCGCGCCCCGGCCGCCGGCCTGTGCCGCTGCCGCCGCCGAGGCTCCCGGTCCCGGCGTGACCTGGCCGCTCACCATCACGCGAGCGCCGGCGATCGGCCGTCCCGTATCGGCCGTGACGACGGTTCCGGCGATTGATGACGTGCCGACCGGGATCCGACGTTCGGTGTTCTGCAGCGCGGCGGGATCCCGCGGCTGTTGACCCGGAGGGACGTCCGCGGCACCGCCTCCGCGCCCCTGCGCATCGAGCAGACTTCCGAGCGTAAGAATTCCGATCCCGAGCCCAATCCCAGCAAGGAAGCGTGGCATATGTTGTTTGACACCCGGCATGCCCAAACGGACGGGCAGGATTGGGCGATCTTAAGCCTGCCGGCTCAACTGTTAACACCGCCGATTCCCGCGCCGTCTATGACCATGAGGGCATAGGTTCGTGACAATGCATGCCGCCGCTGCGGCGGCCATACGAAGCGAGCCGGAGCCCGGCGGCGTGGCGTCGCTGGTAGACCGGGCGCAGCGTGGCGATCGGGCCGCGCTTGCCGAGATCTACGCGACCTATCGCCGGACGGTGCGCGGCATCCTCCTGGCGCGGGCGCCGCGCGTGGACGTGGATGACCTGGTGCAGGACGTGTTCGTCGTCGCGATGGAACGCCTGTCGTCGCTGCGCGATCCGGCGGCGTTTCCGGCGTGGCTCGCAACAATCGCGCGCAACCGGGCAACGGACTGTCTGCGGACCTCAACCCGCACCACACCACTGCCCGCGGATTTGCCAGTCGCCGACGTCGATCGCACAGAAGCGCTGCTCGTGCTCGCCGCCATTCAAAGTTTGCCGGAGGCCTACAGCGAGACGCTGACGCTGCGTCTGGTGGAAGGCATGACCGGTCCGGAGATCGCCGCGCGAACCGGCCTGACGGAAGGATCGGTGCGCGTGAATCTGCATCGCGGCATGAAACAACTCCGCGAGAAGCTGGAAAGGACACTCGCGTGACCAACGACTATCTCTGGGATCGCACCGGCCCGCCGGATCCGGACATCGTCCGGCTCGAGCGTCTGCTGAGCCATCTGCGGCCGGCCGCCGACGGCCCCCGCGTGTTGATGTTTCCCGGGCGCGCGCGACACCAGTCCTCGCGGCCGTCGTGGCCGTTCATCGCCGCGGCCGCGTCTCTCGCCGCCGTGGTCGTGGCGATGGCTGGCGTGTCGCTGCGAACGGGCCGCAGTTCCGCAAGCCTGGATGTCACGCGACTGGAGGGCACGGCAACGATTGCATCGAGGCCAGTCGTGGATCGTCTCGAATTGCGCGCCGGCACCTGGCTCGAGACGAACGATCAGGGGCGCGCCAGCATCGACATTGCGAGCGTCGGGCGCGTGGAAGTCGACCCGGATACCCGCATCAGCCTGCTGAGCAGCAGACCGGGACAGCATCGCCTGCAACTGCAGCGCGGCACGATTCACGCGTTGATCTGGGCGCCGCCGGGACAGTTCGTCGTCGAGACGCCATCATCGACTGCCGTCGATCTCGGGTGCGCCTACACGCTCACGGTGGACGAGGAGGGGGTTGGGCACGTGAGGGTGACGAGCGGCTGGGTCGGCTTTGAATGGCGCGGACGAGAGTCGTTCATTCCCGCAGGCGCGGTGTGTACTACACGCGTGGGTCTCGGCCCGGGCACGCCTCACTTCGCGGACACAGCAACTGCGTTCAACGAAGCGCTGGCGGTGCTCGATCTGCCCGGCGGGCCGGCCGAGGCCCGGCGTGTCGCGCTCGATCGCGTGCTGGCGGACGCGCGTCCGAAAGACGCGATGACGTTGTGGCACCTGGTGTCACGGCTGGCCGGTCCCGATCGCGCCCGCGTCTTCGATCGGCTCGCCGAGCTTGCACCGCCGCCGCCGGGCGTCACGCGAGCGGGCGTGCTGGCTGGCCACCGGATCATGCTCGACGACTGGTGGGACACGTTGGGTCTTGGCGCCGCCAACTGGTGGCGCGTGTGGAAACAGCAGTGGCGCGATTCGCCCGGACGCTAGAACACGCGAGGGCGCGGTCAGCGCCCAAGCCTCGCGAACGAGCCGAGACTTGCCTCAGTGCAATTCAGGGGAGGCAAGTCGAGCGAGTAAGCGAGTCGGGGGTCTGGGGGCGAAGCCCCCAGCGTAAAACTGTCGCGCGTGTGGACACAGCAGTGGCGCGATTCGCCCGGACGGTGAACGATCGCTTTATGATTCCTCCTGGGGGCCCCATGTCTAAAGCTGCCCGCGCGGTGGGCGCGTCGATGGCGATCACGCTCGTGATGATTGGCCTTGCGACTCACACACTATTGGCGCAGACGCCGACCGTACTGATGTTTCACGGCGATCCGTTGAAGCAACCAATCGTCCTGACGGATGCGGACGCCGCCCTCTTCAGGAATCTATTGAACGATACGACGATCAAGGTCGCGGATCTGGCCAATCGTCCGTATCGCCAGGTCGCGATCTTCTGGGCGTCGCGATCCAATCCCGCCAACAACGGTACGCCTGTCGAGAAGTTGACACCTCAGATGGCCTGGATGCATGGCCGGCTGTACCTCCCCGTCGCGGACAAGCCCGCGGTGCTGCTCACGACTCGAATGACCAAGCAGGCGCAGGCCGTGCCGATTCCGGCAGACAGCGCGGCGTTCGTCCAGGGTGGTCCGGTCTCCGATGCGGCGCTCGCGATTCTCAAGCAGAAAGGCGTTCTGCCGCGTTAACACTCCCGCCGGACACCTCGTCCTGAACGGTGAGGTGCAGCCATGTCGAGAGCCCAGAGTGTCCTTGCGGTATCCGCACTGGCGGCGATTCTGGTCGCCGTCGTTCCGCTCCACGCCAGCGACCCCGTTGGCGCCTACACGATCGTCGAGAAAGTCGTTCTGGCACCGAATCCGACCGCGCCCACGACGGCGCAAATCTTCGGTGTCTTTTCGTTCGCCGTTCCGCGCAACAAGGACTTCACCCAGCCGTGGCCGCCCGGAAGTTTCGGCACGGCCAACACGGGCGATGTTTATGCCGCGGTGCAGAAAGGCTATCTGTTCTATTCCTGTCCGGCAGGCAGGGAAACCGCGTGCCGCGCAGAGTGGAACGATCTGGGCGCGGTCGCGGGCAAGGGCGATGTCGTCGGGTTTGGCACGCGCTGGGCGATGACGGGCCGCGTGCGTCAGGCCAGTGAGGCGCCGGCGAATCCGGACGTGTATCCGCTGAACGTCGGCGTCGTCAAGATGGGCATCCACGCCGGCACGACGATGCAGAACCGATCGCAGTATCCGGATCTGATTGCGGCGCTGCAGGCCGCCTCGCGATCGAAGTAAGGCCATGGCGACGAGAGCCACCGCCCGTCGAGATGAGGCCGGGACTCGTTTCCTGACGACTCGACAGGAAACGAGTCCCGGCCTCATGTCGGCAACGTCCGGACGCCGCAGCGAGGCCGGGTTTGTCGGCCTCGCCATCGCCCATGCGGTGGCTCTCGTCTTCGTGCCGTCGATTCCACTCATCGCGCTGGCGTTGTGGTGGAACGCCAACACCATCGCCCACAACTTCATCCATCGCCCATTTTTCATGCGCCCCGGCGCGAACCGCCTGTTCGCGGTCCTGCTCACCCTCGAGCTCGGTTTCCCGCACGATCTCTGGCGCCAACGGCATCTCCGGCATCACGTCCAGCTACGCCTTTCGGCTTCGGCGAGACCTCGTCGAAGCCCGCCGCTGACACCAGGCGGGCGAAGACGGGCGGACGCTGCCGGCGGGCCTCCGCGCCCCATCGCCATGACTCCACAACTCATGGCCGAGAGCGCGTTGGTCTGCGCGCTGTGGACGGCGATGGCTGTGCTGATCCCGCAGGGCTTCCTGTTCGTGTATCTGCCAGGCTGGGCCCTGGGCCTTGGCCTCTGCCAGTTGCAGGGCCATTTCGAACACGCGAGCGGAACGACGAGTCACTACGGCCGCATCTATAACCTGATCTTTTTCAACGACGGATATCACGTCGAACACCACCAGCGGCCCGGGATGCACTGGAGCCAGTTGCCGGCTCTGGCCGATCCCGCGCGGAAGGGGAGCCGGTGGCCCGCGGTCCTGCGCTTTCTGGAGCGCCGGCCCGGCTCGACGCTGGAGTCTCTCGAGCGGCTTGTCTTGCGAGCGCCGTGGCTCCAGCGTTTCGTGATCGATCGCCACACGCGCGCGTTTCGCCGGCTGTTGCCGTCGCTCGGGCCGGTCGCGCGGATCACGATTATTGGCGGCGGCCTGTTTCCGCGGACGGCGTTGATCCTTCGATCGCTGTTGCCGCACGCGGCGATCACGATCGTGGACGCCAGCGAATCGAATCTCCAGACGGCGCAGGATCGTCTGCCTGCTGATATCAGGTGTGTGCGGGCCGTCCACGTGGCGGGGACACCGGTGGACGCGGATCTGGTGATCGTGCCGCTGGCCTTTCAAGGCGATCGGCGGCGTTTCTATCTGGAGCCTCCGGCCGCCCGCGTGATCGTCCATGATTGGATCTGGCGAACGCATCCGTCGCGATTCACGCCGAGTGCGCGCGTGTCCTGGCTCCTGTTGAAACGCCTCAACCTCGTGCAGCGTTGCGAATCGCCACGCTAGAACGTCGATGAGAGCGGCCAGCCTTTTCGGCGTGCTCGTCCTGGCCAAGCTCATGGTGCTGGCTGGGATCGGGCAGCCGGTGGGCGGGTGGGGAGCCATCGCGTACTTCTGGCAGGACATGGCGGTGGCGCTCCTGGCTGGCGCCGTCGATGCGGCGCTTCGCCAACCTCGTCTGGGCTGGTTGTTCTACGGTGTGCTCGTCATCTACATCGCGTGGGGTGTGCCGGTCGCGATCGTGCTCGGGACGCCGCTCACGTGGCCGCTCATCGGAGCCGCGCGCGGCCCGCTCGCCGGCTCGATCGCGCATTACTTCACGGTGATCAACGTCGTTCGTATTGCCGCGGTCGTCGCCGCTGGAATCATCCTGCCCGCGGTGTGTTCTCGAATCGGGCGAGCGAATGTTCCCGCGAGCAGCCGGCCAGTCACATGGTCCGCGCTCGCGGCGGCGGTTCTGTTCGTGGCTGCCGGGCCGATGGCGGTGTCGCACGTCGAGACGATGGGCCTCGAGCGCAACGCCGTCACGGCGCTGTTGCCATCCAGATTCCCTGGCGGCGCGGTGGCGAGGGCCGATGCGGACTGGCGTCTGAGTCCTTTTGGTGATGCGTCCGTCGCGTCAGGAGCGCCGGCCGGCACGCGCGAATCCCTGTTGCGCCTGCACGGCGCGGCGCGCGGACGAAATGTCCTGGTCGTCGTGCTCGAATCCACAGCGGCGCAATACCTCCGCGCGTATGGCGCCGCTGAGGATCCCACGCCGAATCTGACGGCGCTCAGCCGCCAGGCGATCGTGTTCGACAACGCCTACGCGACCTATCCCGAGAGCATCAAGGGCCTGTTTTCCGTGCTGTGTTCCCGCTTTCCCGCGTTCGGCATCGGCGCCGAAGAGCACGCGCGCATGCCGTGTGCCTCTCTCGCGAACGAATTCGCCCGCGGGGGGTACGCAACCGGGCTTTTTCATTCAGGACGGTTTGGGTACCTCGGCATGGACGCGATCCTCGAGCGCAAGGGCTTCAACGTCCTGGAAGATGCCGGCGCCATCGGCGGCAACGTGCAGTCCAGCTTTGGCGTGGACGAATCGGCGACGGTGCAGCGTGTCTTGACGTGGATTGACGATCAGCCGAGGCACGCGCCGTTCTTCGCCATGTACCTTCCTGTCGCCGGGCATCACCCATATGCGACCACGGTGCCCGGTCCGTTTCCAGATGGCACTGAATACGACCGCTACCGGAACGCCCTTCATGAGGGCGACGCAGCCCTGGGCGCGCTGCTCGACGGACTCCGCGCGCGCGGCATTTCCGACCAGACCGCCATTGTCATCTTTGGCGATCACGGCGAAGCTTTTGGCCAGCACCGCGGCAACGTGGGCCATACACTTTTTATCAATGAAGAAAACGTCAAGGTACCGTTCCTGATCGCGATTCCTGGACTCACCACGACACCCGTGCGGTCAGCGGAAATCGTCAGTCTGATCGATGTGGCGCCGACGCTGCTGGATGTGGCTGGACTCCGCCCGCCCGGCGGCTATCAGGGGGCGTCCGCGCTTGCCGCCGCACATCGGATGGCCCTGTTCATGACGGACTACTCGCTGGGTCTGCTCGGACTGCGCGACGGTTGCTGGAAGTACATCTACGACATGGATGCGGGGCGATCCAAGCTGTTCGATGTGTGCGCCGATCCGGGCGAGACGAGCGATCGATCGGCTGAGGAGCGCGCGCGAGTTCGGATGTATCGTGAACGTGTGCTGGGCTGGAGCGCGGCCCAGCGCGCGCAGGTCACCGGCGGCGCGCGCTAGGAGGGTGCGGTTTGGTACCATGCCTCGATGCGCAGGCTCGTCGTTGTCGTCGTGGTACTTCTGGTCCTTGTCGGCGCCGCGTGGGTCGTCGCCGGTTTTCAGGCGCCGCCGTCCGTGACATTCACCAAGCCCGGCGACTTCGCCGGCGCGGCGGTGCCGATCGAGGTTCAGGTCGCGTCCTCGACCGCGCCCACCGTCGCGATTGCCTTTGAGCAGAACGGCGCGCGTCACGCGCTGCCGGCCGTGCCCGCGGGCACGACGGACATCAAGACCGCCGCCCGCGCGCAGACGGTGCCGGGGCTGACGCCGCAGGCCGGTCCCGCCAAAGTGATCGTAACGGCGTCACGGAAAGTGTGGGGGCTGCGGACCATCACGACCGAAGCGACCAGGAGCTTGACGATCCGGCTCGAGAAGCCCCGTGTGTCCGTGGTGTCGACGAAGCACTACATCAATCTTGGCGGCTCCGAGCTGATCGTCTATCGCGCCACGCCGGCTGATGTCGTCTCAGGCGTCCGCGTCGGCAATCTGGAGTACCCGGGTTTTCCCCTGGCTGGCGCCAAGGTGGATGGCCTGAAGATCGACGGCGATCCGTCCACGCTCCGCGCGGCGTTCTTCGCGCTCCGGTACGACCAGGACGTGAACGCGCCGATGAAACTGTTCGCCCGCGACGTCACCGGCGAAGAAGCGACCGCGGACTTCGATCACCTGACCTTCACCAAGCCATTCAAGAAGAGCACGATTCCCCTCGATGATGCCTTCATCAACCGCGTCGTGCCGGCGATCCTGGCCAACGCGGGCGATTTCAAGCCGACGGGCAGCACCATCGAGCAGTACGTGGCCATCAACAGCGAGCTTCGCAAGAAGAACAACGCCACGATTCAGGCCCTGGCCGCGCAGACGTCGCCGGAAATGCTCTGGGGCGGCGCGGTATTCCTGCCGTTTGCCAACACCAAGGCGGAAGCCGCGTTTGCCGATTTCAGGACCTACGTCTACCAGGGCCGGGAAGTGGACAGGCAGGTGCATCTCGGTTTCGATCTGGCCTCGTTTGCGAACACCGCGGTCCTCGCGGCCAACCGCGGCAAAATCGTCCTGGCCGGCGAACTCGGCATCTACGGCAACTGCGTCGTGATCGACCATGGCATGGGCGTGCAGTCGCTGTACGGGCATCTGTCATCGATTGACGCCAAGGTCGGCGACATGGTCGAGAAGGGCCGGCAACTGGGCAAGAGCGGCATGACCGGCCTGGCGGGCGGCGACCATCTGCATTTCACGATGCTCGTGAACGGCCAGATGGTCAATCCCATCGAATGGTGGGACGAGCACTGGATTGCGGATCGGATTCTTCGAAAACTCAGAGGTCAGTAGCGCGATGAAGCGCCGCACGTTTCTCGAGGTTCTTGCGGCAGTTCTCCTGGCCGGCAAAACGGCCGTTGCAGGGCGCCTCGCCGGCCGGGCGCAGGCCGCCGTGGCGCCGTTCGACGCTGATCAAACTGCGACGCTCACGGCCATCGCTGAAACCGTCCTGCCCACGTCGCTGACTGCCGAAGATCGGCGGCTCGCTGTGCGCGCGTTCGGGGTCTGGTTCGCGAACTACAAGGCCGGTGCGGACATGGGGCACGGGTATGGCGCCTCCACGCTGCGCGCGCCGTCAGGCCCCTCTCCGATCGCGCGATACCCGCCGCAATTTGCCGCGCTGGCCGACGCCGTCCGCGCGCGCGGGGCGGCGAGCCTGGCAGCCTTGCCGGCTACCGGCAGACGCGAGGTCATCGAGGCCTTTCTCAATCAGCCGCAACCGGTGAATCGACTGCCCGCGCAGCCGACAGGTGCGAACCTTGTCGCGGATTTCATGGGCATGTACTTCAACAGCCAGGACGGCTGGAACCTCTGCTATCGCGCGGAGATCAATCGCGACAGCTGCCGATCGCTCGACGGCTCTGAAAAGCCGCCCCGTCCGCTCACGGCCGGCGCGTCAACCCACTAACATGCAGCGACACGAGAGCGACGTCGTGATCATCGGCGGCGGCATTACCGCCGCGTTCGTGGCGCAGAAGCTGCTCGAGCTCAAGCCCTCGCTCTCGATCATCGTCGTCGAGGCCGGCAGGCGGCTGTTCGACAACCAGAGCCGCATTTCCTACCGCCAGCGGAATCTCGATTACGGCGAAAACATGTGGCCCGGAGATTTCGTCGCGGACCAGTCGGCGCGCGGAGTCATTTCGCGGACGATGGCGGTGGGTGGTTCTGCGCTGCACTGGGGCGGCGTCTGCAACAGATTCTCTGAGGAAGATACGCGGCTCAAGTCGATGTACGGGCTGGCCGTGGACTGGCCAGTCGGGTGGACGGAGCTCGAGAAGTTCTACTGCGAGGCTGAACGCCGCATCGGCGTGTCCGGCGAACCGAGCCCGCTGGCCGAAGACTGGCGCAGCGAGCCGTATCCGATGCCGGCGATGCCGATGACGTTCAACCTCATCCAGCTCAAGGCCTGGGCGGAGCAGAGCGGCATCAGATTCTGGACCACGCCTCAAGCGAAGAACACCGTGGACGGGTACGGCGGGCGCGGCAAATGCTTGCGATGCAATACGTGCGAGGTGTGTCCAACCGGCGCGCGATACTCGCCTGACTGGACGTTCAAGCAGTTGCTCGCGACCAGCAGCGTCCAGTTGCACGATCAGACGCTCGTGCGCAAACTGGCCCTCGAGGACGCCCATGCGCGCGTCTCGGTCGCCCAGGCGTCTCGAGAGGACGACGGCACGGCCGTTGAGTACCGGGCGAAGACATTCGTGCTGGCCTCCGGCTACTGCTGGAGCGCGCACCTGCTGCTCCTCAGCGCCAACAGCCGGTTCCCGAATGGCCTGGCCAATTCCTCCGATCACGTCGGGCGATACATGACGGGACACCTCGCGTATCAGACGACGATCGATCTGGACGCGAGGATCTATCCGGGCATGAATGAGCAGCACAGCCTGATTTCGCGCGAGTTCTTCCGCTGCAGGACCGATCAGCCTTACGTCCGCCACGACCTTCGCGTCTGGGAGAACGCAGGCGGCCGGGGGCCACAGTTGCGTGACGCTCGCGGCGCGGTGTTGCTCGGCGATTCGCTTATCCAGGACTGGCGCACGCGGATCACGCGAGGGACCGCGCGGGTGCGCGGCTACTTCGACGCGCATCCGGATCGCGAGAGCCGATTGACGCTGGATCCTGCTGCGAAAAACAAGTTCGGCGATCCGTTGCCGGTGATCCAGCATCGCGTCGATGCGGGCACCACGGCGCGAGCCGGCGCGACGCGCGGGCATTTTCAGTCGTTGTTCGCGCGACTCGCCAGAGCCAACGACGGCCGCATGGGTCAAATGAGCGCGCTGAACTATCAGGACCACCCGGCCGGCGGCTGCCGCATGGGCACCGACCCCGCCACCAGCGTTGTGGACAGCTTTGGCCGCACGCACGATCACGAAAACCTGTTTGTCGTGGGATCGCCGACGCTGCCGACCGGCGGCTGCACCAACGGGACGCTGACATTTGTCGCGCTTGCGCTGAGATCTGCCACGAAGATCGCGACGGCGTGAGCGACAGATGGGGCCTGACCCCATCTGCGATAATGGACGTTTGACCCATGCCCAACGACCTGCGCGAACGGCTGGACACGCTCATCGAGATGCTCGAGGCGATTGCGGGTGACCGCGGCCTGCTCGCGGACCTGTCCGCCGAAGACCGGACGCGCCTGATCCAGGCGGCGGGGCGGATCTATAACCCCGACGTCGCGGCGCGCCGGTATCTGGTGAAGGCGCTGGACAAGAAACGCCGCGCCGCGCGGGCGCAGAAGGACGACCGCGTGCTGCACGCGACGGGCATCCGCGTGCTGCGGCGCCGGCCGGTTTTCACGACGCCCAATGTCTTTGCGCCACCGGATTTCGATCCGGCCGATGTCGCGCCCGATGCGGAACCGGCCGGCGAACCCGAACAGGGCCGGATCGGGTCAGGCCCGGCGCCGTCAGTCGAGGATCGGCACTGCTACGTCTGCAAAGAGCCGTATCGGGAGATCCACCATTTCTACGATCAGTTGTGCCCGCCGTGCGCCGTGTTCAACTACGCGAAACGGACCGAACTGGCCGACCTGACCGGCCGGGTGGCGCTGCTCACCGGCGGCCGCGTCAAGATCGGCTATCAGGCCGGTCTCAAGCTGCTGCGATCCGGCGCGCGCCTGATCGTGACCACGCGGTTTCCGCGCGACGCGGCCGGCCGTTATGCGGCCGAGCCGGACTTCGGCAATTGGAGCGACCGCCTGGAGATCTTCGGCCTCGATTTGCGCCACACGCCGAGCGTCGAAGCGTTCTGCAAAGACATGTTGTCGTCGCGCCCGCGCCTCGATTTCATCGTCAACAACGCGTGCCAGACCGTGCGGCGCCCGCCGGCGTTCTACGAGCACATGATGGCCGCCGAGAACGCCGCGCTGCACGCCATGCCGGCGCACGTGCGCAAGCTCGTCGGCGCGTATGAAGGGCTGCGCGGGTATCACCTGCTTCCGGAAGCCGCGGCGGATGCGCCCGCATCGGCCGCGCTCGCGGAGCGGCTGTCGGGCGTCGCCGGCCTGACGCACGCGGCGCAACTCTCGCAGGTCGCGTTGTTGCCGGACGAGGTGGCGGCGCAGAAGTCGCTGTTTCCTGAAGGCCGCCTGGATCAGGATCTCCAGCAGATCGACCTGCGCGGCCGCAATTCGTGGCGGCTTCTGCTGCACGAGGTGTCGGCCGTGGAGTTGCTGGAGGTGCAGCTCGTCAATGCCGTCGCGCCGTTCATCTTCAACGCGCGGCTCAAGCCGCTGATGCTCCGCACGCCGGAGCGCGACAAGCACATCGTCAATGTCTCCGCGGTGGAAGGGCAGTTCTATCGCCGGTTCAAGACGACCCGGCATCCGCACACCAACATGGCGAAGGCCGCGCTGAACATGATGACGCGGACTGCCGCCGCCGACTACCACGCGGACGGCATTCACATGAACAGCGTGGACACGGGCTGGGTCACCGACGAGGATCCCGTGGAAATCGCCGCGCGCAAGACGGCCGAGCACCGGTTCCATCCGCCCCTGGACATCGTGGACGGCGCCGCGCGCATCGACGATCCGATCATCGATGGCATCAACACCGGCCGGCACGTCTGGGGACAGTTCCTGAAGGATTACCGGTCCATCGACTGGTAACAGCACATGGCAGCCGCCAGAGACGCGAGCGTCGCCCTGGAGCGGGCGCTCGAAATGCGTTCGACCTTCCGGAGACTGAACACCGTGGTCCGCCCGGCCGAGAGACTGACGACGTGAGGAACGCCCCCGACCGCATCGAAACGGAGCGCCTGATTCTGCGCCGGCCGCGCCTGGAGGATGCCGAGGCGGTGTTCACGCGCTATGCCGGCGATCCTGACGTCAGCCGCTACATGGCCTGGCCGCTGCATCGGACGCCCGCGACCACGCGGCTGTTTCTGCAGTTCAGTGACGGCGAATGGGCCAAGTGGCCCGCCGGCCCGTATCTGGTCTCCACGCGCGACGGGCAGCTCATCGGCGGCACTGGGTTCGCGTTCGAAACGCCGTATCGCGCGTCCACGGGCTACGTCTTTGCGCGCGACGCGTGGGGCCGGGGATACGCGACGGAAACGGTGCGCGCGCTGGTCCAACTGGCGCCGTCCCTCGGCATCGCCCGGCTGTATGCGCTCTGTCACGTGGACCACCGTCCGTCAGCGCGCGTGCTCGAAAAGACCGGCTTTCAGTACGAGGGGATCCTGCGCCGATACCTGGCGTTCCCGAATATCGGGGACGGTAGTCCGTCGGACGTGCGCTGTTATTCGGTCGTCAGCTAGCGCGCGGATCGCTCGCGAGATCAGAGAAATCGCGTCAGCGCGATGTCGATCTGCCGAATCGGCTGCGGCGCCGGGCGCCACTGGACGAGGATGGGCGTCTGATAGGTGCCTTCTACCACCGCACCTTTGCCGGGGGTGCGGCTGTCGGAGACCAGGAGATCGATGCCGCGATCCATCCGGAAGAGCCGTGACGCGCCGACGGCGAGCGTGCGGGCGAGCATGCGCTCGATGAACGACGATTCCAGCCCGAGCTTTTCGACGAGGCGGTTGAGCGCGAAGACCAAATCGTATTTCGCGTAGGCGCGGGCCTTCGCGGGAATGGCGCGCGGGTCGTTCCAGGCGTGGCGCGCGCGCTCGGCGGCGAATCGCAGGGGATTCTTGAGCACGTCGGCCAGGTCGTGGTGCATCAGCCAGGTCTCATATTCGTTGACCGTCAGGCTGGCGTTCTGTTCGCGCGATGCCAGCTCCAGCCGGACGCGGCCCTTCGTCACGCCGTGACGATCGATGAACTCGCCGATCTGGTCGTAGAGACCGACGCGCGGGTTCTTGAGATTGACGGCGTCCACCGGGTGCGCCGAGACGGGGACCGTGAGGGTGCCGCGCGCGACTTCTTCCTCGCGGTTGAATCCGACCAGCGTCGTGGCGCGACGGCGCGGCGTGCCGTTGCACGTGCCGTCGAGATCGACAAAGAACACCGGGCCGGGCCGCCTCGCGTTGTAGACAACCGACGACTGGAGGCCGGCGGCGATGAAGGCCAGGTGCGAGTCGCCGTTGAGCGGCTCGACGGCGCGCTGCTCGGGCGGCAACTCCAGCCGCTGTTCGAGCTTGTCGTGGGCATAGCCGGCGCCTTCCGGGAACATCGACCGGAACAGGTCGAGGTACGACGTCAGGCCGTCCTTGGAGGCGCTCAAGCGGGCCGCGAGCGGCTGCGGGAGGTAGCCGGCCGTGGTGTGAGCCGACACGTAGAAGCAGCGGGAGTAGTCCTCCAGGGCCGATCCATGAACCTCATTCGCGCGGGCGCGGACGTCGATGATGTCCACCCGCGCGCGGGGGTTCACTTCGAGCGTGAGTTCCCGCGGCGACACTTGACGCTAGTATAAGACCTCGGGAGTCGTTTCTCTC
>DASUGC010000215.1:0-5965 GCA_036274235.1 Vicinamibacterales bacterium
CTGGATCGTCAACCGGCGGCTCATCCGCGAAGAAATCGACGATTCGAGCGGCTTCAGGAACGCGCAACGATTTTTCGGGCGGGCGCCGTTTCTCTTCATTGTGGTCTCGGCCCTGCTGCCGATGCCGTTCTACCCCACCAAGATTCTGGCGATCGCGCGCGACTACCCGCTGCGACGCTTCTGCCTGGCCCTGGCGCTGGGCCGCCTGCCGCGGTTCTACTACCTGGCGATGTTCGCGCACAAGCTGAAAGTCCCGAAATCGGCCCTCGTTTCCACGGCGATTGCCCTGTCGGCGATGGCGGCGTGGGGGGTGTGGCGAACCTACCGGCGAAACCGGCTGCGTGCGCAAAACCGTGAAAATCCCTGATCCGGATCGCCCTTACGGAACTCTTACATATAGAACGATTTATCCCTGCTATCGTCTGAGCGATGTCCACCCCTGCTGCCGCTTCCAGCACCGGCAAACAGCCCGCACGTTCCGGAGGCACCGCCACGATGGCCGGCGCCAGGCCGGGCCGGTACGATCGCGTCTCACTGATTACCTGCTTCTTCATGAGCCTGTTCCACATCGGGGCGGTGTGGGCGCTTGTGGATTTCACCTGGTCAGGCGTCATCGTCCTGCTCGTGACCTATTACATCTCGCTGGCGTGGGGCATCGGGATGTCGTATCACCGGCTGCTGACGCACCGGTCGTACAAGACGCCCAAACCGATTGAATACTTCCTGACGTTTTGCGCGACGCTGGCGCTCGAGGGGGGTCCGCTCTTCTGGGTCGCGACGCACCGCCAGCATCACCAGTATTCCGACGCCGATCCCGATCCGCACACGCCACGCCATGGCGGCTGGTGGGCGCACATCGGCTGGATCATGTTCGGCAACATGGAACACAACGACGTGCAGCGGACCTCGCGCTATGCGCCGGACCTGGCCAAGGATCCGTTCCATCGGTTCATCAGCATCTATCACTGGGTGCCGCTGACGGCGCTTGGGCTGGTGCTCCTGGCGCTGGGCGGATGGAACTGGGTTCTCTGGGGCGTGTTCCTTCGCACCACGCTCGGCCTGCACGTGACCTGGCTGGTGAACTCAGCCACGCACCTCTGGGGCCAGCGCCGGTTTGCGACGCGCGACGATTCCCGCAACAACTGGTGGGTGGCGCTCCTGAGCTTTGGCGAAGGCTGGCACAACAACCATCACGCCCATCCGACATCGGCCGCTCACGGCCTTGCCTGGTATGAGCTCGACATCACGTATTGGCATATCCGGGCGCTCGAGCTCGTCGGCCTCGCGAAGCACGTGCGCCGGGCCCGCATTAACGAAGCGGTGGAAGAAGCGGCCTAAGATTAGATCTCCGGCTCTGTCGGTCCAAAGGTCCAAGGTCCGTTGGACCGACTGTAAGATCCTCTCCTGATGGCAGGTCCAGGTCGCAGAGGCGCAATCGCGTTTTTCGTGATCTTTGGCGTGAGCCTGGTGGCCCTGGCCGCCGCGCTCAACGTCGGGTGGATCGTGATGACCTGGTCCGAGGTCGGCACGCTCCTGCTTGGCGTCCTCCTGTTTGCGGCCATCATCACCGGCCTCATCCTGAATACGCTGTTTCTGGTGCGCGAGATCCGGCGGAACGATCAGCAGAACGCGTTCGTCAACGCCGTCACCCATGAACTGAAGACGCCCATCACATCGATCCGGCTGCACCTGCAGACGCTGGTCGCCCGCGGTGCCGCGCTCACGCCGGAAACACGGGACCAGTTCTACGGGCTGATGCTCGAGGACACGAACCGTCTGCTGGAGACGGTCGACCAGGTCCTGCACACCGGCCAGGCCGGGCGCACGCCGCTGCACCTGGAGCGCCAGGACCTGGCCGCGCTGGCTCAGGAGTGCGTCGCATTCACCCGATCCCGGCTGCACTTGCCCGACGCGGCCCTGACGCTCGCCCCTCCTGCCGATGCGGTCGAAGTGCTTGGTGACCGCAACGAGCTGCGCGGCGCCATCGTGAATCTGCTCGACAACGCGGTGAAATTTTCCGGCGAGCACATCGAAGTTGACGTGCAGGTGCTGCGGCACGGCGACCGCGCGTTGTTGAAAGTGCGCGACCGCGGCCCCGGGCTGCCTCCCGCCGAAGCCAAGCGCATTTTCAAGCGCTTCTACCGCGTGCCCGGGCCCCTCACGCAGCGGGTCAAGGGCACGGGTCTCGGCCTCTTCATTGTCCAGAGCGCGGCCAAGCGGCACGGCGGGCGCGCGTACGCGGAGAGCGCCGGTCCGGGAACGGGATCGACGTTTTACATCGAATTGCCGGCGGCGCCGGCCACCGCCGCCTGACCCATGGCCTCGCTGCTCGTCGTCGAGGACGAACCCCACATCGCATCAGGCCTGCGATTCAACCTGGAAGCCGAAGGTCATGCCGTGGCGCTGGTCGAGACGGGCGAGCGCGCGCTCGAGCGCCTAGCCGGCCCCGATCACTACGACTGCGTCGTGCTGGACGTCATGCTGCCGGGCATCGACGGCTTTGCCGTGGCTCGACAGGCGCGGGCCCGCGGATGGCACGCGCCGATCCTCATGCTGACGGCGCGCGGCCGCGCCGAAGACGTGCTCAAAGGCTTCGAAGCCGGCGCCGACGACTACCTGCCAAAGCCCTTCGAGCTGTCCATCCTGCTGGCTCGCATCAACGCCCTGATCCGCCGCCACGCCTGGCATCAGGCCGCGGGAACCGGGGATCCGCCGGCGCGAGCGGCCGACACGTTTGGGTTTGCGGACAAGGTGGTGGACTTCGACGCGCAGGAGTTGCGCACGCAATCAGGCACCGTCCCGCTGACGCTGATGGAGGCCAACCTGCTGCGGTACCTCATTCAGCACGAAGGGCAGGTCGTCTCGCGCAAGAGCATGCTGGAAGACGTGTGGAACCTGCACGAGGACACCGATACGCGCGCGATCGATCATTTCGTGGCGCGGCTCCGCAAATATCTCGAGCGCGATCCCGGCCGCCCCAAACACCTGCAGACCATCCGCGGCGTCGGCTACAAGTTCGTGGCCAGGCCGAAGTAGTACGTGGACGGTCCTGGGAAGCCGGCCCGTGCGTGCGTTCCTTGCGATTGAAATTGACGAACAACTCCGCGCCGGGCTGGCCGGCCTGCAGGGCGACCTTCGGCGCGCCATCGGCGAGGCCGGCGAGTCCACCGTTCGCGCCAGCTGGGTCTCGCCGGCGGCGATGCACCTGACCGTGAAGTTCCTGGGCGAGATTGACGATCGGCTGGTCAATGCACTCCGGCTGGTCGTGACCGAGACGGCCGCGCCCGATCCGCCGGTGCGGGTGCCTGTGGACACCATCGGCGCGTTTCCGCGTCCTGCCGAGCCTCGCGCGCTGTGGATCGGGCCGCCGCCCGCATGGGCTCGGAGCGACGACGCGCTTCGCCTGATGGCATGGCAGCGCCGCGTCGAGGATCGCTGCGCCACGCTCGGGATCCCGCGCGACGACCGCCCGTTTCGCCCGCACCTGACGCTGGCGCGGATCCGATCGGGCGAGCGCGCGGCAGGCCGCGCGCTGGTGCGCTCAGGGCTCCTCGCGGCGCCGCATCCGCTCGGCGCGATGACTTTCCAGAAACTGACGCTCTTCAAGAGCGTGCTGGGACCCGGCGGCGCGGTTCACACGAAGATCTAATCTTAGGGGGACGGACCAGGGGCCACAGCACGGGCGCTCGGATCATGTCGGCGTCGGGCTCCACGACTGGATACTAATCCGCTACCATGCGGGCATGCCTCGCAGCCATTCCCTTCTGACCGCCGTCGTGGTCGTCGCGGGCCTCGCGCACTTTCCCGGCCTTCTGGCTCAGGCCCCGGATGCCGCGAGCGCCAGGGTCGTGCCCGTGCAGGTGACAGGCGACGACGCCCATCGATTTAGGCTCGTGGTGCTCGCGGACGGATACACCGCGGCCGACATGCCGCAGTTCCGCAAGGACCTCGACAAGCACCTCAACATCCTGTGGAGCCTGGAGCCGTTCCGCAGCTATCGGAACTATTTCAACGTGTACGCGGTCGAGTCTGTCTCGCAGGACTCGGGCCTGACGTGCGATCCGGGCCTGCTCGAAGAACAAGGCATGGATCCGGCGATGCGCCAGAAGCTGCAGCGCCGCGACACGATCTTCGGCCTGAATTTCGGCGGCGGCTGCACCAACGTCAATGCGCGCGGGGTGACGCCCCTCGGCACGCTCAACGCCAGGGTCCGCGAGTACGCGGCGAAGGCGACGCCCAATCCCGATCAGATCCTCATCATCGGCAACAGCCGGACGTACGGCGGCATCGGCGGGGGTCTGGCCACCTCCACGGGAAGCAACGCGCTCAGTCCGCTGATCACGCCGCATGAAATCGGCCATTCGCTGGGCCGGCTGACTGACGAATACACGTACAGCCAGCGCGGAGTGGCCGGCGGCACGTACCGCGGCGGGGAGCCGAACAATGTGCACACCACCCTTCTCACCGAAGAGGACATGAAGACTCAGCAGAAGAAATGGTGGCGCTGGCTTGGCGAGCCGAGCGAAGCCGGCGGCGTCATTGGGCGCTTTGAGGGCGGCTCGGGCAACACCAAAGGGATCTGGCGGCCCAGCAAGCACTCCATGATGATCTCGCTGGGCTATTTCTACGATCAGGTCAGCCGCGAGCAGATGGTGAAGCAGATTTCGGAGCGCACCGGCATGATCGGCAAGTCCACCCCAACCGGCACGCCCGTCAAGCGCTCATCCGTTCTCTGGGTTGAGGTCGCACATCCCGTCTATCACGCCGTTGACATCACCTGGAAGGTCGGCGATCGCGAGATAGCCTCGGCCAGGAACCAGCCGCTCCTGGATCTCGCGAAGATCGGCCTTGGCGCCGGCGAGCAGACCATCACGGTGACGGTCGTCGATCCCACCGACTTCGTCCGCGATCCCGCCATTCGCGATCGCTCGCTGACCGCCACGAAGACCTGGACCGTGAGCGCTGATGCCGCCGCGACGCCGGACGCATCCCGGCTGGCGATCCTGCGCGACCGCGGACTGGCCGGCGACCCGGCCAACCCGACGCGCGGTCTTTTTACGCCGAAGATTGGCGTGGCGACACAAACGACCCGTCCGGTCGGCGGCACGGATGTCGTGTACATCGAACTGACGCATCCCGATGCCGGATCGGCCGATCCGATGATCGCGCTCCCGTCGATCACATGGACGCTCGACGGCCGCGCGCTCGCAGGCGCGAATGGCGCGATGTCACTGCCCCTGGCCGCACGTCGCCTGACGCCAGGAACGCACAGGCTCGAGGCCGCCGTGGGGCTCGCGGGGGGACGGCAGGCGCCGGACACGAGGACCTGGTCCGTCGACAACACGATGCCGACTGTCGCGTACACGCTGTCGAAGCCGATCGCGACGATTCCGGCGACCGCGGACGGGGAGCTCCACGTGTTCATGCGCGATGAATTCACGATGAAGCTCGATCCGAAGGACGATCAGCCGGGCTACATCGTCGCCGAGTTCCGTCTGGACGGCGACGGCTGGCATCACTACTACGGCTGGCCCGACGCGCCGCCCGGCACGCCGTTCAAGTTCACGGCGCGCGGCACGAACATCAAGGAATTGATCTACGGGAGCCTCTCCAGCGAGGGTTTGTCACCGCAGCCTTGGGAGCCGCGTGAGCCAGGCTGGGGCGCGCACCGCATCGAGTACCGCGCGAAGGACGCGGCGGGCAATATCGGCGGCGTCAGCGCGTTTCGCGTCACGGTGGAACCGGCGGTCGCGTGCACAGCCACGGTGACCGGCACGCGCGCCGGGGCGCTGAAAATCGACAGCGGTGTGGCCTGCCTCGACAACGCGACAATCACTGGCGACGTGACAGTCGCCGCCGGCGCCTCCCTGGTCGCCACGCACAGCAGCATTTCAGGCGCGATCGCGGCCACTGGCGCCGCCACGATCGAGCTTGTCGCAACGTCAGTCGGCGGAAAGCTGACCGT
>DASUGC010000216.1:0-2591 GCA_036274235.1 Vicinamibacterales bacterium
CCCGAACGATCCGAACGATCCGAACGACCTGAACGATCCGAACGATCCGAACGATCCGAACGATCCGAACGACCTGAACGATCCGAACGACCCGAACGACTCGAGCGACTCGAGCGACTCGAGCGACTCGGCCTGGGATAAACCGCCAGGCCAACGGCTGCCCAGAAGAGCGCGCGGATGCGCCGCGCGAGCGCGAGCGAGCCTCCTCCGGCTAATCCGAGCATCGCGACGACCGCGGCATTCGACGCTTCCATCGCGCCGATGTTGGCGGGTATCGCCGCTGATGCCACGCTGCTGAGGCGCGTGAACGTCTCAATCGTCAACCCCTCCATCAGACCGATCGGCTGACCGATCGCCCAGAAGACCGCCCAGACCTCCAGCGCCATCAGGAAGTAACAGACCACCGGCAGCCAGATCAGCGTGATCAGCCGGCGGCGGTCTCCGCGCAGTAGCGAGAGCAGGATGTCCTCGACCTCGAGAATGAACTTGATCACCCGCCGCGTGGCCAGACGGCGTCCCGTCCTTCGCTCGAAGGCGGTGATCGCACGGCCAAGGTAGTCGCCGGAACGGCGCCGCGCGATGAATGCGAGCAGCGGCACCAGGAGCATGGACACGACGGTGAGCGCTCCGAACACGGTGTCCCACGCGCGCGGCAGCGACAGGCGGGTCACCGCGAAGAAGGAAATCAGGCCGGCGACGCCGATGCTCATGATCGCAATCGCCAGCCGCTCGAGGGCGACCGCGGCGGTGGTCACCTGCGGCGCACATCGGTCGAGGAGCAGCAGGACCTTCAACGGTTCGCCGGCCACGCCGCGAACCGTGAAGAAGCTGATCGCATCCGCCGCCAGCCGCACGCGGAACAGCCTGGTGAAAGCCGGCCGGGCGCCATCCGGAAATGAAATCAGCCAGCCCCACGTGCGAAGCACCTGCCACACGGCGCTCGGCAGCAACACGAATGGCAGCGCCAGACCGAGCTTCTTCGCGCTTGTCAGCGTTTCGTCGAAGTCGATGTAGAAAAGCGTGATGACGAACAGCACGACGCCGACGAGGATCGCGGCGATCGAAATGATCTGGGGGACGGAACGTGCCACGGTGGTGAAGGCCGGCCCGAAGGCCGGCCTCTACGATCGCGAGGAGTTACGATTCGTTCTCGTCGTCGAGATCGACGTCGTCCTTCGCGCTTGTCGCGATATCGTCGATGTCGACCGAGCTGTCGTCGTCGAGGTCGTCGACGGCGTAGATGCGTCCGCCGCTGCGTTCCTTGATCGGGCCGCGCGGCTTGTGTTCCTGGTTCTGTCCGCCCTTCTTGCCGCGCAGGCGCTTGGGCGGCGCCGGAGGGCCGAAATTCGCGCTGCGGTCGCGGCCGCCGGGACCCATCGGCCCGCCGGGGCGTGGACCTCCGAAGCCGCCGCCTCCCGGACGAGGACCGCCGAAACCGCCGCCGGGCCGCGGGCCGCCGAATCCACCGCCTCCGCCGCCCGGGCGCGGAACGTACCCCTGGCCGGGCGGGCGCGGCGGACGATCTTCACGCGCCCGCGCTTCGCTGACCGCGAGGTTGCGCCCCTGGAACGGCTGCGCGTCGAAGCGCTTGATGACCTCTTCGGCCTGAGCGCGATCAGGGAACTCCACGAAGGCAAACCCGCGCGGACGCCCGGTTTCGCGATCGACCGGCATCACTACGTGGGAGGGTTGGGCGACAGCCGCAAAGTGGGCGCGAAGGTCCGCTTCGCTGGCCCCGTAGGGAAGGTTCCCGATGAACAGACGGACAGCCAAGGTTTCCTCGTTAGCGTGGGCGGCTCAGATTCTATCCCAGAACTGGAACCCCGGCGGTATACCCCTCGTACACGTCTTGCACGCCGACCGGCAGGGAAGGTGGAAGAAATGAACAAACCTCGAGTGTTCACCGCCATGGTCGCGCTGGTTCTGGCTGCTGCGGTCGCGTGCAATCGCGGGCAGGCCAATCGCGAGACGGAACGCGCGGCCGAACAGGTCAAGGCCGCCGCAGAGCAGGCCGGGGAAAAGCTGGCCGACAGCTGGCTCACGACGAAGATCCAGGCGCAGTTCTTTGCCGACGACGACATCAAGTCGCGGTTCATCAACGTCGCCAGCCGCGACGGCACGGTCACGCTGAAGGGTTTCGTGGAGAGCGACGACGCGCGGCGGCAGGTGCTGGAGATCACACGCAACACCGACGGCGTGAAGCAGATCGACGACAGCAGGCTCCTCGTCGGACGTCCTGCCAGCGAGTCGTTCGAGACCGTGCCGGCTCCGGCGCCGGCGCCCGTGGCCACGACCGGTGTGGCGCAGGTCCCGCCGGCGACCGATGACGCAACGGTCACCAGCTTCATTCAGGCGAAATACTTCCTCGACCCCGCGATCAAGGTGCGCCATATCGAGGTGCAGGTCGCGGGCGGCGTCGTGACGCTGAAGGGACAGGTCGCGAGCGAATCCGAACGCGCGCAGGCGCTCCTGCTCGCGCGGTCTGCTCCGGGCGTGACAAGAGTGGAGGATTACCTGTCTGTGGACGCCGCGATCCAGTAGGAGGTCAATTCCCAACTCCCAACTTCCAACTCCCAAGGACGACCGCTCGG
>DASUGC010000217.1:0-14126 GCA_036274235.1 Vicinamibacterales bacterium
GGTGACCCTGGCCGCGCATCCGCCGCTCGAGGCGGATGCGATCGTGTCTCTGGAGACCGCGCCCGCGCCCACGCAAGTGATTCGACTCGACGAGGCGGCGAGAGGCGGGGGGCGGTGATGCCGCACGCGTGGGCGGTGGCGGCGATCCTTGCGGTGACCGCGCCGCAGCTCCCGATGGTCGCGCCCGACGCGCCGCCGATCGTCGACATGGCGGTCCGTCTGATCCGCGCCGGCTCCGGCGGCTCGAGTCTCGCCCGAAGCGCCTCGCGCGACGGGCAGCCGGCGTACGTCTACTCCGGGCTCGGCCCCTGCATTGTCGGCGCGGCCGCTCAGGATCCGGCTCGCGAAAACAGCAGCAGCTGGCGCGCAACCGGGCGCGTGCGATCCGTCGAGCGCGGCATCGCGATCGCGGACGTCGAGTGGCAGCGCATCGACTACCGGGCCACGGGCGTCACGGCCGCACCGCGTGTCCGCATGACACTGACGCTGCCGCTCGGCGAACGCGTGGCCGTCGATTTTATTGAGACGCCCGGATCGGCGTGCCGGACCGACGCGCTGATCTTCGAGATCGGCGTCGCGCCGGATCACGGGACACGCCTCTCGATGTCCGGTGAAGGACGATCCGTGTCGGGCGTGTCCGGAGGCCGCGGTGGCGGCGGCGCTGGGAGGCCGATCGACGAGAATCTCGGCGCTGACGAACGGTGGCGAGAGGCCGAGGAAGCCGCGCGCCTCGCCCCCACGATCACCCGTCCGATGCCGCCGCGCGAATACACCGTCGATCTCTGGCTCGTCCCAGACAGCTCCGAGGCGGCGCCGTCCGGATTGGCGCAGCGGCTGTCCAAACCCATCGGCGGTACCGGTGGGCGATTCGAGTTTCCGCCGGAGATGATCACGGCTGGAAGCCGCGCCAGCGTCGTGGACCTTTCGGCGCTGGTGATTCCCGTGGATGGCGATCGCCTTGTCGTTGCGATCACCCGCGTGGCGACGCCGTCCGATGGCGCCACCCCTGTCTCGGAAGGGTGGGTGAAGGCGATGCCCATGCCAAAGGCCAGCGCCGTGCTGTCGTTTGAAATTCCGGCGGCGTCCAGTCCCGACCGTGTGCCTCAATCGCGGACCGCATATTCCTTGCGGCTGAAGATCGGGCGCCCGTAAATTCGGCGCATTGCCGCTCGACGCCGGTTCGCCGCGCCGGCCGGACATATACTCACGCCTTGGTCTCTGCCTTGCGCGACGTCCTGTCGCTTGAAGGTCCACCATTCCACCGGCGCCGGTGGGCGCCAGTTATTGCTGTCATCCTGCTGGCTGTCGGGGCCTGGTGGATGTTTACGCACAAGGCGTCCGGTCTCGGCATGCCGGACTTCGAGGTGTACTGGACCGCCGGCAGCAGGGCTGCGGCCGCCGAGCCGTTGTACCGCGAGAGCGATCTCGAGTATCAGTTCAAGTACTTTCCCGCGTTTGCGGTGATGGCGATACCCCTCGCCGCGATTCCGCTGCCAGCCGCCAAAGCAATCTGGTTCAGCGCCATCGTCGTGTCGCTCGTGATGCTGCTCCGGCTCGGCATTCAGGTGCTGCCTGATAAACGGCGATCCGCACGTTGGCTCGTGTTCATCGCCATCGTCGTACTCGGCAAGTACTACGCGCGCGATCTGGTACTGGGGCAGATCAACATCATGTTCACGCTGGTGGCGACGGGAGCGATCGTGGCGATCGCCGGCGGACGTGAGGTCCTGGGCGGCGTGCTCGTGGCATTGGCCGTGGGGATCAAGCCCTATGCGCTCATCCTGCTGCCGTGGATTCTGGCGCGGAGAAAGCGACCGTCAATCGCGGCCGCGTGCATCGGCGTCGCGGCCGTGCTGTTATTGCCGTCACTCCGCTATGGCTTCTTCGGCGCGATGGCGCTCTACAAAGGCTGGTGGACCACGGTGTCCACGACGACGGGCGACACGCTGATGAACCGGGCCAACATCTCGGTGGCGTCGATGTACGTGAAATGGATCGGGCCTGGCGCGCCGGCGTGGCCCGCGGCATTGACGTGCGCCGCGCTGCTGTTGACCGCGGCTCTGGTCTTCTTCTACCGGCGCGGCGTCACACGACCAGAAGGCCTTGAAGGCGCGGTCCTTCTGTCAATCATTCCGCTCATATCCCCGCAGGGCTGGGACTATGTGACGGTGGTGTGCACCGCCGCGGTGTTCTTTCTGGCCAACTACTTCGATCGATTGCCCGCGCTGCTTCGGCCGCTGACGGTGGCCGCGTGTGCCGTCATCGGGCTCACGCTGTACGACCTGCTGGGCCGCGTGTGGCTGTTCCGGCTGCTGGATCTCTCGGTGATCACGGTCGGGTTCCTGGTCCTGGTGATCGCGCTATGCGCGCTGCGCGTCCGGAAGGTGGCGTGACCTCCGCGCGATCGATTCTCTGCGCCCTTCAATCCCGCCCCAGCCGGTCGCCGGCAGGCGTGCCATGATGGTCTCAGGCACCCATGGCGAGCCTGATTATTCGCGCCTGGGCGAGCCTGATTGTGCTCGCCGTCGTGATGGCGCTGCTGCTGTTTCTTCCGGCGGGCAGCGCGCGTTACTGGCAAGCCTGGGTCTACCTCGGCCTGTTCCTTGGGCTGTCTACCGCACTCACGATTGATCTGATGCGCCGCGATCCGGCGCTGCTCGCGCGCCGCCTGAAAGGCGGCCCGACCGCCGAATCGCGGCCCGTCCAGCGCATCGTCATGGTGGCGGCCTCGCTCGGCTTTCTGGGATTGCTCCTCGTGCCGTCGCTGGATGTGCGTTACCACTGGTCGCGCGTGCCCACGGCCGTTGTCGTGTTCGGCGATGTGCTCTTTGTCGCCGGCTTTGGTTTCATCGGCCGTGTGTACCGGGAGAACACGTACACCGCGGCGACGATCCAGGTCACCGAAGGGCAGCGTGTCATCTCCACGGGGCCGTACGCCGTCGTGCGGCACCCGATGTACGCGAGCGCGCTGGTGTACCTGATCGGTACGCCGCTGGCGTTGGGTTCCTACTGGGGCCTCCTGGTCCTGGCCCTCATGATGCCGGCGTTGATTTGGCGATTGCTCGACGAGGAGCGGCTGCTGCTCCAGGAGTTGCCCGGCTACGCGGAGTACCAGCGCCGCGTGCCCTATCGTCTCGTGCCAGGCGTCTGGTAGGAACATCGATCTAATCTTCGCCTGCCAGGCTCCACGACAGCGCACCCGACGGGCAGCGTTCCACCTGGGCGGTGATCGCGTCGTTATCCGCGTGCTGCAGTTCGATCCAGGGTCGGCGCCGCGGATCGAACACCAGCGGCAAGCCCCGGAAGCAAATGCCGGAGTGAATGCACAGCGCCGGTTTCCACGTGACCGTGATGCCGTTCAGCGTGTAGCGTTTGACGATCGCGTCTCGCATATACGTTGTTGACGCTTTCCTGCCGTAAGCGGCGGGCTGAAGCCCGCCGGCTACGAAAGGCTTCACCAGACTTTCACACGATCTTTTTCGGCCAGATACAGCTTCTGTCCCGGCTGCACATTGAACGCCTGGTACCACTGGTCGAGATTGCGGACCGTATCGGCGCGGTACTCGTCGGGCGCGTGGCCGTCGGTGGCGATCTGCTGCCGGAGCGCCGGCTCGCGGTACTTTTCGCGCCAGCTCTGGCCGTAGCTGATGAAGAACTGCTGATCGCCCGTGAAGCCCTGGAACTCGGGCGCCGGCGCGCCCTTGAGCGAGGCGCGATACGCATCGAATGCGGCGGAGAGGCCCGCGACATCCGCGATGTTTTCGCTGAGAACCTGATGGCCATTGAGCGCAAGATCCGGGAATGGCTTGTAGGCGTCGTACTGCGCCGCGAGCGCTTCGCCCGCGGTCTTGAAGTGCGCGAAGTCCTCGGGCGTCCACCAGTTCGCGAGCCGGCCGTCGGCATCGAACTGGCTGCCCTGGTCGTCAAAGCTGTGGCTGATTTCGTGGCCGATGACCGCGCCCATCGATCCGTAGTTGTAGGCCGCGCTCGCCTGCGGATCGAAGAACGGCGGTTGCAGAATCGCCGCGGGGAAGTTCAGCGCGTTCTGCAGCGGCAGGTTCACGGCGTTGACCGTCTGCGGCGTCATCCACCATTCGCCTTTATCCGGCGGCGCTGACAGCTTCGCTAACTGGTGTTTGTACTCGAACAGATCCGCGCGATCGACGTTGCCGAGGGCGTCGCCCTTGACGATGGTCAGGGAGGCATAGTCGCGCCATTTGTCGGAATAGCCCACGCCGACACGGAGGCTGGCGACTTTCGCCTTGGCCTTGATTTTGGTCTCCGGGGTCATCCACGTCAGCGCATCGATGCGCGCGTTGAACGCCTGCACCAGGTCGCGCACCATTGCCTCGACCTTGGCTTTGGTCTCCGGGGGGAAGTACTTCTGGACGTACATCCGGCCGACGGCGTCACCGAGTTCGGCGCTCGTCAGATCCACGCCACGCTGCCACCGCGGCCGCTGCGCTTCGGCGCCGCTCAATGTCTTGCCGTAGAAGCCAAAGCGCGCATCGACGAATGCCTTCGACAGCAGCCCGGCGTTCTCGCTGATCGTGTGGAAGGCCAGCCAGTCTTTCCATGCGTCGAGCGGCTCGCCGGCGATGAGCGCCGCGATTCCGGTGGTCGCCTTCGGGTGCCACAGGATGAATGTCTGCGCCGATCCGAGGCTGGCCGCCTCGAGGAGGGCCGCCCAATCAAGACCGGGCGCCTTGCTGGTGAGGTCGGCGCGCGACCACGTCGCCGGTGTCTTGACGTCCTGCGATTCGAGGCGCGTGGCATGCGCACGCGCGATCCTGGTCTCGAGCGCGAAGACGCGATCGGCGTGAGCAGCGGCATTGGGCATCCTGGCCAGATTGAAAATCGTCGCGACGTAGGTCTTGTACTGCGTCCGCAACTCGGTCATCCGGGGCGACGCGGAGGTGTAGTAATCGCGATCCGGCAAACCGAGGCCGCCTTGCAGCAGGTACGGATAATTGCGCGTTGGATCGTTCAGGCCCTGCGAGACAAACACGCCGAACAAATGCTCGGTCTGGAAATTGGTGGCGTTCAGCGGATCGACGTCAGCGCGAAGGGTGGCGCCGATGGCACGGGCGAGCGCGGGCTTCGAATCAATCTTGCTGATGGCATCGAGTCTTTCGAGGAGCGGCGTGACGCCCTTGGTCTCGATGCCCGCTTCGTCCATGTAGCTCGCGTAAAAGTCGGCAGTCTTCTGCGCGTCGCCGCCCGCCGAGGGCTGCGCGCCCTGGATCAATTCGGCGGTGTCCTTGCGCACCTTGTCGGCCAGGATTCCGAACGTGCCGTAGGCGGCCTTGTCCGGCGGAATCGCCGTTGACTTCAGCCAGCCGCCGTTGGCGTACGCGTTGAAGTCGTCTCCGGGCTGGACGGATGTGTCCATGCCGGCGACATCGATGCCGTGTTCGGGCGCGGTTTCTTTCTCCGGGGCACTCTGACAGGCCGCGGAAACCGCACCGATGCCGGCGGCAATGATGATGAGGAAGAGGCGGCGAAGTCGCAAGCGAGCCATGACTTTCGTATACCACGCTTCCGTGCCTTCACGCTTCCGCGCGGCCACGCTCCCGTCGCCACCTGAGTCGCACCGTGCGAGTCCGTGTCCCCGCGCCTCCGCGTGAGACAGAATCTTCGGGTGAGCCCAGTCCACGCGAATGTCCGCCCCGTCGAGCGCCGCGACGCGGCGGTCTGGTGCGAGCTGCGGTGCGCACTGTGGCCCGAAGGCAGCCCGGCGGAACACCGCGCGGAGATCGATCAGTACTTCGAGGGCACCTTGATCGAGCCGCTCGAAGTGCTGCTGGCCATCGACGAAAACGGCACGGCCGTCGGGCTGGCCGAGCTGTCGATCCGCACGAGCGCTGAGGGCTGCGCGACCGATCGCGTCGGCTATCTCGAGGGCTGGTACGTGCGGCCGGAAAACCGGCGTCGTCGTGTCGGGTGCGCTTTGGTCGCCGCCGCGGAGAACTGGGCGCGCCAGCGCGGCTGCACGGAGTTTGCGTCGGATGCGGAACCTGACAATGCCGGCAGCATCGCCGCGCACGAGGCGCTGGGATTCGCTCGCGTCAACGATCGCGTCGGCTTTGCGAAGCGCCTCTAACCTAATCGTTGTGGTGTTTCAGCTCGTAGTCGCGCTGCGCCGCGTTCTTCTCGCGCGCCTGCTTCGTGTCCCGGGCTTTCGCCGCTCTCATCGCGGCGCCATGGGTGCTGTCCGACTTGATCGCCGGCAGTGAGAGCCGCCTCTCGAGATCCACACCGGCGCACGTCGGACAGGCGGGCGTGCTGCCGGCGCGCACGAGCGTCTCGAAGTCCTCACCGCACGAACGGCAGCGGTACTCGTAGATCGGCATGAACGGATTGTACTCACGGTACACTACAGCCTTGAGGCGGCGTCACGACCGACGCGGCGCGCCCCGCTGTAGCACTATGACCTGCCGATCAATACTGGACGAGCTTCGCTTTGCGTCAATCAAGCTCGCGGTCGCTCACGCGCGCGCCGGCGGCGACCGATGCCAGCTGGCGCGTTGCATCGCTCGCCTCGGTGAAGCATACGAAAGCCGGGGCGAGTCCGGCTATGCCGAGCTCTTTCTGGCCGAGGCTCTTGGCATTTACCGCAGTCTGCCCGATGCGCCTCCAGGCGAAGCGGCGAACTGCGCCCGGCTCCTGGCGACGTTAGGGGCCGGCCGGCAAACGCGAGCGGCCGCGCGGCTGGCGGCACTCCAAAGGGCGCAGTAGCGATGGCTCGAGTGCGGGTGCAGAGTTTCGGCGTGTCGCTGGACGGTTTCTCCGCCGGCTTGCATCAGGATCTGCAGAATCCGCTCGGCGTTCGCGGGCCGGAGATCATGGCGTGGTTTTTCCCGACGCGCGTGTTTCAGGCGATGCACGGCCTCGGCGACGGCGAGACCGGCGTCGATAACCGGATGGCCGAAGAGGGATTCGAGAACATCGGCGCCTGGATTCTTGGGCGCAACATGTTCGGGCCTGTCCGGGGCCCGTGGCCCGATGAGAGCTGGCGCGGATGGTGGGGCGAGGAGCCGCCATACCATGTGCCGGCGTTTGTGCTCACGCATCACCCGCGGCCGTCCCTGGCGATGAAGGGTGGCACGACGTTTCACTTCGTCACCGACGGCATTGAATCGGCGCTTCGTCAGGCGAAGGCCGCCGCGGGCGCGCGCGACGTGCGCATCGGCGGCGGCGTCAGCACCATTCGTCAGTACCTGCAGGCCGGCCTGATCGACGAGCTCCACCTGGTGAGCCGGCCCGTCATCATCGGCGAGGGCGAGCCGCTGTTCGCGGGGCTCGATCTGCGCGCGTTGGGCTACGAGTGCGTCGAATCGATTCCGGGCGAGCGCGCCACGCACGTCCGCCTTCGGAAGAAGCTGCCGCATGCGTAACTTCAGCATTGCGATCGACATCGCCGCACCTCCCGCGCGCGTGGCTGACGTGATGACTGACGTCGAACACTGGCGCGAATGGACACCGTCGGTCACGAGCATCAGGCGTTTCGGGTCCGGTCCATTTGCGGTCGGAGATCGGATGCTCATTCGGCAGCCGAGGTTGCCGCCGGCGATGTGGAAAGTCGTGGCGATCGATCCCGACCGCGGCTTTGAGTCCGTCAGCGGCGGTCCGGGCCTGCGCGTGATTGCGCGCCACGGCGTGGTGCCCGTCGCCGGCGGGAGCCGGGCGACGCTGTCGCTCGAGCTCAAGGGTGCGCTCGGCGGATTGTTCGGGCGGCTTACAAAGGGACTGACAGAACGCTATCTCGCCATGGAGGCGACCGGGCTCAAGGCGCGCAGCGAAGACCCGCGCTTCCGCCATTCGGGCGCACAGAATCTATGAATCGCAGCCGCTTCGTCTTTCTCGTTGTTGCCCTTGCCGCCTGGCAGGCCCCCGCGGCGCACGGACAGGGCGTCGGCGGCCGCGCAACGCCGGCGGCTCCGCTGGTGATTGGTGAGACGTTCACGCTCGAGTCCGCAGTCCTGAAAGAATCGCGACGGATCAACGTGTACGCGCCGCCGGCATGTGGCGGCGCCCAGGGCGCGGCGTGCCCCGTGCTCTATATGCCGGACGGCGGGATCGACGAAGACTTCATTCACGTGGCGGGGCTCGTGCAGGTGTTGGTTGGTAACGGCACGATGCGGCCGTTCATGCTCGTGGGCATCGAAAACACGCAGCGCCGCCGTGACTTGACGGGGCCGACCGGCAACGCCGAGGACAGGAAGATCGCGCCGGTCGTCGGCGGATCGGCCTCATTTCGATCGTTCATCCGGATGGAGTTGATGCCGGCGATCCAGTCGCGCTACCGCACGACGGGTGAGACCGCGATCATCGGCGAATCGCTGGCCGGACTCTTCATCGTCGAGACGTTCTTTCTCGAGCCGGCCATGTTCGACACCTGCATCGCGTTTGATCCGAGTCTGTGGTGGAACGACGGGGAGATCGTGAAACGCGCACCGGCGCGGCTCAAGGACCGGGACAACCGCAAGGCGACGCTGTACATGGCGGCGAGCCGGGATGACCGCGGGGACCTCACCAGCCAGCTCGCAAACGTGCTGAAACATGAAGCGCCGGCGTCCGTCACGTGGCATTACGAAGCGATGCCCCAGGAGACGCACGCCACGATCTATCATCCCGCGGCGCTCGTCGCCTTGCGTGCGTTGTTCAAGCCGCCGGCGTCCAGATAGCCGTGCCGTATGCTGCGTCCTCCCGCGATTTACAGGTGTTCGAAGAGGTGACTTCCGCTGGCGATCAGCGGCCGGCCCACCCCGGGGTAATTCCGCGATGAAAAAGATCGGATTCCTCTCGTTCGGCCACTGGTCTGATTCGTACGGGTCCGTGGTGCGGTCTGCGGCCGACTCGCTCCTCCAGTCGATCGACCTCGCCGTCGCCGCCGAAGAGCTGGGCGCCGACGGCGCGTACTTCCGCGTGCACCATTTCGCCCGCCAGTTGAGCTCGCCGTTTCCGCTGCTCGCGGCGATCGGCGCGCGAACGAAGAAGATCGAAATTGGCACCGCCGTCATCGATCTGCGGTACGAAAACCCTTCGTACATGGTGGAGGACGCGGGCGCGGCCGACCTGATCGCCGGCGGCCGATTGCAGCTTGGCATCAGCCGCGGCTCGCCGGAACAGGTGATCGACGGGTGGCGCTATTTTGGCTACGAGCCCGAGAAAGGTGCGACCGACTCGGACATGGCCCGCCAGCGGGCGGAAGAATTTCTGGGCCTGCTTGCCGGGAAGGGATTCGCGACGCCGAACCCAAGGCCGATGTTTCCGAATCCCCCGGGGCTGCTGAGACTCGAGCCGCACGCGGAAGGACTGCGCGATCGCATCTGGTGGGGGTCCAGCTCCAACGCCACGGCCAAATGGGCGGCGTCGCTCGGCATGAATCTCCAGAGCTCGACGCTGAAGGACGATGAGACGGGGGAGCCGCTGCACGTGCAGCAGCGAAAACAGATCGAGGCCTATCGGGAGGCCTGGAAGGCGGCGGGGCATCATCGCGAGCCCCGCGTGTCAGTGAGCCGCAGCATTTTCGCGCTGATGAACGATCAGGACCGCATGTACTTTGGACACGACACCCGCAGTCGCGACCAGGTCGGACAGATCGATGCCACCACGCGCGCGATCTTCGGCCGGTCCTACGCCGGCGAGCCCGACGCGCTGATTGAGGACCTGGCGGCCGACGAGGCGATCGCCGCAGCCGATACGCTGCTGTTGACCGTGCCGAACACCCTGGGCGTGGACTACAACGCGCACGTCATCGAAAGCATCCTGAAGCACGTCGCGCCGGCGCTGGGGTGGCGCTAGTCCACGACCTCGTCCACGACCTCGTCCACGACCTCGTCCACGACCTCTGAGGTCGTACGTGCCTCGAAGGGAAACTGGAGTTTACGCTTTTGCCGCAGATCACTCGATCAGTGACAACTCGGATTTCGGATGAAGCTGGCGTGCGATGTTGTGGCACCACTCATTCGGCCCGTACGGCAAACCCCGCCGTACCGACTGTCGCAAGGCCTCAGTTTCGTCGGTCACGTCGAGCTGTACCAGGTCAGTCCAGTCGGGAGGTCGGGCAACAGGCCACTCGGTGAGGGAAATCTCGGAGGAGCGGCCGGCGCGTTGGGCCAAACTGCACCATGGCCAATCCTCTGCGCGCGAGACGAGTCCCGCGCGCAACGGATTGCGCTCGACGTACCGGCAGAGGCGGAGAAAGTAGGTGTCGGTGGCAACCGGGAACGCTTTATAGCGTGCCTGATAGACGTGACCGACACCAGTCGTTCCGCGATACGCGTGCCATCGCTTGCCGTGGGTAGCCGTGAGCCACGCCATGAACAAGGGAAGTTCGGCGTCCGTTCGGGGCCAGAGAACCAAATGAAAGTGGTTGGGCATCAGGCAGTACGCCAGACATCTGATCGGAACTCGCAGTTGCGCCTCGCCGAACACCCTTAGGAACGCTTTGAAGTCTGCGGGCTGTTCGAACAACGTGAGACGACGCACGCCTCGGTTCAGTACATGAAAGACGACGCCACCCATCCCGACTCGCCTCGGATACGCCATGCCCGCTGTGTATTCAAGATGCCTGCCAAGACTTCACCCGACCGTCCGAATCGGAAACCTGAGTTTCCCTTTTAGGACGAAATGACCTCAGAGGTCCTTCCTGTACAGCTCCCCATACGCCGCGTGCACTGCGTCGGGCCCGAAGTGGCGCCGCACGAGGTCGAGCGTGCCGGGCCGCACCCGTCGCGGTGACTCGATCGCGTCCGAGAGCGCCTGCGCCAGGCCGTCCACGTTTCGCCTGGACACGATGCGCACGTCTTCGCCGAACAGCTCGTGCAGTTCTTCGCCGCCCGGATGGTCCGCGGACACGACGGGCGTGCCCGACGCCAGGGCTTCAACCGCCACGGTCGGCAGCGCCTCGAGCAAGGACGGCAGCGCGAACACGTCCGCGACTGCCGCGTACCTCGCCACTTCTTCGTTGGTCACGAGCCCCGTGAACGTGAGGCGGCCCGCGATTCCCAGCTCGCGCGCCTGCGTCGCCAGCGCGTCGCGAAGCGGGCCGGTGCCGCAGATGACGAGCCGGACATCCCGGCGGCGGCGCGCCACGCGCGCGAAGGCGTCGATCAGGTACTCCTGGCCCGCCAGCTCGTGCAGCCGTTTGACGTTGAGAATCACCAGCGGCTCGCTGATGCCGAGCGACTCCCGCCAGGCGTCGCGCGCGGCCTCGGCCTGCGGCGCGAAGACGGCTGCGATCGCGGGATAAATCACTGACAGCCGCGCGCGCGCCAGCCCGACACCCTCGGCCTTTTCCTTCAACTTGCGGCTGTAGAACGTCACCGCGCGGGCCTTGCGGTAGGCCCGTGTGAATGGATCGATGGGCCAGCGCCGGCGGTAGTGCCAAATCTCGGTGCCGTACAGCGTCAGGATGTACGGGATGCGGCGCCTCGCGGCCCACGCGGCGGCCACCTCAATAATCAGTCCATTGCTGTGCAGATGGAGGATGTCCGCGTCAGCCGCGTCGCGATCCAGCGCGGATTTGATCAGCCGCGCGTCACGCAGCGTATCGATCCGAAGAAGCCTCGCAAGGCCGCCGTTCCGCTCCCGTCGCGGCAGCCGGACCGTGCGGCCCACGGGCAGATCGTGGCTGGGCCGGCCCTGCGCCGGCTCGTGCGCGATGAACGTGACCTGGTCGCCACGCGCGTGCGACCAGGCGCCCAGTTCCACCGGAAGCAGCGCGTTCGCCGCCTGATCGGGCGGCAGGTGCGGCGAGACGTGGCAGATGCGCATGCGCGTCAGGCCGACGCGCGCCGGCCAGCGCCCGCACCCCGGACGAAGCGCGCGTGATATTCGGCAAACGTCAGCGGCTCAGCCCTGAGATCCTGGGTGGCGCAGGTCAGCACCCGGCTGAGTCGATCGTAGAACGCGTCGAGCTCGCCCTGCGTCTTGTTATACGGACTGCCGCCGACGATGACCTCCGACGAGTGGAACAGGAGATTGAGAATCGGCGCGCCGCGCCGGATGACCTGGCGCGACAACGCGATCATATCGTCCGCGGAGCTGTAGGACGGCCTGAGCCATCGCACTTTGGCGATGCGCGCGAGGCGCAGGAGCCGCTTCGTGGTGTACGGCCATGGCGCGCGCCCGTACCATCGCTGCACGATGCCGGGGGCCCACCGATTCAGCGCCGCGGAAATCGGCAGTTCGAGCACATCGCTCGTCCCTGCCTTGGTCGCGTCGTCGTACGCCAGGAAATACGGCGTCAGCGGTGCGCCCACGAAATCCGGCCCGCGTTTGTGGGCCTCGTAGAACAGCGGCGCCACGGACGAATCGACGAGGTAGCCGGCCCGCTCCAGGGACGACACGTGCGCGGCGGAAAATCCGAATCGGCCCGAGCGATATGACACCGGGCGTTGTCCGACGGCAGCCGTAATCGCGTCGGTCAGCGACTTCAACTGCGCGTCGAATCGAGAGAGCGGCAACGACAGCGCATACGGATGCCGATCGACGTCGTCAGGGTCGCAGGGCGGCGTTTCCCATGCGTGATGGTGCGCGCCGATTTCGGCGTCGCCGCGCGCCCGGACACGTCGCAGCACGTCAACCGACCGCGGATCGGTTGCCACCGGGTACGTGACGACGTACGTCGGCCGCACGCCATGGCGAGCGAAAAAGTCATGCAGGCGTTCCAGCGCGTAGATGTTGTCGAACGTCTGGCGCCGGCGCGCCTGCGCGCTCCACTGGTTGTCGCCTTCCGTGTCGATCGCGACGAGCAGGGCGGGGCGGTCCGTCATCGATCCTGATCCGAATCGCCCAGCGTCACGTGCCACCGGCTGGTGTCCTTGTAGAACGCCGCCGGCAGATCGATCGCGTTGATCTTCGCGACCAGCTCCATCGTCGATTTCACGGAATAGTAGCCGGACTTCTTGAGGTGCTTCCGGAACGTCTCGTGCATCGAGAACGTGCGGATCTTGTCCGAGTCGGCGGCCCGAGCCTCGCGATCGATCCAGCGGAGCAGCGTCAGGACCGCGCTGCGATCGTCGGGGTCCGCCAGGAAGTCCACGAGCAAGGTCACGCGGCCCCGCGGCTCCTGGACGTGACGGTAGACGACGTAGCCGGCGATCTCCGAGTCACGCTCCAGCACGCCGATCGAATACCGGACGTGCGGGGGGAGAATGTACTTCCACTGCAAGTACGGCGCGTCGCGCCGGACCGCGAACGCGAACTTCTCGCGGACGCGTTCCCACAGGCGCGTGAAGCGCTCGTCGAATTGCCGGACGTTACGCACGGTGCCTTCAAGCGGCCGCGAGCGGGAGACGAGTCGAATCCAGGGGAGCGTGACGTACGACACGAAGCGATTGACGGCGACGGGCCACGTCGGAATCCGCAGCGCCCGGCGGCTCAGCGGTTTGACGAGGCACGGCACCGGTCCGACGTCGGGCCATTTCAGCTTCTGGAACAGGCGGTATGACGATTCAGACAGTCCCAGGCCCAGCGACGCGCCGACGTTTCGATCCCAGGTCCGGAACAGGACGTCGCCCAGTCCCTGACGCTGACGTTCCGGCGCGACCATCACGTCCATGCCCCAGGCCGCGTCGATTTCAGCCGAGTTCACGTTCAGCCGCACGGGCATGCACGCATATTGACCGACGATCGCGCCGCCTTCGCGGGCGACCCAGATCAACGGCCCGGCCGGCCGGACGTTGGGATTGAGACGGTACTGCCAGTCCCACCGCAGGCGGTTGGCGCTGGCCATGTCCGCGCCGAAGACACGCCGGTACAGCGCGTCGAGCAGGCGGCGGTCGTCAGGTCGATACCGGTCGATCTCAGCCATCGCGCGCCCGGATCAGCGGGACGAATTCCTTTCTGCATGCGCCAGCACGTACTCCATGTTACTGATGAGCGCGTTCTGCGTAAGTGCGCTCGTGCCCAGCCACCGGCCGATGGCCCCGGGCATCCGGCGCACGGTTGACGTGACGTGCAGTTCCTCGCGCACGATGTCCAGGCCCGCGCCGGCGATCTGATCGCGCAATCGCTTCACCGTGACCTTTTCGAGCAGGTCGTCTTCCTTGATCACGCCGTTGCGGGCATCTCGAATGAAGGAGTTCTCGTGCGCAGGTTCCTTAAGGACGCCCGGC
>DASUGC010000218.1:0-3645 GCA_036274235.1 Vicinamibacterales bacterium
CCCGACGCGGTGCTCGCGCGAGAACGGCAGTCGCGCGTCGCGGAGGCGTTTGTCGAGGTGACGGCGCCTGAGGACATCGCCGAGGTGGCGCGGCTGCAGGCGCGCGCCTTCGGCAACGCATGGGGCGAGGAGGCGCTCGGCGGCCAGCGCACGAATCCGTCCGTCGCCCGTCTGTACGGTCTCCGCCTCCCGGCGGCAGGCATCGTCGCCTACTGCGCCGCCTGGAAGGTGGCCGACGAACTGCACATCAACAGCCTCGCGGTGGATCCGCAATATCGCCGTAAAGGCCTGGCCCGGCGGCTGTTGCAGCATGTGCTGGCGACGTCCGCCGCCAGTGGGACGGTCAGCGCCACCCTTGAAGTCCGCCAGTCCAATGAGGCAGGCCGCGCATTATATGAGGGCCTGGGATTTCGAGTGGAGGGCGTCCGGCCCGGTTATTACCAGGATCCGCGGGAAGATGCGCTTATCCTATGGAAGAGGGGCCTCGGGGATTTGAGGGATTCCCGGTGACCCTTCGAGTGTGTTACCGTTCGCAGCGCCCGGGCCGTACCGGGCGAGCGCGAACGTGCGGCGGCACGCGTGCCACCGCGAATGGATGGAAAAAGAAACGGATAGAAAAAAGGAGGCGGAGCATGACAGATGCGCAGCTCCGGCTGGACGAAACAAAGGGCGTAGCGTTCCGCAGCAGCGAAGAGTTGCAGCAGCTGGTCGCGGAGCATCACGAGCTCGACGCGCGGATCCACAACCTCTCGGTTAGTTCCTACCTCACCGACCAGCAGCAGTTCGAAGAAGTTCAGCTCAAGAAACGTAAACTCGCGTTGAAGGACCGGATCGAGGCGCTGCTGCGCGTCGGCCGTCAGCCGGCGTCCGCCGCCGAGTCCTCCGCGTGAATTGCCCGGCTGGATGACGCCGCCGGTTCGCCCGGCGCGTCATCCGGCCACCCGCGTTCGGTTTCTTCCCGTGAAGATTGATCCCGCCGGCCTGCCATTCATTGCCCTCGCGGCCGTTCCGGCGGCCGTGTCTGCCGCGTTGGGATCGCTCTCCCTCGCGCTCGTCCTTCTGCTGCTGCCGGCGGCCATCGCGCTGTTCTTTCGCGATCCGGAACGCGCGGCGCCCGCCGATTCGGCGCTGGTGCTGTCGCCGGCCGATGGCCGCGTGATGCATGCGGGCCCGGCGAGATCCGGCGAAGCGCCGGCCGGCCAGTGGAAGCAGGTCACGATCTTCCTGTCGCTGCTCGACGTGCACATCAACCGCACGCCGGTGGCCGGTGTCGTGACCAGAGTGGACTATCAACCCGGCCGTTTCCTGCCGGCCTACCGCTCCGAGGCGCACCAGAACGAGCGGACCGAGATCTGGATCGATCACGGCGGCGTACCGGTGGTCGTCCGCCAGGTGGTCGGGGTGCTGGCGCGGCGCGTCGTGTGCCGCGTCGGCCAGGGCGATCGCCTCGACGCCGGTGCCAGAATAGGGCTGATGAAATTTGGATCGCGCATGGATGTGTTCGTCCCGGAGTCCGCGGAACTGCGCGTGCAGGCCGGTGACCAGGTGCGCGCGGCCGTGACGGTCATCGCGGTCCTGGGCCAGTGATGGCCTCGCTGTTCGACCGCCTGCCGGAGGGTCCGGGCCGTACGGTCCGCCGGCGGCGCGGCGTCTTCCTCTTGCCGAGCCTGTTCACCGTCGGCAACATGTTTTGCGGCTACGCGTGCATCGTGTACTCCATGAGCGACAAGCTCGAGCAGGCCGCGCCGTACATCGGCATTGCCATCGTGCTCGACATGCTGGATGGCCGCATCGCGCGCCTCACCAATACCACCAGCGCGTTTGGCGTGGAGTTCGACTCACTGGCCGACGTCATTTCCTTCGGGGTCGCACCGGCCGTCCTGGCCTTCGAGTGGGGGCTCAAGGGACTGGGGCAGGTCGGCTGGGCGGCGGGGTTCATCTACATGAGCGCCGCCGCAATGCGACTCGCGCGATTCAACATTCAGTCCTCCGCGCAACTCGACAAGCGGTATTTCATCGGCATGCCGACGCCCGCCGCCGCCGGACTGGTGGCGGCCACGATTTATGCCGCGCCGGCGCCGCCCGACGGGCACGCGCAGGCGCTCGCGGCACTCGCGATCATGGTGGTGCCCGCGGCGCTGATGGTGAGCGCGGTTCGTTTTCGCAGCTTCAAGACGATCAACTTCGGCTGGGGGCCGTCATACGGCCCGCTCTGGATCTTTATTCTGTTTGTCGCCTACGTGGCCGCCGGCCCGCGCATCTCGCTCCTGATCCTCGCGTATGTCTACCTGCTCTCCGGATTCGTGGAGCTGATCGTTACGCGCGTGCGTGCGCGCCGGGATCTGCGACGGGCAGCCGCACCGCAACCGTAGTGCCTTCGCGCGGCTGGCTCGTCAAGGTCACCTCGCCCCCGCACAACTCGATGTTGCGCTTCGCATTGGCCAGGCCCAGCCCCGAGCCGCCGGTCTTTGTGGAGAAGTAGGGCTCGAACGCGCGCCTGACGCCTTCCTCATCCATGCCGACGCCCGTGTCAATCACACGGATCTCGACATGCGCATCGTCCGCATTTGCCTCAATCCGCAGCCGCCCGCCGCTGGGCATCGCCTGCAGGGCGTTCTCGACCAGGTTCGTCAACGCCCTGGACAGCAGCGTGCGATCGCCCCGGATGGACGGCAGGTTCGACGGCACGGCCGTGCGGATCTCCGTGCCATTGGGCGGCGCGGCCAGATAGGGTTCGACGACCGCTCGCACGAGGCCGGCGACGTCGAGCCGCTCGATGCGCGGGGTGGGGGCCCCCGCAAACGTCGAAAATTCCGACGCGATCTGCCGCAGCAGCCGCACCTGCGTCAGGATCGTCGTCAGGCATTGATCGACAACGGTCCCAAGTGGACGACGGGCGTCGTCGTGGACGCGCTGGAGATGCTCGGCCGCGAGCTGAATCGGTGTGAGGGGGTTCTTGATCTCGTGCGCCACCTGCCGGGCCATTTCCGCCCACGCCTGCACCTGATTCGCCCGCGCGAGCTCGGCTCGCTGCGCGGCCAGCATGCGCGTCATGGTATTGAAATCCTGAACCAGCCGGCCGAGCTCGTCGGCCGTGTCCGCCGCCAGGCGTTCGTCGAAGCGGCCGGCGGCGACCAGCCGCGTGGCGCGGGTCAGGCGCGCGACGGGATCGGACACGCGCGCGGCCACGTACGCGCCGAGCGCTGCCGCGAACAGCACCAGCAGGACCGCGCCGGTCAGCACGCCCTGAGTCAAATCGTCGGTCTGCCGCTCGATGTCGCGCTGCCGTGAGGCGAGCGGCACCGTAATGATCATGTCCCGGCCGAAGGCGGGCACGGGTGCCGCGGCCACCAGGTAGCTGAACGTGCCGAGCCGATCTTCGGTGACGAAGACCGGACGGCGGCCAAGCGCGATCTGGCGGTACGCCTCCGCAGGCGTGCGCGTGGGCAGGAAACCGGATTCGAACAGGTCGCGCTGGCTTGTGGCGAGCAGACTCGGGCCTTCGAACAGGTTCACGTCCTGATCGACGACTTGCCGGATCAGGACCATCGCATTGTCATCGGGGGCCGGACGAGGCTGGCCCACGAGCGTCTGGGCCGCTCCGAGCTCGTCGAGCACCCGGCGGGCCATCATGACGACGCTGCT
>DASUGC010000219.1:0-14384 GCA_036274235.1 Vicinamibacterales bacterium
CGATCGCGCCCGCGACGGGCAATCCCCACGACTCGAACGCGAATCGTTGCGCATCCGGCTCGGCTCGCCGCTGCGCTTTCCCCATCCGGCACAGCACCACGCCCTGCGGGGCCAGCACCGACGCGTCGCGCGCGTACAGCGAGTCGAGCCCGGCGCCGGGGGCCGCGGGCAGCGTCAGGACATCGGCTCCACCCGAGGTCAGAATCGACACGAATCGTTCATGGTCGGCGAGCGCGCGTTCGAAGTCTGGCGCGTGTGTGAACGCCAGATCCCGCCACTCGCGCGCGATCGCCTCACCGCTTCTGAAAGCCTCGCGCGGACCTTTGACGACGACCGCCTTCAGCCGCCCAAACTCCCCACCACCGAGATTCGTCATGCGCGAACGTCCCGCTTTGCCCACACATACACCGGAAGGCCACCCAGAATCAGCAGAAAACCCATCCAGACGACCTCCGGGCCGGCGCCGGCAATCGCGAACATGGCGTACAGAAAGGCTACCGCCGCACCCGCGGCGAGCCCACGAGACAGGTGTGTGGCGCGCCGGCCACCCGGCAGAAACACCGCCAGCGAACAGAATGCGTACGGCACCAGCGTGGAGAGCGTCGAGATGAGGGTGATCTTCGTGAACAAGGCCACCAGGTTTTCCGCGCCGGAATAAGTCAAGGCGATCAGTCCCGTACTCAATGCGGCTGAGATCAGCATGCCCGTCAGCGGCACGCCGCGCGGCGAGAGCCGGGCGAACGGCGCCGGGAACAGGCCGTCACGAGCGACAGCGAGCGGCAGCTGCCCGACAATGAGCACCCACCCGTTGAGCGACCCGAACGAGGAGACCGCGGCGCCGATCGCCACCACCGCCGCCAGGCCACTGCCGCCCAGCGCGCGAGCGGCGTCCGCGAACGGCGCCGACGACTGGGCGAGCATTGCCGGGGCGATCAGACTCAAGGCTCCAGCTGTGGACACCACATAGATCACGGCCGTGAGGACGGTGCCGATCATCGTCGCGCGGGGAATCGTACGCTGAGGATCCCGAGTGGCTGCCGACGGGATCGTCGCCGACTCGAGCCCCACAAACGCGAACATCGTGATGGTCACCGCCGCGAGCAGGAGGCCGCCGTACGACTGCTCCGGCTGGAGCACGGGCAACGCGAAGTGCGACGGATCGATGTACAGGAGACCGCCCACCCCGACAATGACCAGCGGCAGCAACTTGAGGGACGTCGTCGCCACCTGCACGCGTCCGGCTGCGCCCACGCCGAGGCTGTTGACGCCGGTCAGGAACCACAGCGTGCCGATTGCCAGGCGAGCCGCCGCGGGTTTCGACGTGGCGAGCCATGGGAGCAACGATCCGGCATAGCCGGCGAACGACAGCGAGAGTGCGGCGTTCGCGCTCCACACCGAGATCCAGTAGCCCCAGGCCACCAGAAAGCCCGCCAGATCGCCAAAGCTCTCGCGCGTGTAGCCGTAGACGCCGCCGGCCACGGCGTTTCGGCGCGCGAGGTGGGCAAAGACGATCGCGAGCAGGACGCTGCCGAGCGCGGCAATGGCCCAGGCGGCGACGGACAACCCGCCAAACGAGGCGAGCGACGCCGGCAGGGTGAACACGCCCGACCCGACCATGCCGCCGATGACCAGCGATACGGCCGTCCAGAACCCGATGTCGCGCCGTGACTCGGTCACGTGCCGGCTTACTTGAGTCGCGCCTTCATCACGTCATCGGCGTGCGCATCGAACTCCTGCGCCGCGAGCACCATGGTCTCGACCGCCTTCACGAAGAACGCATAGGTCATCGTCTCGTAGTCGTCGGTCGCCGCGTGGTGCTGGTCGAAATCCTCCACTCCGAAGTAGAGGCATGGAATTTTCGCGTCGCAGAATGACTTGTGGTCCGACTGGGCCGTCCAGTCCTCGAACGCGTCGTTGCCGCGGTTCTCACGCGCCTTGACCGGGTCGTCGTGTCCCATCGTCAGTTTCACCGGCGCCTTCGCGGCGATGCGCTCGATCAGGGGCTTGAGAAACGGCTGGGTATAGGTCCCGACCACAAACAGCAGATCCTTCGGGTCCCGGCCGATCATGTCCATGTTCAGATCGATCACGATCGACGCCGCGTCCACCGGCGGCGCGGCCACGAAGGCGCGCGATCCGCGAAGGCCGCTCTCCTCGGCATCGAACGCCGCAAAGATGAGCGTGTTCGCGGGCTTGTGCGTGGAAAAATACCTGGCGAGGGCGAACAGCGCGGCGGTGCCTGACGCGTTGTCATCGGCGCCGTTGAAGACCTGACCATTCCGCACGCCGATGTGGTCGTAGTGCGCGCTGATCACGATGTAGCGCTTCGGATTCCTGGTGCCTTCGATCTGACCGACGACGTTCACGCCGTGTCGTTCCGCCGCGCCGGCGCCGCGGCCGGCAAACGTAAAGGGCTGCTCGTAGCTGGCGCCTATCGGGGCGATGCCGGACGCCTTGAAACGCTCAATGACGAAGGCCCGCGCCCTGGCCCCGCCTTCGGTGTCCACCTGCCGGCCCTGCATGTCCTCGGCGGACAGCGTCTTGAGATCCTGCAACAATTGTTGTGCGTCAATGACGGAACTGCGCACGTCGCCCTGGCGTCGCGCGTCCACGGCCGCTCCGGCGACCATGACGGATGCGACCCACGCAAGTCGGTACATGTATTTCATGGCGACGCCCATTGTATGAGAAGGCCCCCGCGTTCGTGGCATGATCGCGGCCGGTGACGCCCGAGGAGTTTCGACAGTACGGACATCAATTGATCGACTGGATCGCCGATTATCGCGCGCGCGTCGGCGAGCTGCCGGTGATGGCACGCACCGCCCCGGGCGAGATCAAGGCACGGTTGCCGGAACAGCCTCCCGAGACCGGTGAATCCTTCGACACCATCTTCAAGGATCTCGACAACGTCGTGCTGCCAGGCCTGTCGCACTGGGCGCACCCCAGGTTCTTCGGGTATTTCCCGTCCAACGGCGATCTCTCGAGCGTGCTCGGCGACTTCGCCAGCACCGGACTCGGCGTGCTCGGTCTGGCGTGGCAATCGAGCCCCGCGCTCACGGAGATCGAAGAAGTCGCGACCGATTGGCTCCGTCAGATGATCGGCTTATCCGGCGAGTGGCAGGGCGTCATTCAGGACACGGCGTCAACCAGCACGTTGACCGCGCTGCTCTGCGCACGCGAACGCGCGAGCCAGTACAGCTTTTCGCGCGGCGGCCTGCAGTCCCTGCCGGCGCCTCTCGTCGTGTACAGCTCGGCGCACGGGCACAGCTCGGTGGAAAAGACCGCCTTGCTCGCCGGTTTCGGACGCGCCAACCTGCGGCTGATTCCGGCGGATTCGACGTGGGCCATGCAGCCCGATGCCCTCGCGCGCGCCGTGGATGAAGACGTCGCGGCCGGCCGTACGCCCTGCGCGATTGTGGCGACAACCGGCACCACCACGACAACGGCGTTCGATCCGATCGATCGCATCGCGGCGATTGCGCGCCGGCACGGCCTCTGGCTGCACGTGGACGCCGCCATGGCCGGGTCGGCCATGATCCTGCCGGAGTGCCGCGACCTCTGGCGAGGCATTGACCAGGCCGACTCCATCGTGGCCAGCCCGCACAAATGGATGGGCGCGGCCTTCGATTGCGCGGTCTACTTCGTGCGGCGCCCGGACGATCTCATTCGGGTCATGTCTACGAACCCCAGTTACCTGCAGACCGCTGCGGACGCCGCGGTCAGGAACTATCGCGACTGGGGCGTGCCGCTCGGGCGCCGCTTTCGCGCGCTGAAACTGTGGTTTTTGATCAGGAGCCAGGGGGTCGCCGGCCTGCAGGCGCGCCTGCGCCGCGACCTGGCGAACGCACGCTGGCTCGCCGGGGAGATCAGCGGAACGCCGCCCTGGCGCGTGCTGAATCCAGTCGTCCTGCAGACCCTGTGCGTCCGGCACGAGCCCGATCACCTGGCCGGTGACGCGCTCGATCGCCACACGCTCGCCTGGTGCGACCGCGTCAACCGCTCGGGCGAGGCCTATTTGACGCCGGCGCTGCTCGATGGGCGCTGGATGGTGCGGGTGTCGATCGGATCGATCCCGACCGAACGGCGGCATGTCGAGGAACTGTGGCAGGCCATGCAAGGGGCCGCGACCGCGATTGTCGACCCGTAGCCGCCGGGCTCCAGCCCGGCGGATTGTCATCACCAAACGTTGTAAGTTGTTAGTTGTGCGTTGTGAGTTGTTACCGTAGGAGTTCCATGTCCCCCACTGACGCGCCCGTTCGCGATCGCCTGCTCATCGTCGAAGACGATGCGGCGCAACGAGTCGGCTTGCAGAAGCTGCTGACCAGCTGGGGCTTTACGGTGGACGTCGCGCGCGACGGCCGCGAGGCCCTGGAAAAAATTGCCGCCGATCGTCCCGGCATCGTGCTGAGCGACATGGTCATGCCGAACATGGGCGGTCTCGACCTGCTGCGCGCCCTGAAGCAGGACGGCGCGGACATCACGATGGTGCTGCTGACGGCGCAGGGATCGGTCGAGACGGCGGTTGAAGCGATCAAGCAGGGCGCCTACGACTACTTGACCAAGCCGGTCGATCCGCAGCGCCTGCGGATCGTGCTGGACCAGGTCGCCGCGCGGCACGACACGCTGAGAGAAGTGCGCGCCCTGCGCCGGCAGCTTCAGGAACGCGGCACGTTCGGCAGCCTGGTGGGCGCCAGCCTGGAGATGCGGAAGATCTACCAGGTGCTCGAGCAGGCTGCCCCGACGTCGGCGTCCGTGCTCGTGCACGGCGAGTCGGGCACCGGCAAGGAACTGGTCGCGCAGACGATTCACCAGCTCAGTCCGCGCGCGGCGCAGCCGTACGTGCCGCTCAACTGCGCGGCCATTCCGGACACGCTGCTGGAATCGGAGCTGTTCGGCCACGAGAAGGGCGCGTTCACGGGCGCCGTCAATCGCCGCGCGGGCGCCTTCGAGCTGGCGCATCGCGGCACGCTGTTTCTCGACGAGATCGCGGAGATGACGCCGGTCACCCAGGCCAAGCTGCTGCGCGTGCTCCAGGAACGATCGTTCCGGCCGCTGGGCGGGTCGCGCGAACACTCCGTGGACATCCGGGTGATCGCCGCGACCAATCTCGATCCCAGGCACGCCGTCCGCGAGGGGCGGCTGCGTGAGGATCTCTTCTATCGGCTGAACGTGTTTGCGATTCAGTTGCCGCCGTTACGGGACCGCAAGGATGACATCCCGCTGCTCGCGCAGGCGTTCATCCGAGAGTTTGACGAGCGCCATGGCAGGCATGTGGCCGGCCTGTCCGACGAGGCGATGAAGGGGCTGGAACAGTACAACTGGCCCGGCAATGTGCGGGAGCTCCGCAACGTGATGGAGCGGGCGACGATCGTGGCGAAAGGCCCCTTGATCGAGCCCGCGGACTTGCCGGCGCTGGCCGCGGTTTCCGCGCCGGCGCGCGCGGCGGCCGCCGACGGCGCCCTCGCGCCCGGCACGACCGTTGACCAGGCCGAACAACGCCTGATCGAGATTACGCTGCAGCACACCAATGGGAACAAGACGCGCGCGGCCGAACTGCTCGGCATCAGCCTGAAGACGCTGCACAACAAATTGAATCGGATGAAGGACGACAGAAAGGACGAACTGGCGGAGTAATGCGGCTGGGCATCCGCACCAAACAGGTCGCGGGCGTTACGGCGGTCGTCGCGCTCGCTTCGGCGGTCCTCTTCGGCTGGTACCTTGCCACGCTCACGCGGATTCTGCTCGACGGCAGCCGGTCACGCGCGGACTTCATGCGGAACGCGGTGTACCAGCAGGCGTTCACCGCCGTGGCGCGCGGGGGCGATCCGGCCACGGCCCTGCGCGAGGACAGCGGCGTCCGCGGCGCCCTCGACTCGGCCGCCTACATGGAAGGCATCGCCTACGCGCGCATCGTCGATGCTCAGGACAACGTGCTGGCGGACCCCGACACCGACCTCGTCGGCAAAACCAGCACGCGCAAGAGCGATCTCGATGACCTGATCTTTCGCGCCGGACCTATCGAACGGCTGCGCGCGATTTATACGCCGGGCGGCCGCGTGTTCGAGCTCAGCGCGCCGCTCACGGTCGGTACGGACGACGTCGGGTCGATCCGGATCGGCGTGAGCACGGCGCTGGTCCGCAAGGCGCTCGCCGATCGCCTGTACGCGCCCGCGATCACGGCGCTGATCGTGATCGGCGTGTCGGTCCTGGTCGCGATGCTGCTCGCGCAGCTGGTGCTGCGCCCGATCCATGTCATTCGCAGCGGCCTCGCCAGGCTGGGACGCGGCGAGCTCGACGTCAAGGTCGATTTGCCCGCGGACGCGGAACTGCGGGACCTGGGAGATTCGTTCCGCCGGGTGACCGAGCGCCTCGCGGCCGACCAGACCGAGCTCGCGGAACAACGCGCCATTGAAACGGTGGTCGATCGGCTCGAGGATGCGGTCGCCCTGTTCGCCACCGACGGCTCGCTCTTGTTCGCCAACGCCGCGATGAAACAAGCCATCGCCGCGCCGGTGCCGGACACGCGTGTGGGAGGCCCTCACGCGGGCCCCACGATCGCGCAGCTGTGGCCGGCCGAGCATCCGTATCGGGCCGCCGTGGACCAGACGTTGTCGGGCGAATCGATCGATCTGGCGCGCCCCGTCCAGATTCCCGGCGCGGGCGATCGGCTGGTGTTGACGCATCTGGTGCCGGGCGCCACCGGCGCGCCCGTGGGGGCGCTGCTCGTGTCCCGCGACCTCGCGTATCTCAGTCAGGTGGAATCCACCATCGAATATTCGCGCAAGTTGTCGAAGCTCAATCAACTCACGGCCGGCATCGCGCACGAGATCAAGAACCCGCTGAACGCCACGACTATTCATCTGGAGTTGCTGCGCATGCAGGTGGCGGACCGCCCCGAGGCCGAGCAGCACGTGACGGTCATCGCGGACCAGGTCCGGCGGCTCGACGAAGTGGTGCAGGCGTTCATGAAATTCGCGCGGCCTGAAGAACTGCACCTCCAGCCGGTCGAGCTCGCCGGTGTCATGGAGCGGCTCCAGCCCATTCTGGAAGCGGAAGCCGGCAATCACGGCGTGACGCTGCGCCTGGACGTGCCGGCCGATCTGCCGGCGGTTGACGGCGATCCGAACCTGCTCGAGCAGGCGTTCCTGAACCTGGCCATCAACGCGTTTCAGGCGATGCCCCATGGCGGCACGCTTCGGATCGGCGCCCGGGCCGCCGCCGGCCGGCTCGTCACGATTGAAGTCGAAGATTCAGGGGTGGGCATCGCCCCGGAAAACCTGAGCCGGATCTTCGATCTGTACTTCACGACGAAGCCGAGCGGCAGCGGCATCGGGCTGTCGCTCGTGTTTCGCACCATCCAGCTGCACAACGGCGACATCGAGGTGCAATCGACCGTGGGCAGCGGCACGATCTTCAGAATTCAGCTGCGACAGGCTGTCGGCATGTTTCAAAGCGTGGGAAAATAGACGTGATGATTCGGACCGCTCTGAGGTTCGTATCGCTCGGACTGGTGCTCGTGCCCGTCAGCGGCTGCCTCAAGGCCCAAGCCAAAACGCCGGGGCCGCAACCCGCGCTGACGACGCCGGAGCCGCCGGCGCGTGTGCTGATTCCCGTCCCGGCCGATGCGCTCGCGCCGCCGCCGGCGCCCGTCCCTGAACCGACGCCCCCGGGTCCGCCCCGGACGACCCCGACGCCGGCGCCGAAGCCCACGGTGACACCCACGCCCACACCGACGGTCACGCCGGTTCCGGTCGATACGCCGCCGCCCATTCTGCAGACGACGGGCGACATGAGTCGGCTGGAGACGCAGGCGAGAAACAGTCTGGATCGCGCCCAGCGGGATCTCGATCGCGTCAAACGCGACAGTCTTCCGCCCGACGTCAAAGACAGCTATGACAGCGCGGCCCGGTACATCCGACTCGCGCGCAACGCGATGACGGACAAGAACTTCCTGCTCGCCAAGACCTGCGCCGACAAGGCCGCGACGATCGCGAGCCTGCTCGTCAAGGGTGCCGCTTCTTAATCTCCTCCCACTGTCCCAGCAGCGTCGTCAGGATTGGGCGCGCATCGGCGTCGGGCGCGATGGCGCGCGCGCGTTCGGGAAGGAGGACCTGCGTGACGAAGCGATCGAGGTCGGCGCGGAGCGTGGCGCCGCGATCGCCGAAGGTGCGCGCGCGGACCCAGCCGGCGATCGAGGCGCTCCACGCGCGCTCCAGCTCCCCGGCTCCGGTGGCGGCAGCCACCACCCAATACGTCGCGGGCGCCGACTCGTCGTTGCGATCGACTTCCGCGTCCGCGCCGGTCAGCAAGCGCCGATAGACCGCGCCCCGCTCGGCGTCAGGACCGAATTGCGCTTGTCGATCGAGCGCCCCCGCCCACCACTCGAAGACACGATCGCGCTCGGGGCCGGACTCGAGCGCGGCCAACGCCACCTTGAACATTTCCGCGGCGGCGCCAAAGCAGCCGTCCGTGCAGCCCTCGTAGTACAGCGACAATCCCTCCGCGACGACGTACTCAACGCGCACGCGGGGCGGGAGTGCCGAGGGATTCACCTGCCGCAGGGCCTCGCGCCCGGTCTCCAGATCGGCCGCCACCGATCCTCGACTGAACCGTTCGAGATACGCGCGGCCGAGCACGACGGCGGCCTCATTGGCGGCCACGGGAACCTTCAAGGCCTCCTGCGCCGCGGCAATGGCCGCGTCGATCTGGCCAGCGTTGTAGGCCTGGCGGGCCTTGAGAAGACTCGCAGGCGCCTTGGCCTGCGCCATGACGGCCATCGAGAGGACAGCCGCGGCGAGCATCCGCCACGAAGTTGAGGACACCTGGCAGTTTCTCCAGAGAGTAACTCTTACACAGGCTTTCGGTTTTCCGACAGCAAAAGCGCCAGATGGGCCTGTTTTGGGCGGATTCTGCGGGACGAAAGTTGGCAAGGATGTTGATATGTCCTGAGGCGAAATGCGGTCCTGTCTCATGCTTTTGACGGTCCTCCTGGCGGCCTCGAGTGGCCTGGCGGGAGCCGCTCTGCCGCAGGATCAGGGCAAACCGCCGATGTTCAAGGCCTCGGTGGACCGCGTGACGGTGGCCGCCACGGTCCGCGATCAGCACGGCCGGCCGGTCATCAATCTGAAGGCGCAGGATTTCACGCTGCTGGACTCCGGTCAGAAGCGGCAGATTCTGGAATTCGAGCGCGACCAGGCGCCGATGAATCTGGCCATCCTGGCCGACTACAGCGGCTCGATGGATGTGGCCGCCAAGCGGCTCGTCGCGCGCGAGATGGTCCGTCAGCTCGTCGGCGGGCTGATGCCCGGACAGGATCAGGTGGGCCTGTTTGCGTTCGACCTCGAGCTCCGCGAAATCCAGCCGATGCGGCCCGCGCCGGGCGACGTGGTGCAGCGCATCGAGCGCCTGGAGCCCTGGGGCAAGACGCGGCTGCTCGACTCGATTGCCGAGACGGGACGCAAGCTCGCGCGCACCAGCGGCGGCCGGCGGGCGGTCGTCGTGCTCACCGACGGCGACGACAACGCCAGCGCGTTGAGCGCGGCGGAAGTCTCCGGTATCGCGAGCAGCATCGACGTGCCGGTCTACATCATCCTGGTGGTCTCCCCGCTCGATCGCGTGGGCAAGTCCATCAGCCTCATCGACCCGCACCTGGCCGAGCAGCGCGACGGCGCGCTTGGCAACCTGGCCCGGTGGACGGGCGGCGACATCCTGGTGCCGGTCTCGGACGTGGACACGCAGGCGGCGACGAAGCAGATCGTCGACGAGCTGCGGCAGCAGTATTTGCTCGCGTTCGAGCCGAGCGCCCAGCCGGGCTGGCATCCGCTCGAAGTCCGGACGCGACCAAATCTCATCGTGCGCGCGCGAAGCGGGTATCTCGTGCCAGGCGCGGCGGTGCGACCAGACGAGTGGCAATCATCTCGATAACGGACGACAAAGGAGGAACGACAATGCGTCAATTCATGATCGCCGTCGCCGCGCTGGCCCTGGTGGCCGGGGGTTCAACGGCTTGCGCAACCAAGAAGTACGTGATCGGCCAGGTGGGACAGGTGAGCGGCAAAGTGGACTCGCTGAGCAAGAGCCTCGAGGACACGCAGCAGCGCACGAAGCAGAACGAAGCCAGAATCGCCGAAGTGGCCCAGGCGACGGGCGTCGCTCAGGGTACGGCCGAGAAGGCCGGCGCGGCTGCGGCCACCGCCGACACCAAGGCCGTCGCGGCCACCGAAGCGGCCCGGGCCGCCGACGCCAAGGCGGACGCCGTGAAGGCGTCGTTCGACAAAGAACACAACAAGATGGTTTATGAAGTGGTCCTGAGCGAGGAGAACGGCAACTTCAAGTTCGGACAGGCCAAGCTGCCGGACGAAGCGAAAGCCGCGATCGACGAACTCATCGCCAAGCTGCTCGCCGATCCCAAGGGCGCCTACTTCGAGATCGAAGGCCACACGGACAACGTCGGCGACAAGATGACGAACGAGAAGCTCGGAATGGCCCGCGCCGAGACGGTCAAGCGCTACCTGTACGAGCAGTACAAGATTCCGCTGCACCGCATGAACGTGATCAGCTATGGCGAAGACAAGCCGGCGGCCGACAACAAGACGAAGGACGGCCGCGCGCAGAACCGCCGCGTCGTGATTCGCGTGCTGGTCTAGACAACCCTCGACCCTGCCTGCGCCGCCGAAGCCGCGCACGCGGACTCGGCGAACGGGCGAGTGAACTGCATGACGGCGTCTCCCCAGCCGTCATGCAGTTTTTTCTGTACGGGTCAGCCCTTGCCCGGTTTCGTCTTGAGCACGCCGACCTGCACCAGCAGGCTCGTGAAATCGTAGAGCCGGCGCTCGCTCGTAATCTTGCCGTCACGCAATTCGAAGATCAGCACGCCCTGCACGCGGAAGCGCCGGTGCGTGGCCTCGACGCCGAACATTTCACGGCTGTGGGTCGCCGTCGCGGTGAACAACTGGCAGCACCGATCGCCGTCGATGATGAGATCGCCGCTCTCCCAGGTCCAGTCCTCGAACGTCGCGAACATTTCCCGGTACGTGCGCTCGATCTCCGCGCGGCCGTGGACTTCGCCGAACATGGGACTGTGCACCACGCCATCCTCGTGATGCGCCGCCGCCAGCGCGGCGGGATCTTTGGCGTTCCACGCGCGCTGCATGACTTGCATGACGCCGACGACCTGCTCTCGAGTCATATTTTGTCCGGGGGGACTTCGTCCCCGCCGGTCCCCCCTTACGCGCTCGCTCGCGAAATCTGTCGCCTGGCTTGGGAGCGACAGATTTCACTCCGCTCTCGCGGCGGGCGCCGCTTCGCTCGCCCGCTCGTTCCTCTGAGGGACTTCGTCCCCGCCCCTCGACTGTCGCTCGGGACGGCCTGAGCCTCGTCGAAGGCCGCCGGTCCCCTGCGCGCTAAACGGCTGCCGCGAATCCTACACCGTCTTTCGGCCCAGCCAATACAGGGTTACGAGTAAAACCGCTGTGACAATCGGCAGTGAGGCATTGAGCGGCAGCTCCGGACCGCCGAGCGCGAAGACGGCCAGGCCCGCCGCCGCCGCGACGTTTCGCATCGCCCGCCGATCGGGAATGAGCAAGACGATGAGCAGGTGACGGATGGCGTTGAGCTTGACGGCAAAGAAGAGGGCCGCCGGGACGAGGCTCCAGCCGATCCAGTCCTCCAGGTCCAGCGCCCCGCGCCGGTCGGCGCGAACCAGCAGCCACCCGCACACGCCCGCGACGGCCAGCCCGCCTGCGGTCGCCCACCGGCCACCCCCCTTGAGGGTTTCCTGATATCGGTAGATGTCCAGGTAGTGATCCCAGAGCAGGGCCGGCAGCACAAGGCCGGCCGCGACGATACCGAGGACGGCGGCTGCCACCGCAGGCCGCATGGATCGGAGGCGCGCCAGATGAAAGACGGGTGAAAGCTTGATGGCGATCGCTCCAGCCATCAGCACGTGGGCGACCGCGGGCCAACGACGCGCCAACAGCAGCGCACCGATCACCACGACGAGCATCAACAGGTACGAGCCGTCCTGCACGAAAAAGAATCGCTCCGCGATATAGCCGCCGTTCAGATACAACATCGCAAAAACATACCAGCGCGTCCTGAGAAAGTAGACGAAGGACGCGCCAATAAACACCAACGCCAGGATCGCGACGGCGCCGTAGAGCCCGATGCCGACGGCGTCCCCGGCCGAAGCGACCACCGCGAGGCTCAGCAACGCCACCGGCGGGTACGGCGATGAGGCCTCGCGCGACCACGTCGCCGCCTCGAGCGGCGTCTGCTCCACTCCCCGCTTGGTGTACATGTCCCAGACGTCGTGACGCACGACGCGGGTTTCGTACATGTCGGCCAGCGTGTCTGTGCCGAAATGGTCGGGCTGGATCATGCGATTGAGCAGCGGCCAATGCGAGAAGTCGACGGCCGCCTTTGGAATTCGCGGGAGGGTGGCGGCGGTCAGGGAAACGAAAGTCAGGAGCAGGACGATCGTGCGGATCGGCCAGGACAACGACAGCAGCCAGGCGTCGATGAGATCAAGCCGCCGCGCGAGGGGCACAGTGCATTTTACGTAGCCGCCGGGCTTTGGCCCGCCGCTGACCAATCCGGCATCGGGCGGGCTTTAGCCCGCCGGCTACTCTTCTTTCAGGGCCCAGACCATGACGGCCGTCGCCGCGACGACAATCAGCCCGCCGACCGCGAGCGTCGTGCCGTAGGCCGCCAGCCACGTCCCGGCCGCCTCCGCCGTTGGCACCGGCAGCCGGACGTTCGAGAACGCGGAGACCATGACGTCGCGCCCGATGCGCAGCCCTCGCTGGAACCAATCCGTGGTCGCGCCGAATACCGCGCCGGCCACTCCGCCGGCCGCAGCGAGCAGCATCCCATGCGCAATGGTGATAGGCCTGCCGCTCTCACGCACGGCGTCCTGCCGCGACCGCAACTGCGCACGCCACCAGACCGTGCCCGCGCCCGGCAGCGCCACGTCCACCGGCCGCGCGCGTTCGTCTTCCACCGCCTGCGCGATCAGCGCCAGATCCGCGCACACCGGACACGCGGCCACGTGGGCGCGCAGCCCGGCGTCAGCCCGATCGGGCCATTGCCCCGTCGTCACCAGCATCAACACGTCGTCTTCGTGTGTGCAGGAGATTTGCGCCATTACGCACCGCCTTTCACGGCAGGCCGGCTGAGCAGCGCGGCCAGGCGGCGGCGCGCGCGAAACAGCAGTAATTTGACACTGGCCGTCTGCACGCCCATGACCCCGGCGATTTCCTGATGCGATGAACCCTCGGCGTATGCGAGCCAGAGCATCGCGCGGTCTCGCGGTTTGAGCGCGCGCATGGCGCGGCCCACGTCGGTGGTCTGTTCGAACGTCACGGCGGCGTCTTCGTGGGACGCCACGTCCGGCAGATCTCCCAAGAAGAACGGCCGCACGCGCCGCCGTCGATGCGCGTCGCGCGCGAGATTGGTGGCGATTTTGAACAGCGTGTTGCGGCGATGAGCCTCGGTCTCCGGCGTCGCGCCCGAACGCAGAAACCGATAGAACGTTTCCTGGAGCAGGTCGTCGGCGAGCGCGCGATCGCCCGTCAATCGCGCCAGATAGCCCCACACCGGCCGGGCCGTGCGGTCGTAGAAGGCGCGAAACGCGTCTTCGGTCATGGCCAGCGTGGTCTCCGCCTCCGCAACGCCGGCGAGGCGCTCGACATCGGAGACGGTCATGTCACGAATGGTCATCGGCACCCACCATCATCGCTTACTCGTCTGCCGGCGCCGGCGTCGAATTGAGCAGTCCGAGGCGGCGGGACATCACGTATGAGAGCCCCGACGACGCGACGAATCCAACGCCGAGCGAAAGCAGAATGATGCTGAACGTGAACACGGGATCGGCCTTGTCCGGATCGATGTGGCGGCTGACGTAGTTCATGCCGAGTCCGGCCGCCGCGAGAACCACGCCTGCCTGCATCGACCAGAGAATCCGCGAAAGGGGCGCCCCCATCGGCCGTGCGGCGCCGTCCAGCGAAATCGGCGATGACTGCAGAAACTTACGGCCCGCAGGAGACTGGACGTAGCCCAGCAACTCCTCGTTCCCCGTAAAGCGGTCCAGCAGCTTGGTGTGCGCCTCAGCCTGGACCTTGGCAAGCCTTCCCCAACGCCGGTAATCGATGGCTGTCCGGACGAGCCAGGCGAATCCGCCGAGCACCGTCAGCATGATCACGAACACGCCCGCCATCTCCATCAGATTGTCCCAGGAACGCTGGCGCGGGTCATAGTAGTAGCCGTCGTAGCCGGTGCGGAACGCCTCCAGATACCACGACGGATTGCGGCGCACTTCGGGGTGCTGGTTCAGAAACGCGAGCACGGCTGGGTAGGGCGCCAGATACTGGTCCGTGACAACCGTC
>DASUGC010000220.1:0-11823 GCA_036274235.1 Vicinamibacterales bacterium
TCATCTTCAATCAGATTGCATTTCCGCTGCAGCTGCTCGCCTCGCGTCTGGGCGAGTGGGCGATTGCGACGGCCGGCATCCCGGTGGTCCGGGAAGGCAACGTCCTGCACCTGGCGCACCAGTCGCTGGAGGTCGCCGAAGCCTGCAGCGGCATCCGGTCCCTTGTCTCGTTGGTAACGCTCGGCACTGTCTATGCCTATTTCGCGGATTCCCGGACATGGGTGCGCTGGCTGATCGTGCTGTCGGCGGTGCCCGTGGCGATTATCGCGAACGGCGCGAGAGTTGCAGGAACCGGGATGGCCTCGCAATGGATTGGTCCTGAGGTGGCCCAGGGATTCCTGCATGAGTTCGCAGGCTGGCTGGTCTTCTTGTTTGCATTTGTGATGATTTTGCTGATCCAGCAGTTGATTGTGAAATTCGCGCCCAGGCCCGCCGCTTCGCCGGCGGCACCGGCGAGTGTGGGAGCCTGAAGGCCATGCGGGTCCGTCTGCTCATCGTCGTGGGGTGCCTGATCGCGGCGTCCATCGCCGTGGCTCGGGCCGACCGGAACGCAGAACCGCCGCCGCGCGCGCCGTTCTCCCAGTTCCCCATGGATTTGGGCGACTGGCATGGTGTGCAGCTGCCGCCGTTCGACGACAAAATTCTGGCCGTTCTGGGACTGGACGACTACGTCACCCGCAATTACCGCCGGGATCGCACGGACGCCAATCTTTACATCGGCTACTGGAAGAGCCAGCGGCAGGGCGACACGATGCACTCGCCGCAGAACTGCCTGCCTGGATCGGGCTGGGAGCCGGTTTCGCAGTCGCTCGTCTCATTCCCTGACCCGCGCGACGCCGCCGCGCCGCCGGTCACCGTCCGGCGCTTCATCATCCAGAAAGGCATTGAAAAACAACTGGTTCTTTACTGGTACCAGAGCCGCGGCCGCGTGGTGGCCAGTGAATACTGGAGCAAGTTCTATCTGGTGCTGGACGCGGCCCGATATAACCGCACCGATGCCGCGCTGGTGCGGATCGTCATCCCGATTCGGGCGAATGTCCCGAATGCGGAAGCCAGCGCGGATGAGGCCGCCGTGCAGTTCGCCGGCGATCTGCTGCCGGCGCTCGTGAATTACCTGCCCAATTGAGCCCAATTGAGGAAGATTCGTGACCTTCAAGCCCGTCGCCGCCGTCGTGGTTATCGCGAGCCTGGCAGGGAGCGCGGCCTGCAGCAAGCCGGACGCCGACGCGATGGTGGCGAAAGGCAACGAGTTCGTCAAAAACAATCTGCTCCCCGAGGCCATCGTCCAGTACAAGATGGCCGTTCAGGCGGAGCCTAAACGCGGGGACATCCGGTCGAAATTGTCGGACGCGTACCTCCAGCATCGCGAGGGCGCCTCGGCGTTGCGCGAGGCGGTGAACGCGGCCGACCTGATGCCAACGGACGCCTCGGCCCAGATCAAGGCGGGGAATCTGCTGCTGATGGCCGGCGCCTTCGAAGATGCACGGGCGCGAGGCCAGAAAGCGCTCGCGATCGACGGCACGCGCGCCGACGCGCTGATCCTGATTGGCAACGCGCTGGCGGGACTCAAGGACCTCGATGGCGCCATCAGCCAGTATCAGGACGCCCTTGTCCTGAATCCGGCCGGCGACCAGGCGTACGCCAACATCGGCGCCATTCAATACGCCCGCGGCCAGCGGAAGGAAGCCGAGGCCACGTTCCGCAAGGCCATCGAAGCCGCGCCAAAGGCGGCGTCGTCGCATCTGGCGCTCGCGAACTTTCTGTGGGCGAGCGATCGGTTGCCGGAGGCCGAGACGGAACTCAAGGCGGCGCTCGCGCTCGAACCGAACAACATCACCGCGAATCGTTCGCTGGGTCTGTACTACCTGGCCAACGGGCGAGCCGCCGAGGCCGAGCCGCTTTTCAAGGCCATCGTGGCGGCACTGAAGACGGACGAGGCCGAGGTCGCCCTGGCCGATTACTACCTGCTTCAGAAGCGCTTCGATGAAGCCAAGACCATCCTGACGCCGCTCGCGAAGAAAGCCGATGCGTTTGCCAGCGCTTCATTGCGGCTCGCCTTGATCGAGGCCAGCCAGAACAATCGGCCGGGCGCGCGCGCGATCGTGCGCACCGTGCTGGACAAGCAGCCGCACTACGCGCCGGCCCGTCTTTTCGATACGCGCCTGCTCGTCCTCGACAACAAGCTCGACGAAGCCATGACCTCCGCTCAGAGCCTGGCCAAGGACGAGCCGAACAGTTCGGCCGGAGCCGAAGCGAATTACATCATCGGCACCATCGAGGCCGGCCGCGATCGGACGGTCGAAGCGCAGAAGGCGCTGGAAGAAGCGTTGCGGATTTCGCCGGGATCGGTCGTGACCACGTTCGCGCTGGGCCAATTGCACCTCCGCATCGGCAATCCGGACAAGGCCGAGTCCTATGCCAGGCAGGTGCTGTCCGTGAAGCCCGGCGATCCGGGTGCCCGCGCGTTGATCGTCGGCGCTGAACTGATGCGCAACGACCAGGGGAAGGCCAATGCGGATCTGGCCACGCTCGAACGAGAGTACCCGAACAACACCGTCGTCATGACGCTCGTCGCGGCGCGCGAGCTCTCCGCCGGGCGCTATGACGCCGCGCGAACGGCATACACCAAGGTCACCGCCAAGGATCCCGACAGCCTCGAAGCGCTCGAGGGCCTGCTGCTGCTCGACCTGCGGGCAGGCAAGAAGAAAGATGCGGCCGAGCGTGCCGACGCGGCGCTCAAACGGATCAAGCCCAGCGCCAACCTGTTCGTGATCGCGGCCAAGACCTACCTCGCGCTGGGTGAAGCCAAGCGCGCCGAGGATCTCCTGCGGCAGGCCATCGAACGCGAACCGGCGCGCCTGGCCGCCTACGGCATGCTCGGGCAGCTCTATATCGACCAGAAGCGGCTTGGCGAAGCGGAAGAGCAGTTCAAGGAGATCGTTCGCCGCAACCCACAGTCCATCGCGGCCAACACCATGCTGGGGATGCTCCACGAGGCCCAGGGCAAGCTGGCGGAGGCCGAGGAGCAGTACCAGAAGACGCTGGGTCTGGATTCGTCGGCGGCCGTGGCGGCCAATAACCTGGCTTGGATCCTCGTTTCCTCCGATCGCAGCCTGGAGCAAGCCATGCAACTGGCGCAGACCGCCCTCAAGGGCCTGCCGGAAGAGCCCCACGTCAATGACACGATGGGCTGGATCCTCTACCGAAAGGGCCGGCCCGAGCAGGCCGTGCGATACCTGGAGGCCGCCGTCCGGCGCGATTCCGCCGAACCGCTGCCTTACTATCACCTGGGGATGGCGTACTCGGACATGAAAGACGTGGCTAAGGCCAGGCAGGCTCTGGAGAAAGCCCTCCAACTCAGCACAGCCTTTCCAGGGGCCGCGGATGCCCGCCGGGCGCTCACGGCTCTGGGGCGATGAACAACGAGCCTAAAGTTTGCTCCAAAGCAGACTTTCGCCCAATTTCGTAATTGTCATAAATGATACAAGTGATTGCGTAATAACGTTTTAGTTCTCCTGCGCCAATCTGTGCAAACCTGGGCACTAATCTTGCTAAATACGTGCGCGCAACAGCCACGATCTCTTGGAGCGGTCGAGGCCGAGTTGGGATTGGGTTTGACAAGGGGCGGAACGGCCTCGGAGGAAACTATGAAGCGTTTGGTACTCGTGGCAATGGTAGCGATGGGCCTGGCCCTGGCGCCGAAGGCGGCTCAGGCGGCCATCGTGATCGACTTCTCGAGCGGCTTGGCGAGCCCCGGCGGCTCGTTCACGCTGAACGGAACAAACGCGATCGGCGTGAATATTCCGATCGGCGGGGTGACTTGGGATATCAATGGCACAACCGGCTCGGCCTGCGTCTACAGCGCCTTAGGTTCGGCCAATGGTCTCTGCGGCCAGTTCTCAGGCGTCCTGAACTTCGACACCGCGGCAAACACGATCTCGATCACAGGTTCCATTCCGCAACTCGGGATTAACAGCCCGGTTACCCTGTTGACGGGCACGTTCATCAGCTGGGTTGCCGACACCAACGGCCTTCACACCGCGATTGGCTTGGATACCAAGAGCAGCGCTCTCCTCCTTGCACTCGGAGTTCCAACCAATACCGTGTTCTCGTACTTCGGCTTCTCCACGACGACCATCCAGGGTTGCATTCCGACCCAGACCGCGCCGTGCACGCTCATCAGCACGGACATCCGCAACACCGCGGTTCCGGAACCGGGCACGCTGATGCTGCTCGGCGGTGGCCTGCTCGGTCTGGCGGCGGTCGCCCGTCGCCGGATCCGCAAGGCCTAGTTAGACTCGTCCGTTCGGAGCGTCCGCTCCATCCAAGGCTCCCGGTGGTAACCCCGCCGGGAGCCTTGTGCTATTCTTGCCCCTAACATGAAGCGAAGATTGCGTTTAGCGGTGGCGTGCGCTGCTCTCCTGGCGGTGGTCGCTTGCGGCGGGGGCTTGGGTTCCCGCGACGACCACATCAAGAAGGGCGACGACTACATGGCCAAAGGCAAGCTCAAAGAGGCCATCGTCGAATACAGCTCCGCTATCCAGGTCGATGGCCGGTATGGACCGGCACGCCAGAAGCTTGGCGAGGCCCTGCTCAAGGACAAGAACCCGATGAAGGCCTATCGGGAGCTGGTCAACGCAGCCGACCTGATGCCGGACGACATCCCGGCTCAGCTTCGGGCCGGCGAAGTCCTGCTGCAGGTCGCCCAGTTCGAGGACGCGAAGACCCGCGCCGACAAGGTGCTGGCCAAAGACCCGAAAAACGTTGACGCCTTCATTCTCAAGGGGAACGCTCTCGCAGGATTGAAAGACCTGAAAGGGGCATTCGCGGCACTGGGCGATGCCATTCGCACGGACCCCACCAGGGGCGAGGGCTATACCCACCTGGGCACCCTGCAGTTCGTCCAGGGAGACATGGCCCGGGCGGAGGCGGAATTCAAGCGGGCCATCGCGGCAGACCCGAAGTCCGTGCCGGCCAGACTCGCGCTGGCCAATCTCTACTGGTCCACGAGCCGGCGTCCCGAAGCTGAAACCGCAATCAAAGAGGCCAACGCGCTCGATCCGACCAACGTCCTGCCGAACCAGGCCCTTGCGATGATGTACCTGGGGTCTGGCCGGATGGCGGAAGCCGAAGAACCCCTGAAAGCTGTCGCCAAGTACGACGACGGTTACGAAGGAAAGATCCTGTTGGCCGACTACTACGCCAATGTCCGCCGGCTGCCAGAGGCCAAAGCCCTTTACGAGCAGGTCGCCGCCGGCACCGATGGAGTTCCGACGGCCAAGCTGCGGCTGGCATCCCTTGGACTTCTGGAGGGGGACAAGGCGAGCGCCTATCGGTTGATCGATGAGATCCTGGCTGCCAATTCCACGAACGTCGAAGCGCTGGTCGCCAAGGGGCAGTTGCTGTTTTCTGACGGAAAAGCCGATGAGGCCCTGGTCAGTGTCCGCAAAGCGGTGACCGCTAATCCCAGCTCGCCGCTCGCGCATTTCGTGCTGGGCGATATCCTGCGGTCGCGCTATGAGCTCGATGACGCCACTGCGGCTTATAAAGATGCGTTGCGAGCCTCTTCCAGTTTCGCTCCCGCCAACGTCGCATTAGCGAAGCTCTCCCTCAATGGCGGCCGGTTCGCCGAGGCCGCCCGATACGCGCAGGCCGCGATCGACAGCGTGCCCGGCCTGGCCGAAGCGTACTTGTTGCTGGCTCAGGCGCAGGTGGTCGCAGGTAACGCCAGCGCCGCCGAAGCGCCTATCCGGCTGCTGACCACCGCGTTTCCGGACTCCCCCGCCGTTCAGGCGGAGCTTGGCCGTCTGCTGATGGCCAAAGGCGACAAGGCCGGCGCCACGAGCGCGTTCGCGCGCGCCCTGAAGAAGGATGCCCTCCAGCCCACCGCCGTCGAAGGCATGGTGATTCTGGACGTTCAGCAGAAGAAGAACGCCGACGCCCGCAAGAGGCTGGACGCCGCTATCGCCGCGTCGCCGAATGACACGAACCTGCAGCTCATGGCCGCGCGCCTGTACGCCACGGCGTTCTCTGACGCGGCGGCGTCCGAAGCCATGCTCAAGCGCGTGCTCGGCACGGATGCGAACAATCTTGCGGCATTCGAGATGCTCGCGCGCCTCTATATCCAGACAAAGAATCTGCCGGCCGCCACTGTCGAATTCGAAAAACTCGCGCAGCGCCAGCCGACGTCGGTGGCCAACCAGACCGCGGTCGGCCTCCTGCAGCAGTTGCAGAACAATCCGGATGAGGCCAGGACGCGGTACGAAAAGGCGCTGGCCCTGGATCCGCGCGCGCCGGTCGCGGCCAACAACCTCGCGCAGATCTATGTCGATCGCGGCGAGAATCTCGATGTCGCGCTGAACCTGGCGCAGACGGCCAAGGCGGGACTCCCCAACTCTCACGAGGTGGACGACACGCTCGGCTGGATCTATTACAAGAAAGGCAACGGCCCGATGGCAGTCGCCTCGATGCGGCAGGCCGTGGGCGCCCAGCCTGAAAACGCCGTCTATCTCTACCACCTCGGCGCCGCCTACGCACTGAACAAGGACAAGGCCAACGCCCGCGCCACACTGGAGAAAGCCCTGAAGATCCAGCCAGCATTCCCGGGCGCCGACGACGCGCGCAAGATTCTGAGCTCCTTGAACTGACGGATCGGGCGTGACGGTCAGGCGGGCGCTCTGGCTGGCCTTCACGCTTTTCGTTCTGTACGCGGGGACCATCCCCTTTCACTTCTCCGCCGACAACGTCGGCGATCGGGTGCGCCACCTGTCGCTGAACCCGTTCGTCTCGACAGACACGGGCCGGCGAATGTCGGCTCCCGACTTCGTCCAGAACGTTCTCCTCTTCCTGCCATTCGGGGCCTTGGGCTTCCTGTGCCTGGAACGCCTCCGCATAGTTCGCCGCCTCGCCCTCGTCACGGCGCTCGGCGTCGGGCTCTCGGTAACAGTGGAGAGCCTCCAGTTGCTGACCACGGATCGGGTATCCGGGCTCAACGACGTCCTGAGCAATGGCATTGGCGCGTGGCTCGGTGCACTTCTGGCCTGGCAGTCCGGCAGTCTATTCGCCGCCGCGCTGCGACGCCTGCGGATGGAGGGCCTCGCCGATGTTGACGAGCTTCGTCCCATGGCCAGTGCTGCGGCGGCGCTGGCAGTCGCCGCCTGGCAACCGTTCGACGTGACGCTCGAAGTCGGCACGGTCATCAGCAAAGTGAGAGCCCTGCAAACTGACGCCTGGCAATTCACAGGCCTGCGAGACGAGGGCCTGTTGGTTCTCATCGCGGCGCTCTTCTCGGCGACCCTGTCGGAGTACCTGGCAGCCCTGGGTGAACAACGCCCGGGGCGGAAGGCCGCGATCATGGGCATCGTGCTGGCCTTCGGCCTGGAGGCATCGCAAGTACTCATCGGCTCACGTATGCCCAGCTTGTGGGATGCACTCGTGTCAACAAGTGGCGTCGCCCTTGGGGCCGCGGCGTGGACGGTCTGGCGGCGCACGGAGGCTCCGGGATTCTGGCTTGGCGCGGTGATCGCCGCTACTGCCGGCGCGGTAGCCATGCTGACGTTGAGCCCGTTCGTCGTGGCGGCCGCCTATCGGCCGTTCGGCTGGTTTCCGTTCCTGGGCTATTACATCCGCACGACGTTCGACACGCTCAGTCACGTCTTCGAACTGGCGCTGGTCTACTTTCCGCTCGGACTGAGCGTAGCCTGGTTGAAACCAGGGTCGCACGCGCGCACCGCGGTCGTGTGGGCCGCGGCGATCGCCGTGGCGATGGAACTGACGCAGGGCTGGATCGTGTCTCGATATCCAGACATCACGGATGTGGCGATCAGCCTTGGGGGCGCATGGCTGGGATTCCACGCGTACAATAGGCGGCGCGCGTGACGATCACTTCGGACGGCGAGTCTGGCACGACTTCCACAGCCGGCGCGCGCGTGCTTCAGGTGGCGCTCAGCCTGAATCCCGGAGGCACGGAACGCCTGATTCTCGATCTGGTGATCAAGCTCCACGCCGCAATGCCTATGGCCGTGTGTTGTCTGGATCAGCCTGGGGCGTGGGCATCGGAACTCACCAGGCGCGGCATTACGGTGACCGCGATCGGACGCGCGCACGGCTTCACGCCCTCGACAGCCGGCGCGATTGCGCGCGCGGCGCGCGCGCACAATGCGACGGTCATCCACGCGCATCACTACTCCCCGTTCGTCTACAGCTGTCTGGCCAGGTTTCGCCGCCAGACCCCTGTCGTCTTTACCGAGCATGGCCGGCTGTCGGATACAGGACCTTCGCCAAAGCGGCGGATCGCCAATCGGATCCTCCGGGCGTTGCCATCCCGGGTCTTCACGGTCTCGAGCGAGTTGGGCGATCATCTGGCAGACGAGGGCTTTTCGCGACCGCGGATCGGCGTGATCTACAACGGGATCGAACCCGGGCCGCGAGAGAACGCGGCAGCCCGATCGGCACGCCGGCAGGAGCTCGTCGCGGGCCCGGAGACGTTCGTCATCGGCACGGTCGCCAGGCTCGATCCCGTGAAGGATCTGGGCGTCCTGCTGCGCGCTGGGGAAGACCTTGCCAGGCGCCGAAATATCCTTCTGGTCATCATCGGGGATGGTCCGGAACGGGCCTCCCTCGAGCGAACGGCCGCCGGGCTGGGACTGGGCAAATCGGTGAGATTTCTGGGCCGGAGAGACGACGCGCGCGATTGGTTATGGGCGTGCGACGCCTACGTCAACTGCTCGATCAGCGAGGGGGTATCACTGACCATCCTGGAAGCCATGGCGGCCGGTCTGCCCGTGATCGCCACGCGCGTGGGCGGCACGCCGGAAGTCGTTGACGAGACGTGCGGATGCCTGATTCCCGCGCGGGACGTCGCCGCGTTGACCGCCGCGCTTTCCAGCCTGGCGGACGACACGCCGCGGCGAGAAGGCCTTGGTCGCGCCGCTCGCGCGCGCGTGGAATCGCGATTTACGATCGACCGGATGGTGCGTGAATACGCCGACGTGTACCGCGCGGTGACACGAGAAACGGGCGCCGGCCGCGTGACGGCCGGACGCGCCTGAACCCAGACACTGCCATGTGTGGAATTGCCGGAATCTTCGGCGTGGATCGGCCTATCGGGCCGGACATGCACGCCGCCGTTCGCCGCATGACGACGGCCATCGCGCACCGCGGCCCGGACGGTGACGGCTTTTATGACAACGACCGCGTGTCGCTGGGTCATCGCCGGCTCGCCATCATCGACATCGCGGGCGGGCACCAGCCGATCTCCAATGAGGACGGCTCCTGTTGGATCATTTTCAATGGCGAGGTCTACAACTACCGCGACATCCGGCCCGAGCTCGAAGCCAGAGGGCACCGGTATCGCACGGTCTCCGATACCGAAACGATCCTGCACGCCTACGAAGAATACGGCCCGGCGTGCGTGGACAAGCTCGAGGGCATGTTCGCGTTCGTCATCTATGACGGCCGCAGGAACGAACTCTTCGCCGCGCGCGATCGGCTCGGGAAGAAACCGTTCTTCTACACGACGATCGACGGCGTGTTTCATTTTGCCAGCGAGCTTCCCGCGCTGCGGCAGTCGCCGTTGTGGAAAGGCGGCGTGGATCTGGCAGGCCTCGAGGGATATCTCTCCCTGGGTTATCTGATTGCGCCACGGACCATCTACCGGGACGTCCATAAGCTGATGCCCGGGCACTGGCTGCGCATTTCCGGAGGCCGGATCGAAACACGCGCGTACTGGGACGTGACGGAGTTCGACACGGATCACCGGCCCGAGCCGGAACTGCTGGCGGAGATCGACGAGGTGCTGCGGCAGGCGGTGCACGCGCGGCTCGAGAGCGAAGTCCCGCTTGGCGCGTTTCTGAGCGGCGGCATCGACTCGGGCCTGGTCGTGTCCTACATGGCCGAGGCGCTCGGCGATCGGCTCGTGACCGCGACGGTCGGATTCGGCGAGGCCGCCCACAACGAACTCGAGGCGGCGGCGCTGACCGCCAGTCATTTCAAGAGCCACCACTATCCGGAAGTGATTCAGCCCAGCCTGGATGAGTCGATCGGGCCCGTGACGTCGCACCTCGGCGAGCCGCTGGCTGATTCGTCCGCCATTCCCACGTGGTACGTGTCTCGATCGGCGCGGCGTCACGTGACGGTTGCATTGAGCGGCGATGGCGGCGACGAAGCGTGGGCGGGCTACGATTTTCGGTACCGGCCGGCCGCGATGGAAGCGGACGCCCGGCGCTGGATGCCGCGCGCGGCCGCGCCTGCGGCCGGCTGGCTGGGCGCGCGCTGGCCCTCCGGGCCGTCCGTGCCGCGGCCGCTTCGAGCCGGGACGTTGCTTGAGAATCTGGGTCGCGACCCGGCCGGCGCGTACTACGCGGACCTGACGTTCCTGAAGACGCACGAGACACGGCGGTTGATGGGCCTGACGGCCGATCGGCGCGTGGAAACCAGCCCCGTGTATGAAGCAGTCACGGAGCCGTATCTCCGCTGTCCGTCGAACGATCTGGTGCAGCGCGCCGAGTACGCCGATTTGAAGGTGTACATGCCGAACGATCCGCTCGTCAAAGTGGATCGCATGGCGATGGCGCATGGCCTTGAAGTGCGGTGTCCACTGCTCGACCGGCGCGTCGTCGAGCTGGCCTTCCGGATTCCGGCGTCGCGCAAGCAGGCCGGCGGACAGGGCAAGGCCCTGCTCCGCGCGCTGGCTCGCCGGCGGCTGCCGGCCGGACTGTGGCAGCTTCCCAAGCGCGGCTTCACGGCGCCGATCGGCGAGTGGATCGCCGGTCCGCACGCACGGATGTTCCAGGACGAGGTGCTGAGACCGGGCGCGGCGATTTCCGCGTACGTGGACACGGGCGATCTCGCGCGCCGATTCGAAGCGCACCGCCAGCATCAGGCCGACAGCGGTTACGCGCTGTGGGCCGTGTGGGTGCTCGAACGCTGGCTCCGCGGGGCCGCGGGATGAGCCGGGGATCGTCACTTGCCCGCAACGTCACGTCGAACTGGCTCGGCATCGGCCTGAGCATCGTCTATGCCCTGATCATCACGCCCATCGTCATTCGCGCGCTCGATACGCAGCTCTACGGTGCGTGGCAGTTCCTGAATGGCCTGGTCGCGTACTCCGAGCTTTTTTACCTCGGTCTCGGCTCGGCCATTATCCGCTTCGTCGCGCAGGCCAGAATCACCAACGATTACGCGCGCATCAACCGGCTGGCGTCGATCGTGCTCACGATTTACGCGACGATCGGCCTCGCCGTGCTCGTGGCGGCCACCGGCGTCAGCGGCAGCATGACGAAGTTCTTTCCGGATCAGCTTGCGCCGGAACTCGAGCAGGCGATCACCTACACCGTGATTCTGCTCGGCGTGCGGGTCCTTCTGATCTTTGTCACCAGCGGGTTTTCCGGCCTGCTGGCCGCGCACGACCGCTTCGACCTGGTCAACGGCGTGAATATCGCGTCGCTCGCGGTTCGCTTCATGGCCATCCCGTGGCTGATCAGCATGGGGGCCAATCCGCTCCTGACGTTTGCATGGCTCATGTGCGCCATCACGGCGCTGGAGGCGGCCGCGATGGCCGGCCTCGCCTTCTGGTTGATCCCCAACCTCTCGGTGTGGCCGTCGCGTCCCACCTCGGCGGAATTGCGGCTGCTCTACGGCTTCGGCCTCCAGTCGTTCTTCGTCCTCATCGCATTCAAGCTCATCAGCTACACCGACACCGTGGTCATCACCAGGAAGCTCGGACTGGAGGCCGCGGGCTGGTATACGCCCTCGCTGCAACTGGTCGAGTACGCGCGCATGGCCGTTGGCGGGCTCGCCGGCGTGCTGTTGCCGCGATTGACG
>DASUGC010000221.1:0-5446 GCA_036274235.1 Vicinamibacterales bacterium
GGCACCTCGATGTCGGCTCATCGCATCCTGGAGCTGTAGCAGGTTCCAAGGGTCCGGCTGTTCGCCGGTTAAAGCGGTACGTGAGCTGGGTTTAGAACGTCGCGAGACAGTTCGGTCTCTATCTGCCATGGGCGCAGGACATTTGAGTGGGGCTGACCTTAGTACGAGAGGACCGGGTTGGACGCACCTCTAGTGTACGAGTTATCCCGCCAGGGGTAGTGCTCGGTAGCTACGTGCGGAAGGGAGAAACGCTGAAAGCATCTAAGCGTGAAACCCTCCACGAGATGAGATGTCCCGGACGCAAGTCCCTAAAGGCTCCTGGAAGATGACCAGGTCGATAGGTCGGATGTGGACACAACGTGAGTTGTGAAGCTTACCGATACTAATCAGCCGTGCGGCTTGACCATTGATTCTTTTTTCCTCCTTCGCTCGCTGACGCGAGCTTCGGAGGACAAGCGCACCGTCGCGTTCGCGCGAAGGTGGCTAGTGCTCTCACGCAGAACACTGCGTGGTGGTGCGGATCAAGCTGCCGTTTGCAGGATAATTCAGGCGCCGTCGCGGGCCGTTCGAGAGAGCGGCCCGCTATGGCGACCCCGCCGTAGCCTTTGGCGAAGGCGGGTTGAGCCTCGGGTCTTTGGACCCGGGGATCGATCTTGAGTTTGCGTGAGGGGCGCGGCAACGCGACCCGACTCGCAAGGTGCCGGCGGGCGTATGTTCCGCCGCCACTCTTTGATTTACGCCACCGTGGCTTCGCCAGGTGGCTTTGACAAACAGGTTCGAACGCCGAACCTCATATTCCCGGTGGCCACAGGAGCAGGGTCACACCCGTTCCCATTCCGAACACGGAAGTTAAGCCTGCTACCGTCGATGGTACTGCGTGGGTAACTGCGTGGGAGAGTAGATCACTGCCGGGATTTTTTTCGCTGAGGGCCCGCTTGGTAATTGCCGAGCGGGCCTTTTTTTCTTTGTCAGTCCAAGGGTCCACGGTCCAAGGGTCCAAGGGTTCGGTCCTCAGGGTCCAAAGGTCCGGTCAAAGGGGCCGGTCCAAGGGTCCGCGCGCGAGTGCGCGATGCGCGCGATGGGCCGCGCGAACGGAGAGAGACTTGCCTGCGGGCTCTTCCGGAAGCGGCGAGTCGAACGAGTGAGCGCGTAAGGGGGGTCCGGCGGGGACGAAGTCCCCCCGGATAGAAAAAGTTCACTGCCGGAATTTTTTTCGTGAGGCCGCGAGCCGAAGGGTTCGCGGCCCTTTTTCTTTGTACGGCGGCTACTTCATCGTCCGCAACTCCTTGTTCCACAAAGGCGTGAGCGGAATCATCCAGCCGATGCTGCCCGTCAGCACCGGCTGGTGCGGCCGGCCGGCGTCGATCGGGACGACCAGACCGCCGCTGAACCGGAACCATACGAACATCAGGGTGGCCTCGCCGCCGACGTAGGTGCGCGCCGGCGAGAGGGTCTCTGACTCCTCCCACCGCCGGCCGACGAGCCCGCGGAATTCGTAGCCGCCGGGAAGGCTCGAGAAGATATATTTCCCGTACCCCCGCCGACCTCGAATCCGCGCGACGCGATCGTGGTCGTCGCCTGCAGGCCGCGCCAGAGCACCCCCGCGCGAACCGTCCGGCCGTGAGCGAAGTTGATACTGGCCGTGACGCCGTTTCGCCCGATCGAGCTGTACGTCCAAGCGGCGATCACGAGAGGCGGGAACCTTGCCTCGTCCGTCTTCGGCGCGGGCGCCGCCGGTACCGACGTGCCGGCCTGAGCCGCCCCTCCGACGCCGGTTTGCGGCGCCGCGAGAGCCGCACACGGCGCCGTGCCCAGGAGTACGAGCACCATCACAGCAGGCAGTCCGCGCCTGATGACCCCATCCGATCGGAAGACTCCATCCATGAGGCGCATCCTATGGAGCTCGAGGGCGGATTGTCCTGATTCGATTCCTGAAAAGTTCTGATTGTGGCTGCATAGCCTGCACGGCCTTGATAGAAAGCCATCGCGATTGATGGCGATCAAATCAGGGCCGATCAGCCTCTGGCACAGGCCGAGCCGATCCTTTGCGTTGCCAGCACATCAGTCATCCAAGCCAGGGCGATGAAAGTCCATGGCGTCCGGGAACAACGTAGCGATTTGCGCGTCGAGCTCCGTGAGCCGGTTCGCGAAGCCCATGGGTAGTCCCGTTCCCTCGTGATCGAAGCCGATGAGCCCGATCCAACCCTGACGCGATTCGGCGATTGCCAGCCTGAGCAACTTCGCCGTCCCGTTCGCATCGTCCATCGAGAACTCGTCGTCATCGCCATGGGTCCGGTCATAGAGACCGTGCAGCGCCCGCGCGGTCTTCACCGGAATCATGTAGGCGAAGTGCAGGATGCTCGCGAGACCCGCCCGGGCGACCGATTCTCCGGCGATCCCCGGCATCTCCTGCCAGGCGAGGGCCACGTCCGCCGCCGGAAAGCCGTATTCGCGTGCGGCCTGGTACGCCGGCTGCTCCTTTGTCCAACGCCGTCGAGCCTTGTGGTCGCGTTCAAATTCGGCTACTTCCGCCGGCGTCGGCTCTCGATTCGCCTCCGCGACGAAGGCCAGGAACTCCGCAGGTGGTTCACCTGCGGCCGCGTCTTCCGCCTCCTCGCGATCCCGGCGCGCGACAACTTCCTGCATCGCCGACTCGCTCACGGGACCGTCGCCGTGCATCAGTTCCATCACGCGACCGTCGTGGAAGACACGACACCGATCCGTGAACCGGCACCGCTCGCACCAGCCGTCACAATGGTTGTAGATACCGGGAATCCAGCTGGCCGACTCGGGACTTGGTTGTGGGGGCGTGGACATGGCACCGCGACTCTGCAAGGGGCCTGCCACCGGCAGGGCAGTGAGTGGATCATTGGCGAACGGGCCCTTTCTTTTTCCCGCGGCTGGGCCGGCGTGCGGTATGGTTACCGCACTGGCCATGACCCGCCCGATCCGCTCCGTGCGGCTCGTCGCTGTGGCGGCACTCGCCGCTCTGGCCGGACACCGGACGTCCGACTTGCGCGCGTCCCAGACTCCCGCAGCCACTGCCGATCGCATCGTCACCGGCCAGATCGTCGATGGCGCGACTGGTCGTGGCGTGGCGAGCGCCTTGGTCACGATCACCGCAGGGCCTTCTGCGGTGGCGCAGCCCGTTCGCGGCGTGTCCGCCCCGGAGCTGACCAACAAGGTCTACACCGACGATGCCGGCCGGTTCATGTTTCACTCGCTTCCGGCTGGCTCATTTGCGCTGGGTGCGACGCTGAACCGTTACATCGCGGCGGAGTATGGCCAGACACGGCCGTCGGGACCCGCCGAACGGCTCGAGCTGGCCATGTCGCAGCGCGTGACGAACGTCACCATCAAGATCTGGAGGTACTCCGAAATCAGCGGAACGATTCGCGACGAAGCCGGCGAGCCTCTGGCCGGCGCGCGCATCAACGTGATCCTCGTCTCCGGCCCGACAGCACGCCGCGCCTATGCCACTCGTGACTCTGTGGTAACCGACGACCGCGGCGCGTACCGATCGAGCATCTTGACCGCTGGGAACTATCTGATTCAGGTGGCGTCGCTGGTGAGCTCCATCCCGGTCGACACCGGCATCGCGTACTTGGATGCCATGTCCGCTCGCTCGCGGAATCCCGTCGCCGACAACATTGCGGCCAGCGGCGGAACGCTGTCCACGGCAGGGCAGCAAATTGGTGATCTCCTGATCCAGCCGTCGACACGCGTCGGTGTGACGACGTCTGTCGCCGTCGATGCGAAGGGTCGCGTGAGTGTGTATCCCGCGACGTTCTATCCCGGTGTCGCGTCACTGGCCGCAGCGACCGTCGTGACGGTGCCTGCCGGCGAGCGGCGTACGGGAATCGATGTCGCGGTGAAGCCGGTGCCGGCGTTCCGCGTGTCCGGGACCGTCACGGGTTCGGATGGTCCTGTCCCGCATACGACCGTGAAAATCACGCCCGAAGGCACCGAGAGCGAAATCGGATACGGCTCGATCGGCGCCGAAGTCGCCATGGCCGTGACGCGGGGCGACGGCACGTTCACCGCCCTTGCCGTGCCGGCGGGGCGTTACGTGGCCTCCGTCACGAAACTGGCCGCGGCGCCATCTGTTGACGGACCGGCGCCGACGGACACCAGACTGTGGTGGGCGCGCGTTCCGATCACCATCAGTGAGTCGGATGTCTCGCGCGTGGATTTGAAACTCGCAAGCGGGCCGACGGTGTCGGGCCGGATCGAGCTGGACACGGATGCCGCCGCGCCACCTGATCCCGCCATGCTGCAGCGAGTTCGTATTCTGCTGACCACGTTGAATCCAGCCAGCGGCGATCGATCAAGCGCCACTTCGGCCGGCACGGACGGTACCTTCGTTTCGCGGCAGCTTCGGCCGGCCAAGTACATTGTTGGCGTGGGCGGTTTGCCGCCGGGCTGGGCAGTCAAGTCGCAGCAGCTGGCAGGACGGGACGTGAGCGGGGAACCGATCGAAGTGAGCGAGTCGGGCCTGCGTGATCTGGTGGTGACCGTCACCGGCAAAGCCGGGGAACTGTCGGGCACCGTGACGAGAAGTCTTAGTGCTCCGGAAGTGGCGGTCCTCACAGTTCCGGTCGACGCCCGCGTCGCGGGTCAGCTTCGCGCATCGCTCGCCAGGCGCGTGCTGGCCGGCGGCAGCGGAGCGTTTCGATTTGAGTCCCTTATACCTGGTGAATACATCGTCGCGGCCGTCCGGGCCGGTGCGGACGATTCGATGGAAATCGATGTCGCCGATCCGAGAGTTGCCGCTGCACTCTTGCGGCTCGGGTCCCGCGTGACGATCGGCGATCGAGAGAAGCGATCGCTCAATCTTTCGGTGGTAACTGTCCGGTGACGATGCGCGCATGGCTGTTCGCCGCGGTCATTGCGGCTCCGGTGGCAATAGTGCCCGGCGCCTGGCTCTCCGCGCAGACATCAGCGCCTCCGGTTGTGCCGTCCGGAACCGCCGAGCTGGGCGGCATCGCCGTTTCTGCTGACCGCGGCCAGCCCGTCCGTCGGGCTCTTGTTCGAATCACGGCTCCGGAGCTTCGAGGGGCCCGCGAGATGACGACTGACGAGGCCGGCCGCTTTCATTTCAGCGGCCTGCCGGCCGGGCGCTACACGCTCACGGCGCGCAAAGCCGGCTTTGTCGAGTCGACATACGGCGCGACACGCCGGCGCGGTTTGGGCACGGCGATCACGCTCGAAGACAATCACAAGGAACTGGCCATCACGTTTCCAGTGATGCGCGGCGCCGTGGTCGCCGGCAGAGTGACGATGCCATCGGGACAACCCGGGGATGCGTTCGTTGAAGTTCTCGAGCGGACGATCGTCGCTGGAAAGGTCACGGTGACACGAGCCGGCTCCGCTGCCACCGATGGGACGGGGATGTACCGCATCGCTGGGCTGTGGCCGGGCACGTACATCGTCGGTGTGTCGAATT
>DASUGC010000222.1:0-5115 GCA_036274235.1 Vicinamibacterales bacterium
GATGGCATTCGTCGATCCGGCCGGCGCCGAAGCTCTGGGACACGAAGGTGTCGAGCGCGAATAACGTCCCGAACCCGACGACCATTACCGCCATGTACAGGATTGACCCGGTGCCGACGGCGCCAATGGCCGCCGCGCCCAGGCGGCCAACCATCAGCGTGTCAACAAGACCCATGCTGATCCAGCCGACCTCGGCCAGGATCACCGGGATGGCCAGCCGCAGCATGGGCCGCAGTTCGTCGCGCATCGGGATGGACGTGACGCCCTCAGTGCCCAGCGGCGGTCATCATCATTTCGATCAGCCCGGCGCGTGTGGCGAGTCTGGCGCCGACGACCGTGCGCGCCGGCGTGTCGCGGGAAAAGATCTCCTTCGCGCGGGCCTCGAATTTCGGCAGCTGCCAGACATCAGGCAGGTAGACCAGGTTGTCCACGACGTGGTTGAAGGACAGGCCCATGCCTTCGAGCGTGCGGCCGATGCGGTTGAAGATTTCCCCCGCCTGGCCGGCCACGTCGCCGGCATTGGCGTCCGTGTTCCCGAGCACGCCGGAGAGAAACAGCAGATCGTTCGCGCGTACGGCGGTTGAGAGCGGCAGACTTGGCGCCACCGCCGGCCCGATTACCTGCTTGCCGTTTTCGGCCGCGATGAACGAAATCTCGACGGTCGCATCCGGCCCCATCAAGCCCGTGATGGCTGTCGCGCGGGCAGGCGGTTCGGTGGTGAAGTACCGGCGATATTCGTCGTTCATCGCCTCAAAGTAGGTGTCGTCAACCAGAAACACCCGGGCCGAGACCACGTCGGCATACGTGAGCCCGGCGGTCTTGAGGAGAATGCCGGCGTTATCGAGCACGGTGCTGGTCTGCACCGAGGCGGGGCCCGGGACAACTTGATCGTCAGTTCCGCGGCGGCTCACAAGGCCGGAGAGAAACACAAATCCGGCCGCCCTGACGATGTAGGAGTAGGGCCGCGGCGATTTCATCCAGCCGGCCGGGTGCATCACCTCGCGCGGCGCGCCGTTGGGGACGGCGATCGCGGACATCATGACGGATGCCCGGCCCGGCAGCGACACGGCCACGGTCGTCCGGACCGGTGGCTTCTCCGCGAACGTCTCGCGATAGGCGGCATTCATCGCCTCGAAATCCGACGACTGTCTCAGGAACACGTTGACGCTGACGGCCTGCGCCAGGGACGAGCCCGAGGCCTCGAGCACCTTGCCCAGCCGGGCGATCACCGCTTTGGTCTGCGCGCTGATGTCCGATTCCACCGGCTTGCCATCGGCGCCGATCGGTCCCTGCGCGGACACAAAGATGAGGCCGCCTGCGGCGACGGCCGCGGTGACGGGCGTGCCGTCCGGGCCCGGAAGCGAAATAACTCTTCTCTCCTGCATGGGCATTAGAATACCCGCCCGAGGACTCGATTCATGGCTAAGAAGAGCGCAAAGGTCACTCCCCAATCACGCCGTAAGTTTCTGGCCACGGTACCGGCCGCCGTCGCCGGTGCGGTGGCCGCGAAGACGTACGCGCAGGGACAGCAGCCTGCGGGCCCCATCAAGCCCGCGACGATCGAAGCGGCCGAATCCATCATGGGCCTGGATTTCCACGCCGACGAGGAGGCCGCGCTCGCCGGCGCGCTGAACAACCGGCTCCGGGCGTTCCAGCAACTGCGGCAGAGCCACGTCCCGTTCGACACCGAAGTGGCGGTCGTGTTCAAGCCGGCGTTGCCCGGCAAAGAACCCAAGGGACCGGCCACACCCGGCGCGCCGATCAAGTACAGCAAGCCGCCGCTCACGCTGAAGCGGCCGGACAATCTCGAGGACGTCGCGTTCTGGCCGGTCACGAAGCTGGCCGCGCTGATCGAGAGGAAGCTCGTCAGCTCTACTGAACTCACGCAGATGTATCTGGCCCGGCTCAAGCGGTACCAGCCGACGCTGAATTTCTACGTGACCTTGACCGAGGATCTCGCGCTTCAACAGGCCGCGGACGCCGACCGTGAGATCAAGGCCGGCAAGTACCGCGGGCCGCTGCACGGCCTGCCCTGGGGCGCCAAGGATCTGTTCGCCACCAAAGGCATTCGAACCACCTGGGGCGGCGAGCCGTACGTCGATCAGGTCATTGACTACGACGCGACCGTCGTCGAGCGACTGCGCGAGGCCGGTGCCGTGCTCGTGGCCAAGCTGACCCTGGGCGCGCTCGCGCAGGGGGACCGGTGGTTCGGCGGTCAGACCAAGAATCCGTGGAACCCGCAGCAGGGATCGTCCGGCTCATCCGCGGGACCCGGCTCGGCGACGGCTGCGGGGTGCGTGGCATTCTCGATCGGGACGGAAACGCGCGGATCGATCATTTCGCCGTCCACGCAAAACAGCGTGGTGGGCCTGCGGCCCACGTACGGCCGGATTAGCCGGTACGGCGCCATGCCGTTGTCGAACACGATGGACAAGCCCGGCCCGATGTGCCGGTACGTGGAAGACACGGTCATCGTGCTGAATGCGATCTACGGACCGGACAGACGTGATCCGACGGTAGCCGACGCGGCCTTCAAGTGGAATCCCGATCTACCGCTTGGCGGGATCCGGATCGCGTACGTGCGCAGCCAGTTCGAGGGCCCCGTTCCTGCGGCGGCGGGTGCGGGGGCGCCGGCCGGCGGACGCGGCGGCGCGACACCGCAGCAACAGGAACAGCAGCGGCAGATCTACCGCGACGTGCTGGATGTCTATCGTCGCCTCGGCGCCAGGCTGGAGGCCGTAGATCTGCCCGACATGCCGCTGACGTCGCAGCTCAGCTTCATCCTGGACGTGGAGGCCGCGGCGTCGTTCGATGAGCTGACGCGATCGGGCGAAGGCGACCTGCTGCAGACCGGCACGTCGCGCAGCACCTGGCCCAACACCTTCAAGGCCGCGCGGTTCGTGCCGGCGGTGGAGTACCTGCGCGCCCAGCGCGCGCGAACGATTCTGATGAAACAGATGGATCAGTTCATGAGCCGGTTCGACGTGCTCATCTCCGCGGGCGCGGACGCCACGCTCAGCACGACGAACCTGACGGGTCAGCCGGCCATGACCGTGAAGTGCGGCTCACTGACCCCTCAGTCCCAACCACGCGTGTTCATGCTGACCGGTCAGCTGTACGACGAAGCCACGATGGCCCGCGTCGCGCTTGCCTTCGAGCAGGCGACGGACTTCAAGGACAGGCACCCGGCGCTGACGTAGGCGGGATGTGCGCGGCGGGCTGAAGCCCGCCGGCTATTTGCGTTCGATCCAGACCCGATTCATGACAACCGGAGTTGTCGGCCGGTCCTGGCGATCGACCGGCGTGGCGCCGATCTTCTTGACCACGTCGAGGCCCTCGGTCACGGCGCCAAAGACGGAGTGCTTGCGGTCCAGGTGCGGCGTGGGACCGAGGGTGATGAAGAACTGGCTGCCGTTGGTGCGCGGCCCCGCGTTGGCCATCGAGAGAATGCCCGCGCGATCGTGCCGCAGTTCCGGATGGAACTCGTCGTCGAACTGATACCCGGGCCCACCGAAGCCCTGGCCGAGCGGGTCGCCGCCCTGGATCATGAAGCCGTTGATGACGCGATGAAAGATGATGCCGTCGTAGTACGGCTTCTTTTCCTTCTTCTTCGTACCCGGATGCGTCCATTCCCTGGTGCCTTCCGCGAGGCCGACGAAATTGGCGACGGTGTTGGGCGCCTTGGTATCGAAGAGCTCGATCGTGAAATTGCCGAGTGACGTTTCGAAATGCGCGTATGTAGCCATGTGAAGCTAGATTATCCGCCCCGCGCCCGGTTTTCCACATAGGGGGTCGGGTCTCGCGTGCACAGGTTTTCCACAAAGGGGGACGGGCCTGTTTTCCACAGGCCTGCCCTTCGCCTCCTCAGCGTGCCCCCACTTCCAGCGACCCCGACGCCGCCGGCAGCCCCATCCGATCAAGCCCCTCCATCAAGTCGCGCACCAGATCGCGCGCGCTCTCGCACCCCGGCGACAACCGGACCAGCGTGTCCGACAGGCCCAGCCCGCGTCGCGTCTCGGCAGGGATCGACGCGTGCGTCATCTTTGCCGGCAGGCACACCAGCGCGCGAACGCCGCCCAGGCTCTCCCCCAGCGCGAAGTACCGCAGCGACGACACAAACTGCGTTGTCTCCTCCACCGTCCCGTTGATGTCGCACGAGACCATCCCGCCAAATCCCGACATCTGCGCGCGCGCGATCGCGTGGCCGGGGTGCGTCGGCAGCCCAGGGAAATACACCTGCCGCACCCGCGGGTGCCGCGATAGTGCCTCCGCGACCGCGATGGCGTTCTCCGCATGGCGCAACATCCGCAACTCCAGCGTCTTCAGCCCGCGCAGCGTCAGCCAGCAGTCGAAGGGCCCGGGAATGCCGCCGAGCGCGTTCTGCAGGAACCCGACGGGCTCGAGGACCGCCGGATCCTTCGCGATGACGGCGCCCTGCACGAGATCCGAATGCCCGGCGAGGTACTTCGTCACGCTGTGGATGATGAGATCCGCGCCCAGCTCGAACGGCCGCTGAAAGAAGGGCGTCGCGAAGGTATTGTCGACAACGACGAGCACGCCCGCGGCGTGGGCGCGGCGGCTGATCCCGGCGATGTCGTAGATCAGCAACCGCGGGTTCGTCGGCGACTCCAGCCAGGCGATCCGCGTCGCCGGCGTGATCGCCGCGCTCACGGCGTCCAGATTGCTGAAATCGACCTGCGTGACGACGCAGCCGATGGGCTCGAAGACCCGATGCAGCATGCGAAACGTGCCGCCGTAGACGTCGCCGGGCACGAGGATTTCATCGCCCGGCTTCAGGTACGCCTGCAGCACGGCGTGCTCCGCCGCCAATCCCGATCCGAACACCGCGGCCCGCGTGCCGCCCTCGAGCTCGGCCAGCACAGTCTCCAGACGCTTGCGCGTCGGATTTGAGGTGCGCGTGTAATCGAACCCGCGATGCTCGCCGGGCGCAATCTGCTGATACGTGGTTGTCTGAAAGATCGGCGAGACCACGGCGCCGGTCTCCGGCTCGGTGGGCTGGCCGGCGTGAATGGTTCTGGTCGCGAAATCCATGATGGTGACTCCTGTGAACTGGGGAACTGGGGAACTAAGGGAACTGGGGGGACTGAGGGACCT
>DASUGC010000223.1:0-4499 GCA_036274235.1 Vicinamibacterales bacterium
AGCCATTCACCGGCGGCTTTGGCGCCCGGACCTGGATGTTCCAGCAGGGCGCGGCCGCGGCGCTCCGCAATGAGCCCGGTGTAGTACCAGCGCTCGTATTCCGTCGGCAATTGCGCCACCAGCTCGGCGGCTCGTGTGGTCGTCCGCGCGTGCTGGTGCGCGAAGTCGTCGGACAACGCAAGGATGAGCGTGACGAGCGCCTGATGATTCTTCGGATCGGTCCGCAGCACATCTTCGCAGATGCTCTGGCTCTGTGCCGGCTCATTCAACAGCCGGTATCGCTCGGCCTTTTGCAAGGCCGCGGGGATGGCGGCAGGGGACAGCGGTTTGAGCTCGAACATGCGCCTAGTTTAGAGCCCTGGCTGGCGCTTGACCAGCCATTCGTAGAAGCCGACCGGGGGCCGCTCCTCTCTCAGGATGCGGCCGTATCTGACTGAACCGTCGACGGCCGCGATGATGGCCAGTGCCAGGAAGGATTTCACCGACAGGCCCGCCGTCGATCCCGCCATGCCGAGGGCGAATATTCCGATCACCACCATCACGAGTGAGCAGAGCGTCACCAGCAACTCCAGGAACACGGACTGGAAGGTCGCGGACACCGGATCGAGGCCGTAGCGCGCCTCGAGCTGCTCCTTGGTGCGCGCCGGCAGAAATCCGATGAGGGGCGACGCGCACCGCACCAGGAACGCCACATGACCCGTGCGCCGGGTGGCGACGATGTGGCGATCGCGAGCCGCGACGTACGCGGCGTTGTACTCAATCTGCCGGCCGATGACGTACTCGTCGGCCGGCGCCCAGGGCGCTAGTTGGTAAAGGATCCTGCCGCCCGCGCTGGTCTTGCCGGCGACCCGCCAGGATTTGCCATCGAAGTGAATCAGCGCGATCCGGTGCTGGGTCATTTCCCAATCCGGCATTTCGACCGGGGTGCTGACGACCACGCGGCCGTTCTGGATGATGACGCGATCGCGGCCGACCTGACGGCTCTCCAGAGTCCTACCTCTTGTTGCTGAAGACTCGCAGGAGTCTCGTGACCGGATCGTAGAACCGATCGACGACGCGTTCCTTGAGCGGGATGATGGCGTTATCGGTGATGTGGATGTGTTCCGGGCACACGGTCGTGCAGCACTTGGTGATGTTGCAGTAGCCCAGGCCATGCGCGTCCTTGAGATCGCGCAGCCGGTCGCCCGTGTCGAGCGGGTGCATTTCCAGCGCGGCGGAATAGACGAAATAGCGCGGGCCGATGAAGCCCTCTTCGTGCTTCCCGTGGTCGCGAATCACGTGGCAGACGTCCTGGCACAGGAAACACTCGATGCACTTGCGGAATTCCTGCACGCGATCGACGTCGCGCTGCGCCATCCGCCAGGTGCCGTCCGCCTCGCGCGGGCGGGGCGCGAACTTCCTGATGCCGGGCTTCGCGCGGAAATTGAAGGACACGTCGGTCACGAGGTCCTTGATGAGCGGAAAGGCGCGCATGGGCTCGACGGTGACAGGCTCGGTCAAGTCCAGCGAATTGAGCCGCGTCATGCACATCAGCTTCGGGCGGCCGTTGATCTCCGCGGAACAGGACCCGCACTTGCCCGCTTTGCAGTTCCACCGGCAGGCGAGGTCCGGCGCCTGTTCGGCTTGGACGCGGTGCACCGCGTCCAGCACGACCATGCCCTCGGAGACCTCGGTCTTGTAGTCCACGAACTGTGCCGGCTTCCCGCCGCCACCGCGCCAGATTCTGAACGTCGCTTGAGCCATTCGTTGTTCCCTGTTCCCGCAGGCGGCGACCTTCAGGCCGCCGCGTGACCGGCGGGCTGAAACCCGCCGGCTACGGACGTCGGCTACTGCTTCTGCTGCTCGATCACCTGTTGGAGCTCCGCCGGCATCTCCGGAATCGGCCGCCGCTCCACCTTCATGCTGCCGCCCGCGTCTTTGACCGCGATGTTGAACGTCGCGAACTCGGCCTGTTTGTCCGGGAAGTCCTCCCGGAAATGGCCGCCGCGGCTCTCTTTCCGCTCGATGGCCGAACGCGTGATCGCCTCGGAGACGGTCATCAGGTTCCGGAGATCCAGCGCCGCGTGCCAGCCCGTGTGGTACTCGCGATGGCCGTCCACGCCGGCCCGCTCGGCCCGCGCGCGAAGGGCCTCGAGCCGCGTGAGCGCCTCCTGCATTTCGGATTCCGTCCGCACAATCCCGACCAGATCCTGCATGGTCTTCTGCAGATCGTGCTGGACCGCGAACGGATTTTCGCCGCCCGCGCCGCGTTCGAACGGCGCGAGCGCCTGCCTGGTCGCGCGGTCGAGCGCGGCCTCGCTCAACGCGGGAACCGGACGCCCCTTCGCGTGGGCGGCCGCATGCTCGCCGGCGCGCTTGCCGAAGACAATGAGGTCCGACAGCGAATTGCCGCCGAGCCGATTGGCGCCGTTGATGCCCGCTGCGCATTCGCCGGCCGCAAAGAGCCCGGGCACGGTGGACTCCTGGGTGTCGGCGTCCACGCGAATGCCGCCCATGATGTAGTGGGTCGTCGGGCCCACTTCCATCGGTTCCTTCGTAATGTCGAGATCCGCCAGTTCCTTGAACTGGTGGTACATGCTCGGCAGCTTACGCCTGATGTGGTCGGCCGCGTGGGGCAGCTTTTCCTTGATCCACGCGATATCGAGAAATACGCCGCCGTGCGGGCTGCCTCGGCCGGCTTTCACTTCCCGCATGATGCAGCGCGCAACGTGATCGCGTGTCAGCAGCTCCGGCGGGCGGCGGGCATTCTTGTCGCCTTGCGTGTACCGCCAGCCCTCTTCGGGATCCGACGCCGTCTGCGGCTTGTAGTTATCGGGAATGTCGTCGAACATGAATCGGCGGCCTTCCTTGTTCTTGAGCACGCCGCCCTCGCCGCGCACGCCTTCCGTCACGAGAATGCCTTTGACCGACGGCGGCCACACCATGCCCGTGGGATGGAATTGCACGAATTCCATGTCGATGAGCTCGGCGCCCGCGCGATACGCGAGCGCGTGGCCGTCGCCCGTGCCTTCCCAGCTATTGCTGGTGATCTGGTACGCGCGGCCGACGCCGCCGGTTGCGAGCACGACGGCCTTGGCCGCGAAGGCATGGAAGCGCCCGCGTTCGCGGTCATACGCGAGGACGCCTGACACGTGGCCGTCGTCAACGAGCAGGTCGATGACCGTGTGCTCCATGTGCACGGTCACGCCCAGATAGACCGTGTGATCCTGCAGCGTCCGGATCAGCTCGAGACCGGTGCGGTCGCCGACGTGGGCCAGCCGGGGGTACCGGTGGCCGCCGAAATTCCGCTGGTTGATCCGCCCGTCCGGCGTGCGGTCGAACACGGCGCCCCAGGCTTCGAGTTCGCGCACGCGATCCGGCGCTTCTTTCGCGTGCAGTTCGGCCATGCGCCAGTTGTTCACGTACTGGCCGCCGCGCATCGTGTCGGCGAAGTGCACCATCCAGTTGTCGCGGTCGTCGTTGTGCGCCATGGCCGCCGCCATGCCGCCTTCGGCCATGACCGTGTGGGCCTTGCCGAGCAGCGATTTGCAGATCAATCCGACCTTCACGCCGGCTGCGGCCGCTTCGATGGCCGCGCGAAGTCCCGCGCCTCCGGCCCCGACGATCAGCACGTCGTACTGATAGGTCTGCGGCGCCCCCATCAGAGAATCCTCAGGTCGGTGATGACGCCCATCGAGCACAGCCGGATGTAGACGTCCGTGGCCATCACCGAGATGAGGCTGCACCACGCGAACAGCATGTGGCGGCCGTTCAGCTTCGTCACGCAGTAGTAGGCGAAATCGCAGGCCTTCACCTTGGACACTTCGTCCATCCACCCGCCGACGACGTGCCGGACGACGTGGCAGCCCCAGGTGTATGAAGCGAGCAGCACGACGTTGACACCCATGATGATCGTACCGAGCCCGATGCCGAACGTCACGCCGCCTGTCGCCGGGTCGGCGAACCACATCGCCTTCCACACGTCATAGGCCAGCAGGCCGATGAAGACGACGGCGACCCACATGAAGAAGCGGTGGACGTTCTGGAGGATCAGCGGAAACGAATGCTCGCCCAGATACGACTGGCGTGGCTCGCCGACGGCGCACGCGGGCGGATCGGCCCAGAACGCTTTGTAGTAGGCGCCGCGATAGTAATAGCAGGTAAACCGGAACAGCCCCGGAAACGGCAGAATCAGCAGCGCCGGCGAAAAGGGCAGCAGGCCCGGCCACCACGCCGGTTTGGGTCCGAACCAGGCATGCGGCGAATCGCCGAATAATTCAGGCGCGTAAAACGGCGACAGGTAGGGACCAGAGGTGTAATGCGCGTTCTGAAACGCCGCCCAGGTCGCGTACACGACGAATGCGCTGAAGCCAACAAAGATGACCAGCGGCTGTGCCCACCACTGGTCGCGACGCAGAGTCTCGCCGAACCCCCGCCGCACGGGAGCGATCGTGGCTGCTTGCATGGGCGTAACGATACATCAAGGGGAACTGGGGAACTGGGGAACGGGGGAACGGGGG
>DASUGC010000224.1:0-5188 GCA_036274235.1 Vicinamibacterales bacterium
TCCTAACGCCGGAACCCGCCCGCTAGCGGCTGGATGCGCCTTTCCACTCCAGTTCCAGTTCGCCTTTGCCCTTCTTGGAGGTCACCAGCGACCCGATGACCCGGCCGTCAACGAAGACCTCGTAATCCAGCAGGGCCGGCAGGTGCTCGACCTCCACTTCGATCTCGTGCTTGGTTGCGACGCCGTCCTTACGCGAAATCTCGATGTCCACGTCGCCCTTGCCCGGTTCGCCGACGGGGCTCATCAGATCCGCCTCGCGCTCGAGTTCCTTCGCCGAGTCCCTGGTCGTCTTGAGCGCGCCATGAAGGATTACCTGGCCCGACCGGTCGCGCACTTCGACAAATTGCGCCGAGGCCAGGTCGCCGTCCCATCGGGGCATCAGCCCCCTCGATCGCTGCGCGGTCACCTGGCCGGCACCCATCGCCACGATCGCCAGCGCGAACACCGGCAACATCAACCCGTGGATTCTGGACATACGTCCTCCTCTCCTTTCTTTGACCTGATCCCATGGAGAGCATGATGGATGCCAACGCCGTTGCTACACTGGTGGCGGACCATCAGAGAATTCGCGTGGGCAGGATGCTTCCGGGGGTTCCTACAGTGACGAGGCCCGCGTTCGCGTGTGTGGCGGTCGCGGTCGTGATCGCGAGCGTGTCGATCACCGGCCGTCAAACACAGTTCCGCTCCAGTACGGACGTCGTGGAGGTCTACGCCACGGTCAAGCTCAAAGACGGCGTCATCGCGCACGATTTGACGCGCGAGGATTTCGAATTGCTGGACGACGGAAAGCCTCGGGAGATTGCGGTCTTCTCACGAAGTGTCCAGCCATTGTCGGTGGCCTTGATCCTGGACCACAGCGGGAGCACCGACAAGGACTTTGACACGGTCAAGCTGGCCGCTCAGGATTTTGTCGGCCGGCTGCTCAAGGCCGATCGCGCGGCGGTCCGCACGCTGACGTGGGACTGCATGGGTTTCACCGACGATCGGCTGTCGCTGGTGGGCATGTTGCGCCTCCAGACGCCGCCGGACTTCGGATCGCCGATCTGGGCGGCGACGGATGCGGCGATGTCGGCCCTGGCCGAGGAGTCCGGCCGCCGCGTCATCCTGCTGTTCTCGGACGGCGATGACACCCAGAATGCGGCCAGCACATTTTCGCCGGCCCCGGCTGCTTCAGCCGGCGCGTCACCGTTCAGCGCCTGTCAGGCGGCGCCCGCGCTTGAGCGGCGATCGATCGCCGACGTCATGAAGCGCGTCGAGACCGACGGGGTCATGGTCTACACCGTGGGAGTGGAGGGCACGGGCCTCCGGACATACGGCCTGGGCGACATGTCCCGGCTCGCGCAGCGATCGGGCGCCGAGTATCGCTTGCTCAAGGATTACGACCAGTTGCGCGCGGCATTCGTGAGCATTGCCGACGAACTGCATCTGCAGTACTTGCTCGGGTTTGTCCCGGCGGCCTTCGACGGCAAACGTCATGACATCACCGTGCGCGTCAAACGATCCGGTGTCACCGTGCGCGCGCGCAAGGCGTATGTCGCGACGCGCGGGGGCAGCTGAATTGCGAGGATGGACGGCGGTTCTGGCTGGGTTCCGGGGTGTCGGGGTGCCAGGGTTCTGGTTCCGGGGTTCCGCGTTCAGGTTCCGGGGTTACCAAGTTCTTGGGTTCTGTTCCGATGTCCTGCCATAAGAACAGCACCAACGAACCGCGGAACAACGGAACCTGAACGCGGCACCGCGGAACCAGAACCCCGGCACCCGACACCCCGGAACCCGACAGCCCGGCACCCGACACCCCGGCACCCGACACCCCGGAACCCGACATGCTTTTGATGGATCCCTCGGTTTCACTTTCGTCGCTGCGCCTTCTTGAAGCCACCCGGTACCAACGCCGATAACGGTGGTGAGGATTTGTGATCGGAAGAATCTTCGGCCCTTATCGCGTCGTCGAGCGCCTGGGATCGGGCGGGATGGGGAGCGTATATCGCGCGGTTGCCGATGCTGAGCCAGATCAACCCCGCGAGGTCGCGCTCAAGATTCTCGACGCGCCGACCGCCGACGCACAGGCGAGATTGCGAGCCGAGTCCGGGGCGCTCGCGCGCGTGAATCATGCCGGCGTCGCCAGCGTGTATGAACTGATAGAAGAAGACGGATGCCTGGCGCTGGCCATGGAATTGGTCCGCGGACAGACATGGCAGGAGGTGCTTGAACACGGCACGATCTTCTCGGCGGGTCAGGCGGTCGAACTATGCGGGCAGCTGCTGGCCGCGCTCGAACACGTTCACGCCGCGGGTGTGGTGCATCGCGATCTGAAACCGGCCAACGTCATGCTGACTGACTCTGGCGCGGTCAAGATCACGGATTTCGGTATTGCGCGCGTCGATGACGCCGTGAATCTCACGGCCGCGGGCCGGATGATCGGGACGCCGGCCTTCATGGCCCCGGAGCAGGTGCTCGGTCATCCGGTGGACGCGCGCGCCGATCTCTATGCGATCGGCGTGCTCTTGTTTCGACTCGTGACCGGGGATCTGCCATTCAAGGGCAGCACCCCATTCGAGATGGCTCAGGCGCAGGTGAATGACGCGCCGAGGCGCGCCAGGGAAGCGCGTCCGGATCTTCCCGAGTGGGTGGATGAGATTCTCAACCGCGCCCTCGCGAAAAGGCCCGGTCATCGATTTCAGTCCGCGGCGGAATTCCGTGAGGCGCTCGGCGCTGCCGTTCGCACCGATCAGGACGGCATCAGTGTCGTGGAACGCACGGAGGCCATGGTGCGGCCGGTCATAGCGGAAGCTGCGGTTCCCGCTGCGGCGCCGGCTCAACCGCCCGCACCCCTCCGGCCGCCGCACGTGTGGCAGGCCGCCGGTCTGACAATAGCCGTCGCGGCAGCGGCCTGGATGTTCGTGTCTTTTGGGTCCGGGGCCGCACCGAATCCGCCGGCGGTGTCATTGCCTCAGGGTTCGGCCTCGAGCTTCATGAGCGCCAGGCTGCCTCCCGGATCTCCGGACGCACCGAGCGCCCCGGCCGTTCCTGTCGCGGTGTCTGCCAAGGCGGCGAGGGGACCGGCGTCAGTACGCCCCGTGAGATTGGCAGCCGCTGCGGCCTCGCCGGTGCTGTCACACCCGACCGTCTCATTCGAACACATCAAGTGGCTGACCGTGACCGGCACGCGAACGGCTGCGGCCGACGTGATGGTGCAGTTCTCGGACGCTGGCGTCGTCGTGCAGACTGCGCGCGGCGCGACGGCGATCATGCCGTATCAGCGCATCGCGAAGGCGACGTATGCGCGCGCGCGCGATCCGCAGTGGGATCCGGCACTGAGCCGGCCGGCGGGGAAGATCGATGTGCCTGGTGTGTTCGGCCGCGACAGGGACTGGCTGGTGCTGCAGAGCGTGGATGCGTATCTGGTGCTGCGGCTCGACGGCGCGGATCGGGATGAGGTCATGCGGGCGTTCGAGGCACGGGCGGGGCTCGCAATCGAGCGATCGCCGCTGCGAAAACCCGATCGGGATCAGGCGGGGCGGCCGAACAGGAAGCCCTGACCGAGATCGCACCCGAGTCGCTCGCAGATGCCGGCGACGACTTCGGTTTCCACGCCCTCCGCGATGACGCGCACGCCCAGGCGCCGGACGACGCGAAGCAGCGCGCTGACCATTTCCTGGCGGGGCGTGGCGGCTTCGATGCCCTCAATCATGGCCTTGTCGAACTTGAGATAATCCGGCGGGATGTCGGCGAGCTCGATCAGCCGCGCCTGTCCCGCGCCAAAATCATCGTACGCAAACTGCAGCCCCAGGCTCATGAACGCGTCGCGGTTTCGAATCATGGCGCTGACATCCGTGACGCTGGCTTCGGCGATTTCCAGAACGACCCGGTGATCGGGCGACGTCAACGCCGCCAGCTTCGTCAGCGCGTCGAGCAACTCGGGATGCGTGAGTTCCTGCGGGTGCACATTGACGAAGACCTTGGCGCCGGCCGGCAGGCGAGTGCTTGCGAGAACGGCCCGGCGGGCGAACAGGCGGCTCAACTCGACAACGAGATCGCATTGCTCGGCCAGCGCGAGCAGCGTCGCAGGATTCGCGCTCAGCTCCGGATGCGTCCCGCGGGCGAGGGCCTCGAAGGCGAGGACCGATCGCGAGCGCAAATCGACGATCGGCTGAAAGAGGATCTCGACGGCTTCCGCAGCCAGGAGTTCCCGCAGCGATTCGCCGCCGCGAATGAGGCTGGAGGGCTGGTCCGCGACGATGAATTGCGTCTGCTCCACCAATCGGTCACGTTCGGGGGCCGGCGCGTCTTCCCGACGAGCGTGGCGGAAGCAGAACTCGATATGGGCCAGATGAATGATGTCGCCGTCCGCCAGAAAGGAGGCGGCGGCGCGCGCGCCGTTGACGAACGTGCCATTGGTGCTGCCGAGGTCGCGGACCTGATACCGGCCACCGGCGGCCTCGATGACCGCGTGTTCCTTGGAAACCTTGCTGGAATAGACCGTGTGGTCGGCGGCCTCGGATCGGCCAATGACGAAGGGCAGCCTCCAGAGCGGCGTGCGCTCGGCGGGCCCACCGGCCTCCGGATAGCGCTCCAGGTAGGCGGTCGGCAGCTCCAGCGCTGCAGGCTTCACGGCGGGCTTCACGGTCATCGTTTCGGCCGACCGGGCTCCGGCCGTCAGTGGACGGTCTGGAGCGCGAGGGCCAAGTTTGACGCCGATCAAACGGCCGCCGCTAATCCGGATCGGCGAAGATGCGCGCAACTCTCTCCGCCATGACGGGCGTTGACGCGTACGAGATGTTCGAGAAGACGGCGACCGTCACGCCGGCGGAGGGGACCGACCGGCAGGACACCACGACGCCCCCTTTCAGCTCGCCGTCATAACCGATGGTGCGCGTCGCCGTCCCCTTCAGCTCGATGTGCTCGATCTCCCACCCGAGTCCGTAGCCGGTGTCCTGGCCGGAGGCCAGCCGCTGCGAGGTCTGAAGCAGTTCGACCGTCGCAGGTTTGAGCAGCCTGCCCGCGCCCAGTGCCACGACAAATCGCACAAGGTCGGACGGCGTGGACAGGAACGCGCTGGATCCGCTGAAGCAGGAGTAGTCAACCCGCTCGGGCGACTGCGGACCGTAGCGCGGATCGGCCGCGAAGCGCGGGAAATAGAAGACGGCCTGTCCGGGCACGGCGTCCGTGGTGGCGCCGGCCCTCGTGTCGT
>DASUGC010000225.1:0-10533 GCA_036274235.1 Vicinamibacterales bacterium
GCGTTGACCGGTGGCGGCGTGTGGTCGTTCGATGGCCGGAAGGCAAAGCGACGGTCGTACGTCGCCGCCGGGCGCGCGCGACTGCGGGGGCGCTAAGTGACTCTGAGCGACCGCGTCGTCCTCATTACCGGCGCCAAACGACTCGGCCACGCCGTGGCTGTGGCGGTGGCTGGGCGCGGCGCGGACGTCGCGGTGACCTACAACCGCTCGCGCGCCGAAGCGGATGAGACCGTGGCGGCGGTCCACGCTGCCGGCCGGCGCGCGATCGCCATCAGGGCCGATGTGTCGGACGAGGCCGCGTGCGCGTCGGTCATTGGTGAGGTTGAGCGGGAGTACGGCCGGCTGGATGCGCTCGTCAACATGGCGTCGCTCTATCAGTCTGTTCCGTTCGATTCGCTGACGCCGGCGGAATGGAATCGGCAGCTGTCCGTCGATCTCGGCGGGACCTTTAATATGACGCACGCGGCCGTGCCGCTGCTCCGCCGCGCGGGCCAGGGACGCGTCGTCAATTTTTGCGATTGGGTGGCCGCGAGCGGGCGCCCGCGATACACCGGGTATGTCGCGTATTACGTGGCAAAGTCAGGCGTGAAGGCGCTGACCGAAGTGCTGGCGCTCGAATTGGCGCGCGATCAGATTCTGGTCAATGCGATCGCGCCCGGGCCGATTCTGGCGCCCCCGGGAACGAGCGACGAAGAGTCCGACGCCGTCGTGCGCGCCACGCCGCTCGGGCGCTGGGGCGGGGTGGATGAGATCGTCAAGGCGGTGCTGGCGTTGATCGAGACGGATTTCATCACGGGCGAGACGATCCGCGTGGATGGTGGAAGACACTTGAACTGACTTGCAGGCATCAAGTAAGTATTTCCGCCATTGACTCGAGCGCCCCATTCAACTCCGCCCGATCGCGCGCAAAACAGAAACGCACATGGCCTTCGCCGACCGGGCCGAAGTCCACGCCGGGGACGCAGCCGATGCGGCCGCGCTTGATCAGGAACTCGGTCATCGCCCACGACTGCGACACCGGCGGATTCGGCAGCGGCGAGCGCCACGACGGGTTGATTTTCAGGAACGCGTAGAACGCGCCCGCCGGCGGTGTTCCGCTGAAGACGCCCGGCGCGACGCGCGAGATGCCGGCGTAGAACAGTTCACGCCGCGCCAGCAGTTCCGTGCGGAAATCGGCCACGACCGATTGCGCGCCGGTGAGCGCGCCGACGCCGCCGTACTGGACCAGGGAAGCCGTGTTCGAAACCGTATAGAAGAGCATTTTGCGCACGCGATCGCGGATGGTCTTGTCGGCCACCGCGATGTAGGCCAGCCGCAGGCCCGTGATCGCGTACGTCTTGCTGAACGTGTACAGCGGAATCGTCCGCTCGTACATGCCCGGCAGCGATGCGATGCTGATGTGTTCGCCGTCAAACACGACGTCCTCGTACGCCTCGTCTGACAGTACCCACAGATTCCGTTCGCGCGCGAGATCGGCGATCGCCTCCAGGTCGGCGCGGGTGAGCACACCCCCGGTCGGATTGTTCGGCGAGTTCACGTAGATCGCGCGTGTCCTGGTGGTGACGAGGCTTCGCATTTCGGCGATGTCAGGCCGCCAGCCTCGCGATTCATGCAGCTTGTAGCCCACCGGTACCGCGTGCGCGCACGACACATTGCCCGGGGCGGGTGGCCACTCCGGATCGGGCATCAGCACTTCGTCTCCCGGTTCCAGCAATCCCTGGCACACGGCGAAGACCCCGTGAATCCCGCCAGACGTGACCATCACTTCGTCGGCGCTGCCGATCGGAATCCTGTTCTTGTCGCGCATTTTGGCGACCAGCAGATCGAGGAGCGGGGGGATGCCGGTGGTCTGGACGTAGTGCGTGCGATTGTCGTGGACGCCCTTGATGAGCGCGGCCTTGACCGAGTCCGGCGCGTCAAAACTCACGTCGCCCTGGTCCAGCCGGAACGGCCGGTCGACCGTGTACATCATGTCGCGGATGCGGATAATGCCGGAAAACGGCACGTCGTCGAGATACTTCGCCATGTCGGGTGACATTGTACCGGCAAGGACTGCTTCACCTTGTTGGGCCATTTTTCGCTTCCCGCATCGCCGGCCGCCGAAGGCGGCCGCCGGACCCAGCCGCCTGCATGGGCCCCACATGTTCTACGGGGTGAAAAAACCGGGCCGCATCTCGTTATAGTTGCAGCAGATGTCCACGCCGCATCATCCGAAGGTCGCCGACGCCGATCACGATGTGCACGAGCTCATCCGTCATCGGTGGAGCCCGCGCGCGTTTGATCCGGAGCGCGCGGTTTCACGTTCGGACCTGCTGCGTCTGTTCGAAGCGGCGCGTTGGGCGCCGTCCTCTCTGAATGAGCAGCCGTGGCGGTTCGTGGTGGTCGAGCGCAGGGACCCGTCGACGGTGTGGCAGGACGTGCTGGCATCCCTCACGCCGGCCAATCGGTCGTGGGCCGTCGCGGCGCCGGTTCTGGTCCTCGCGTCCGTGCGGCTGACGCTCGAACGCAACGAGTCGCCCAATCCGCTTGCGTGGTACGACGCGGGTCAGGCCGTGGCGCTGCTGACGTTGCAGGCGACGGCGCAGGGTTTGTCCGTGCGGCAGATGGAAGGTTTCGATCGCGACCACGCGCGCCGGGCCTGCCAGGTTCCCGAGGGCTTCGATCCCATCGTCATGATGGCGATTGGCTATGCGGGCGATCCGGACACGTTGGCGAGCGACAAGCACCGCGCCGCGGAACGCGCGCCCCGCAAACGCCGGGCGCTCGGCGACTTCGTATTCGAAGAGACGTGGGGCCGGCTATACCAGCGCGAGGATGCGTGAGAGCGTCTGCCGTGCGCGGCCGACCGGCAGATTCGACACGTAGAAGTTGCGCACGCCTGCCGCGCGCAGCAACCGGATGGAACGCGCGCAGATGTCATCCGGTGAATCGCCGGCGGCGAATTCGCGCGTGAGACCCTCGACCGGCACGGGCAGGAACTGGCGCAGCGTGGCCAGCGTTTTCGGGTTGGCGCTCCGGTAATAGAACACGCCAAAGATGCCCGGCAGCGTCAGGTGCCGCCGTGACACTTCTTCCAGGAACGATCCAACTTTGGCGGCGTCGTGATGCGACACGACCTGCGTGAGAAAAAACTCGCCGCCGAAATGCTCGTCGTCCACGTATCCGGCCTGCTTGGCCGGATCGGCGTGCGGATTGCTCCAGCCGCCCAGCGACAAGCCTGGTACATGTTCGCGGATCGCTTCCCGAAGCTGCCACGCATGCTCGACGCATCGCGGCGGGCCCACGGTCCGATCGCCACCCAGGACCACCAGCGACGTGAAGCCCTCCTGCCAGGCCCGCTCGGCGTAGGACAGGCAGAAGTCCATCGAATGTTTGGTTGTGAGGAACGGGACCACGTGATCCCGAGGCACGTCGGTGCCGAGGTTGATCACCAGATGCCGCAGATTGTTTTCCTCACGCGCGCCGACGGCACTGTCGGTCAGGAACACGAACGTGCGATTCCGCACGAAGCCGCTGACCGCGTGGTAGGTGTCGATCCACGCATCCATTCCGGCCGTGGCGTCGAGCTCGGCTCGCGGCGGCCTCAACTCGACGGACAACACCGACTGATCCGCGCGCAGAGCGCGTATGAGTGGCTGATCCCGGTCGGCCGGCATCCCGGCAGTATAGAAGAACCCGTCGTTCCCGTCGTTCCCGTCGTTACTTATATGATGCCGCTTCATGGCGACCGCTCTTGCCGCGCTGATGGGAATGCCTGCGATTTCGCTGGCGCCGCACGCCACGCCAATCGATGAGCTATCCCGCCTGCGTGAGGCGGTGGGCGGTGGACACGCGCCGCGCCTGCTGATGAAGCGCGACGATCTGCTGTCGTTCGGTGGCGGCGGGAACAAGATCCGTAAGCTGCAGACGGTGATCGCCGAAGCCAGGGCCGCCGGTGGCGACACGTTGATCACGTGCGGCGGACTGCAGTCGAATCATGCGCGGGCGACGGCGGCGGCCGGCGCGGCGCTGGGTTTGCCCGTCGTGCTCGTTCTGAACGGCGAGCCGCCTCGAACGCCGACGGCGAACACACGACTGGATCTCCTGTTTGGCGCGGAGGTGAGGTACGTCCCCAACCGTGAGGCGCGCGTGCCAACGATGCAGGCCGTGGCGGAGGAGCTTCGCGGAGCAGGACGCCGGCCTGTCATCGTGCCGATCGGAGCATCCACCGCAACGGGCGCCCTGGGATTCGCGCGCGGCGTCGCCGAGATTCTCGCGGCCGGCATCAAGCCGGACGTGATCGTTCACTCGACGTCCTCCGGGGGAACGCAGGCCGGGATCGTCGCGGGATGCCGGCTGTTCGGACTGGCGGCGAAAGTCATCGGCGTGAGCGCAGACGAGCCGGCAGACGAGCTGCGCGGAATCGTTCGTCGCCTGATTGCCGAGATGGCGACGCGCCTCGGCGTTCGCGCGGAGACCATAGGCGCGGATGATATCGACGTGGACGACACGCAGGTCGGGCAGGGCTACGGCATTCCCACTCGGGCATCGACCGAAGCGCTTGAACTCGCGGCCAGGAGCGAAGGCATCCTGCTCGATCCGGTGTACACCGCGAAGGCGATGGCCGGACTGATCGCGAGAGTGCGCGGCGGAGTGTTTCGCCGCGAGATGACCATCCTCTTCTGGCACACTGGGGGGCAGATCGGTTTCTTCGCTTAGCCCAGGGGCCCGGGGGTCTTGAGGCCCCGGGTTCAGAAACCCGGGGCTCCATCGAGATTGGCTCCATCGAGATTGGAAGGATTGGACTTTTACATGACGTTGACGTGTCTGGGTGCCGCGCGCACCGTAACGGGTTCCAAACATCTTCTCGAGGTCAATGGACAGCGCGTCCTGGCGGACTGCGGCTTGTTTCAGGGACTGAAGGAACTCCGGGAGCGCAACTGGCAGCCGCTGCCGGTTCGCGCCACGGACATTCGAGCCGTGATTCTGACGCACGCCCACCTGGATCACTCCGGGTACCTTCCGCGGCTGGTGGGTCAGGGCTTCCGCGGGCGCATCTTCTGCACACCGGCCACGGCCGAACTGACCCGGATCGTCCTCGCCGACGCCGCCAAGATTCAGGAAGAAGACGCGGAACGCGCCAACCGCAAGGGGTACACACGCCATCGCCCGGCCATGCCCCTCTTCACGGTCCAGGACGCCGAACGTGCGATGACCCTGTTACAGCCGGTCGGCTACGAGCGGCCGGTGACGGTGATTCCGGGCCTGACCACCGAGTTCATCAACGCCGGCCACCTGCTGGGATCGGCATACGCGCGCGTACGCGTCGAGAGTCCGGCCAGAACCATCCTGTTTGGCGGCGATCTGGGCCGGTATTCGCGTCCCGTGCTGCCCGATCCGACGCCCGTTCCGGAAGCCGACGTCCTCCTCGTCGAATCGACGTACGGCGACAAGGTCCATCCGGACGATGATGACGGGCATCAGCTGGCCGGAATCATCAAGGACACGCTGCACCGCGGCGGCAAGCTGATCATTCCCGCGTTTGCGCTCGGCCGCGTCGAAGAGCTGCTCTACTGGATCAAGCTGCTCGAAGAACGACGCGAGATTCCGTCGCTGCCGGTGTACGTGGACAGCCCGATGGCGACGGCCGTGCTTGCGCTGTACCAGAAGCGCGCCGACGAGCTGGACGCGGAAATAAAACGCACGAACGATGGCCACCTGCTGCGCGCCTCGCATGACGTCTGCGTCTTCTGCACGTCGCGTCTCAAGGTGGTGGCGACGATCGATGAATCCAGGCGCGTGCAGGAATCGCGCGAGCCGTGCATCGTGATTTCGTCCAGCGGCATGGCGACCGGCGGGCGCGTGCTCCACCACCTCACCCGTGCCTTGCCGGACGCGCGCAACACGGTGATGTTCGCGGGCTATCAGGCGGCCGGCACGCGAGGCCGGGCTCTCAAGGACGGGGCCGGAATGACGCGCATTCACGGAAACGATGTGGTCGTGCGCGCGAAGATCGAATCGATGGACTCCATGTCCGCGCACGCCGATGCCAACGAAATCATGCGATGGCTTGGCAACTTCAAGCGGCCGCCGTCGCTGACGTGTCTCGTGCACGGTGAGCCCGGCCCGATGGACGTGCTCAAGGCGCGCATCGAGCGGGAGCTGCACTGGAACGTGCGGACGCCCCAACACCAGGAGCCAATCGAACTCCCATGACGCGGCAATACCTGATTGAGCAGATTGACGATGCGGCGGTGGTGCAGTGCTACGCGGACGGCTTCGCCGCGCTGCCGCTCGACCAGAAGATTCTTGCCTGGCACCTGTATCAGGCGGCCCTCGCGGGGCGGGACATTTATTACGACCAGCGGTATCGGCACGCGTTGGAGATGCGCGAGATCCTGGAAGAAATTCTGACGCACGCCGACGGGATCCCGGAGGCGACGCTCCACGAAATCCGCCGGTACACCAAGCTGTTCTGGATTAATTCCGGCCCGCACAACAACATGACGTCGCGGAAGTTCGTGCTCGGCTGCGCGCCCGAGGCTTTCCGCGACGCGATGGAGATTGCCGAGCGCAACGGCGCGCGATTCCCGAAGCAGGCCGGCGAAACGGTGGCGGCCATGGTGAAACGGCTGCACGGCCCCTTCTTCGATCCCGCCGTGGATGCCCTCGTGACGAACAAGACCCCGGCCGGCGGCGCAGACCTCCTGCGATCGAGCGCGAACAATCTGTACGACGGCGTCGAGATGGCCGATCTCGACGGATTCACGGAGCGCTACGGCTTGAACTCGAGGCTGGCGAAACGCGACGGCCGGCTGATCGAAGACGTGTACCGCCTCGGCGGCCGCTACGGCGATCGGATTCATCGGATCGTCCATCACCTGCAGTCCGCCTTGCCGGTCGCGCCGCCTGCGATGCGGCGGGCGCTCGAGGCGTTGATTCGGTTTTACGAGACGGGTGAGGACGCCGACCGCGTGTCGTACGACATCGCCTGGGTCGAAGACAAAGACTCGCCGGTCGATACGATCAACGGCTTCATCGAAAACTACCTGGACCCGCGCGGAGTCAAAGGCGCGTGGGAGGGCATCGTCTTCTACGTGAATCGCGGGAAGACGGAGAGCCTGCGCCTGCTGGCCGAGGCTGCCGCCTGGTTCGAGGTGCGCATGCCCTGGGATCCCAAATGGCGGCGCTCCGACGTGGTCGGCGTGACCGCGCGCGCCATCGACGTCATTGTCGAAACCGGGGAGGCGGGCCCGACGACGGCGATTGGGATCAATTTGCCGAACGATCAACGGATTCGGGAAACCTACGGCAGCAAGTCCGTGTCGATCGCCAACATCGCAGAGGCGTACGAAAAATCCCAGCTCCCCGCGTATCGCCAGGAGTTCTGCTGGTCGCCTGAGGAGATCCAGCGGGCCGAGCGATGGGGGGCCGTCGCCAGCGACGCGACCACCGCGATCCATGAAGTGCTGGGGCACGGATCCGGCCGCGTCGCCGACCATCTGGAGGGGCAGCCGCAGATCGCGCTGAAAGAGCAGTACTCAGCCATCGAGGAGGCGCGCGCGGATCTGGTGGCGTTGTACTTTCTGCCGGAGCCGAAAGTTGGCGAGATCGGGCTGGTGCCGGCGGCCGATCAGGAAACGGTCGTGATCGCGGAGTACGAGGCCTACGCGCGCAACGCGCTGGTCCAACTGAGGCGCGTGCGGGAAGGCACGACGATCGAAGAAGACCACATGCGCAACCGGCAGATGATCGTGCATTGGCTCATTGCCAATACGCGCGCGATCGAGGTGCGCAAGCGGGACGGCAAGACCTTCTATGTGATGGTGGACGCGGCCGCGTTTACGGAAGGGTGCGGACGCCTGCTGGCCGAGGTGCAGCGGATCAAATCGGAAGGCGACTACGCGGCGGCTCGGGCGCTGTTCGAAGCCTACGGGATCCACTTCGATCCGGCGCTCCGCGACGAGATCGTGGCCCGGGTCGATCGGCTGAGTCTGCCGTCGTACACCGGATTTGTGCAGCCGCGGCTGGAGGCGGTGACAGGACCGGCCGGTGAAATCGTGGACGTGCGTATCTCGTATCCTCTGAGTCTGGAGCGCCAAATGCTGGAGTATTCGGGCAAGGAAGCCGTGGCGGCGGCCGGCCGGTGAGCGGCCGGGCGCGGGCGTTCGTTCTCGCCGGTGTTCTGGGTTGCGCCTGTGTTGGCGCGAGGGTCGTTTACGTAGCCGGCGGGCTTCAGCCCGCCGCATCCGGCGCCGCCTCGCGCCTGATCAACACGATTCAGCCAGTCATCGACGCCGTCTGGAGCGGCTACGACATGCGCGCGGCGATGGGGCATGTCGAGTTCATCGGCGCGAAGTGGAGGCTGCCGGGCAATCCCAGTTACAACGCGTCGATCGATCGCATCCGCGATCGGTTCGTGGCCGCGGGCCTGCAGCCGGCGGTTGAGGAGTACCCGAACAACGGCCCGGCGTGGGATCACACCGTCGGGACGCTCGCGCTGGTCAATGACGGCAGGCCTGACGAGCCCGTCATCACCGATCACATCGCGCTCTGCATCAATTCATTCTCGACGCCGGCCGGTGGCCTCGTCGCCCGGCTCGTGGACGTGGGCCGCGGATCGGCCGAAGAATACGCCGGCAAGGACATCAAGGGCGCGGTCGTCATCGGCGATCAGACGCCGCAGCAGCTCTGGACTCGCGCTGTGGTCAATGGCGGCGCGATCGGCATCATCTCGGTGACGCCGCCGGCCAGATACCTCAATCCCGACGCTCCCGGCGCGCCCGTCACACCGCCAGATCAGTGGAACATCTTTCAGTGGACCAGCGTGCCGTACGACGCTGAACGGAAAGCATTCGGGTTCAAGGGCACGGCGAAGACGGCAGGCATCCTTCGCAAGCGCCTGGCCGCGGCCGGCGCGTCGCCCGTGTCCGTGCACGTCACAATCGCCAGCACTTTTTCGACGGGGCCGGTTCGCACGCTGTCGATCGAAATCCCCGGCCGCACCGCGCCCGGCGAGCGCATCGTCATGGCCGCGCACGTGCAGGAACCCGGCGCGAACGACAATGCGAGTGGCGTCGCGACGCTGGCGGAGACCGTCGTGTCGCTGGCCAAGGCCATCAAAGACAGGAAAGTGCCGCAGCCCGAGCGCACACTGACGTTTCTCTTTCTGACTGAGATCAGCGGCAGCCGCCAGTGGCTCAGAGACCACGCGGAGGCGGCGAAGCAGGTGAAGTACATGTTCTCGCTCGACATGACGGGCGAGGACGTCAAGAAGACCGGCGGCAGTTTTCTGGTCGAGCGATATCCGGATCCCGGCGCCGTCTGGGATCGGCCGTGGGATCCACACACCGAATGGGGACGCGGACAGGTTCGAGCGGAGTCGCTCAAGGGCGATCTCCTGAACGACGCGCACTGGTTCGTGCTCGAGCAGGTCGCAAAGAAGTCGAATTGGGTGATTCACTCCAACCCGTACGAAGGCGGCAGCGATCACACCGTGTTTCAGGGCGCGGGCATTCCCTCCGTGCTCGACTGGCATTTCACGGATCGCTACTACCACTCGAATCTCGACACGCCTGACAAGACGAGCCCGGAAGAAATGCGGAACGTCGGTGTCGGCATTGCCGCATCGGCCTGGCTGCTGGCGTCGGCCACGCCCCGGATTGCCGGCGACGTCGCGGCGGTTGTGGCCGGCGCCGGGCACGCGCGCATCGAGATGGAGACCCGCGAAGGCGCGAACCTTGCCGCCGCGGCGCCGGACAAGAAGGCCGCGGATGAGCGGGAAGCGGCCATCCTGGCGGCGTGGAAGAAGTGGTACGCCGAGGCCGTCCGCAGCGCCTCGCGGCTGGTGGTCGGCGCGCCGCCAGCGTCGTTCGCGGCCGAACTCGAGCGCCTCGCGAAGACCTTCGAAGCCGCCAGGACTCCCGACGTCAGTTTCTCGGGACCTGGTGGACCACCGCTCCCGGAGCCATTTGTCCTCCTTGCTCTGTCGCCGCAAAACGCCGCCGCCAAACCCGATCGCACCGCCATGTTCGTCTGCGGCAGCGATCAGTCGATCGAGGCACTCGCGCCGAGCTGGGCAAATATCGTGCTGGCGGGCGATGAGCGGTTTTACACGCCGTGCCCGGCCGGCACTCACACGCCGGATCATCGTGAGCTTCGCGCGGAGGCCGTTCTTGCGGACGGCCTCGCCTCAAAAGATCCTGAACTCCGTTGGCGCGCGGCGCAGGCCTATGCGCGCAATTCGTCGAGGCTCTTGCCCGCGGCCGCCAATCCGGCTGGCGCAACAAATCTGGCAACCGCGGCCGTCATGATCGACGGGCTCGGCGGCATCCTCGATGGGACCACGCGCTTGACGCCGGCCTGCAACGCGCAGGCCCAGTTGTTCGACGTCACCGGGACGCAGCGCCACTGGCAGCCCGGGAAGCTCTTTGCGATGCTTCGCGACACGCCCGCGGCCGGCCCGCCGGGCGCTCCGCTACCGCCGCCGCGTGCCGGCGGTCCGCCTTCCGCCGTCAGATTGGAGGCCGCCTACGGATTAGGCGTACGGCTGTC
>DASUGC010000226.1:0-57251 GCA_036274235.1 Vicinamibacterales bacterium
GAACCCTTGGACCGAACCCTTGGACCTTTGGCCCATGGACCCTTGGACCAATGTCGTATCTGGGCCGGCGACCATCGCGCGTCACCACCGCATGCCGCCCTGATAAATGGAACAAGCGCACATGCGCTGGACTACGACGACATGTGTTTTGTCTCGCTCGCACACCCGAGCGCGCCGCTGGTGCCGGCGATCGTGGCCGCGGGGGAGTTGGCCGGGGCGTCCGGACGAGCTGTACTCGACGCGTATGTCGTCGGGTTTGAAGTGCAGGCCCGCCTGGGCCAGTTGATGAATCCGCGTCACTACCAGCGCGGCTGGCACTGCACATCCACGCTGGGTGCGATGAGTGCGGCCGCTGGTGCGGCGCGCGTGCTGGGACTGGATGCCGCCACCACGGCCCACGCCCTCGCGATCGCTGCCTCGTCTGCTTCCGGGCTCAAGGAAAACTTCGGGACGATGGTCAAGCCGCTGCATGCGGGCCTGGCGGCCCGCGATGGAATCACCGCCGCGCTGCTCGCGCGATCCGGGCTCACAGGCAGCGACAAGGCGCTTGATGGGCCGCAGGGATTCCTGCGTGCCTTTGACAGCGAGCGCGTCGATCTGCGCGCCGCGGTTTCGGATCTCGGATCGCGATGGGAAATCCTCGAGACGGGCGTGACCGTCAAGTTGTATCCCTCGTGCGCCGGCACGCATCCCACGCTCGATGCGCTTTTGGACCTGCGCGCCGAGCACAGCTTCGAGGCGGACAGCGTTGCCGCTGTGGAAATCGAGGTCGATCCCATCGTGCCGACGATCCTCCTTTACGACCGGCCGGCGACGGCGCTGGAAGGGAAGTTCAGCATGCCGTTCTGCGCGGCCGCCGCCATCGTCTTTGGGCGTGTCGGCATCGATACGTTCGATGACGCCTGCCTGCGCGATTCGCGTGTCGTGGCCGTGATGTCACGAATCACGATGCGGGTAGACGAAGCGATCGGCGCCGGCAGACCCGCGCTCACCGAATCGCGCGTCCGCGTCCGGCTCACGGACGGCCGGGTCCTCACGAAGGACGCCCACGGCGCTCGCGGCTATCCGTCAAACCCCGCGAGCCAGGCAGAGCTGGATGCCAAATTCCTGGCCTGCGCCGGCGGAGTTGTGGGGGCTGAAAGCGCCAGTGCCCTGTTGACCCGGCTGAAGCAGCTTGATGATGGACCCTTGGTCCTATAGGGTTTACACTTCCATTGGCGGCGATCCCCGCCAAACCTCTCTGACCCGGCCCCAGCTTGGGTCATCCCGCAAGGACGAGAGGCAAAGGGGGGCACACTCCCGGATCGGCATCGGAACCTTTGCGCCGCCAGGCGGCGCTGCTGGGGAGCGCTCCGCCATGGCTTTGTGCGAAGGGATACGACGATGCCGACGAACAAGGACTTCAAACGACTGATTCGCGCCCGGATGGAAAAGACGGGCGAGGCGTACACGAGCGCTCGCTTGCAACTGCTTCGCGCGAGTGCGACGACGGGTACGACAGGTACGACGGGTACGACAGGTACGGGGTCATTCCCGGCGCTCGCGGGCATGTCGGATGCGTCCGTCAAGAAAGCGACCGGGTGCAGCTGGGAGAAATGGGTCGCCGCGCTCGATTACGCCGGCGCGTTCGACTGGTCGCATCGATCGATCGCGGATTACGTCAAGTACACCTACAAGACGCCGAGCTGGTGGGCCCAGATGGTGGCGGTCGGGTACGAGCGCATCAAAGGGCTGCGGGCGAAGGGACAGCAGCGCGCCGGCGGGTTCGAAGCGACGCGAAGCAAAGCCATCGCCGCATCGCCCCAGCGTGTCTATCGCGCGTTCACGGACGCGCGCGTGCGCAAGACGTGGCTGCCCGGCGTGACCCCGAAGCTGCGCAAATCCACACCCAACCGCGTCGTGCGGATGGCGTGGGAAGACGGTTCCTTTGTCGAAGCGTGGCTGACCGGCAAGGCGGGCAAGACGGTGGCGCGAATCGAGCACCGCAGGCTTGGCAGCCAGGGCAGTGCCGACGAACGGCGAGCATTCTGGGCAGAGCGGCTCCATACCCTGGCCGTCGCAGTCAGGAAGCCGTAGCTCACGGGCTGGCGGGTGGCAGGCGAGCCGGCTGCCACCCGCACGCATACGGCGGTGGACCGGAGGGTTGAAAGCAATCACGTCACACCACGACCTGGACGGCCCGCGGGACGCCTGCTCTTCTCGTCGTGCGCCCGGCGGAGACGGCCCCGCGCGGGGCTGGCCGGACTAAGTCAAATTAGCTAGACTCATACCGTGATCCGGGTCACCATCCACGCCGCCAAGACTCAGTTGTCTCGCCTGATCCGGCGGGTTGAGCAGGGCGAGAGCGTCATCATCGCGCGAGCGGACCAGCCGGTGGCGAAACTGGTCCCCGTGGATGCGGAAAGGCCGGTCCGCGCGTTCGGCGCGATGAAGGGACACGCGCGCGTGACCGCGGCCTTCTTCGATCCCCTGCCCGCCGCCGAGCTCGACGAGTGGGGGGAATAAGTGCGGCTGCTGCTCGATACCCACGCACTGCTCTGGTGGCTTGACGGCGACCGCCGGCTGTCGCGACGCGCACGGACCGCCATCGGCGATCCAGACAACGTCCTCCTCGTCAGCGCGGCAACGGCCTGGGAATTGTCCACGAAAGCCAGGCTCGGCAGATTGCCCGGAGCGACGGATGTCGCCAGCGACGTCGCGGGATGTCTCGCGCGTCAGGGTTTCTCAGACCTGCCGATCACCATCGCCCACGCCCAGCGGGCGGGAAGCTTGTCCATCGATCCTCGTGACCCGTTCGACCGCATGCTGATCGCCCAGGCCCAGATGGAGGACTTGCCGATCGTCACGAACGAAGCCATGTTCGATCGATTCGGCGTCACGCGCGTCTGGTAAGGCCGCCGAAGCCGGGATCGTCGCGTCCGGCCAGACCAGCCAGCCCGGCACCGCGAGTTCCGGCCGGGCACCTGTCGAGTGCGCATCGATGCCGCCGCGCCGGACCACTTATGACAGCACGGCGGTTCGTTCGTATCTGGTGTCGATCGGTGTGGGCCGCGTACGAAGACGCGCAGCCCGTAATCGTGAATCTGCTGCGCGAGTATCGAACCGTCTGAGGCGGGATAACCCCGTCGTCCCGTTATCCCGTCGCCCCGTTACCCACGTTGCCCGTGACTCATTGCAAATACGTCTTCAGCCAGCCAAATACTTCCTCGTGCCATCGCTTGCTGTTGAGCGGCTTGAGCACCCAGTGGCCCTCGTCGGGAAACACGAGGGCTTTGCTCGCCACGCCGTTGCGCCGCAGGGCCGTGAAGAGCTGCAGGCCCTGATCGACCGGCACGCGATAATCCAGCTCATTCGTGATGACCAGCGTGGGCGTCTTGATTTGCTGGGCGTAGAGGTGCGGCGACCATTTGGCGACGTGCTCGCGGCCAGCCGCGCTCCAGGGTGGCCCGCCGGCCTCCCACTCGGAAAACCACAGCTCTTCCGTCGCGAGCGCCATCGAATCCAGGTTGAACACGCCGTCGTGGCTGACGGCCGCCTTGAAGCGATTCGAATGTCCGATGATCCAATCCACGGCGTAGCCGCCGTAGCTCGCGCCCGCGATGCCCTGGCGCGCGGCGTCCACGTACGGCAGCTTCACCGCCGCGTCGAAGACAGCCGTGAGATCGGTCATCACCTTGCCGCCCCAGTCCTGCGTGATCTCGTCCACGAACTTCTGTCCGAAACCGAACGACCCGCGAGGATTGGGCGCGACGATGACCCAGCCTTGCGCCGCCCAGAGCGTGGGATTCCATCTCGACGACCACCCGTCGCCCCATTCGCCCTGCGGGCCGCCGTGAATCATGAACACGACCGGGTACTTCTTCGCCGGATCAAACGCGGGCGGCCGGACCACCCAGTACTGCACCGGCGTGCCGCCGGCGCCCGGCACGGTAAAACTCTCGGGCGGGTTCATCGCGACCGTCTTGAGCCACGAGTCGTTTTCATGCGTGAGTTGCGTGGACGCCGACCCGCTCCTGGTCACATAGATTTCAGCCGGCGACGTCATCGTCGATTTTGAATAGACGATGGCGTTTCCGCGCGCGCCAACGGCGCTGATCGATCCGCCTCGCGCGACCAGTTCGGGCGCGCCGCCGGCGAATGGGACGCGATACAGGTTGTCCAGACCCTGATTCGCGGCCGTGAACAGGATCGACTGCCCGTCCGGACTCAGCGTGAACTCGCTGACCGACACGTCCGGCGTCGTGAACACCGTGCGCCTGGCGTTGGTCGCGCGGTCGTAGACATCCAGGTACCACCGATCGGATTCAAAACCAGGCCGCCGTTGCGCGCGCACGATGAGCGACTTACCGTCGGCGGTAAACACCGGTTCTACATCCGCGGCCGGGTTCGGCGTCAGCTTCACGGCCGTCCCGCCGCTGACCGGGACCAGCCACACGTCATTGTTGGTGGTCCACGCCTCGCGATCGTTTCCTTCGCGATTGGACACGAACGCGATCGACTTGCCGTCCGGCGTAAACGCAATCGCCGCATCTTCCTGCTGTCCGGGCGGGGAGTCGAAGTCGCCGGGCGTCAAATCGCGCGCTGGCCATGCGCCGCCGGCGGCCGTGGGCGCGACGAAGACGTGATGCCGGATGCCTTCGCGCCACTCATCCCAGTGACGGAAGAGCAGGCGCGTCAGCACATGCACCTTGACGGGATCCGCGTCGGCCGCAGCCCGCCGCGCTCGATTGCACGCGTCGTCCGCGCAGTCCGGATAGACGTCCGCAACGAACGCCACTGATGCGCCGTCTGGAGAGATGACGAGCGGCGGCTGGACGCCACCGGCCACGTTGGTGATCTTGCGGATGCTGGCGCCGGAAGCGTCGGCCACATAGACCTGCGGGTCGCCGTCGCGCGAGGAGATGAATGCGATCTGACGGCCATCAGGAAACCAGCGCGGCGTGTTCTCGGACTTGTCGCCGGCGATGAGGGCCCGCGCTGATCCCGCGGCGGACGCGATCCAGATGTCCGCGTTCCGCTTGCCGGCCGCCACATCCGTCGTCGTTCGCACGAACGCGACCGAACCATCGGGCGCGACTTGCGGATCGGTGACGCGGACGGCGACCAGAAGATCGTTGATGGTCATCGGCCGGCCGGCCTGCGCGGCCATTCCCGCCACGAGGGCGGTGCTGATGACGCTGCAAAGAAGGAGAAATCGGCGCCCGGTTTTCATGAGTCAATCATACGGCGCGGCCCGCCGCTCAGTTAGGATTACGGCACCGTTTTCGAGAGGCCCACTCATGTCCGAACCGACCACACCGTCGGCGCCGGCTCCAGCACCTACCGCGGCGCGTCCGGAGCCCGGCCATTCTCCCGGACGGGCACGCGACATCCTGACGGAACTCCTGATCGTCACGCTCGGCGTTCTGATCGCGCTGTCCGTGGACAGTTTCCGTCAGCTTCGCGAACACCGCAGTCTCGTCGAGGAAGCCAGGAGGAACATCGCGCAGGAGATCCGGGACAACACCGGGCGGCTCGACCGGCTGCTTGGCGAGATCGACAAACGCCAGGCGCAGGTGGACCAGGTCGTCGCCTTTGCCGACGACCTTCTGGCGAAGCGGCCGATTGAGGGACACACCATCGAGCTCGGCTACACCGTTGAGGAAATATCGGATGCGGCGTGGCAGAGCGCCGGCCATACCGGTGCCTTTGGCTTCATGGAGTACGAAGAGGTGCAACGGTTCTCGCGGCTCTACGACCTGCAGGCGCTTCTGAGCAACTACCAGCGGCGAAGCGTGGATCAGGTCGCCGAAGCTTTGTCGATGCTTCAGAGCGATCCCGACAAAACCCCGGCACGCGACGTGCAGACGTTCCGCGACCGTGTTCTCAGCATTCGTGGCAGCCTCGTCGTGATCGATCAGGTTGGCCACGGGCTCAAGGCGAGGTACGGCGAAGTGCTCCCGACCTTGAAGTAGAGCCGAGTCAGTTCGCCTACTTGATTTGGAGATCCTGAGTTTTCTTCTCGCCTTCACCGAGCGTGATCTTGAGGGAGGTCGGCATCACCTGGCGCAGGAACCCGGCGTCGTGCCACTCGTCTTCCTCCACGTCCGTCAGCGCGGCGATGAAGTAATCCCCTGGGGGCAGGCCGCGCACGCTGTAGTGGCCATCACTGGCCGGCCTCGTTTGCATGATTCGGCGCGAATGTCCGGACCACGTGCGCTCGTCCGCCGAGAACACAATGATGAAGTAGTCCGACGCCGGCCGCCCAGACGAGTCCTGCAGGCGGCCGCTCAGTTCCGACGGCTTGTCCGTGAATGTAATCGTGATTCGGCCGATGTCGGTGCCGGCGCGCACGTCGAGTGGATAGTCGGAAATGTCCTGCCCGTCGACGATCGCTGATCGGAGAGCCCATTCGCCCTTTGATGGTCCTTCGTCAGGCCCGTACGCCAACAACTTGTACGAGCCCGGCATCAGACCGTCGACGGCAAATGTACCGTCGGCCTTGGCGTCGGTGGAGAGCGGTTCGACGACGAGACCTCCGGCGATCGCGATAGCCGACATGGAGATGTTAATCGCCGTCAGATCGGACGGCGGCGGATGCGTGCCCTGGAACACTACACGGCCGGCGGCCGACATTGCGGGCTGCAGCGTGAGTGCGACCGACTGATCCTGATTGGAGACAGTGAGCGTCGTCATCGCCCACATCCGCGTCTCGTCCACCACCGCCGCGATCGCATAGGAACCCGGCGCCACTCCTTCAAACGTGAACCTGGAACCGCCGCTTTCCTTGACGCCGAACCATCCGCCGCCGTCGACGCCGGGCTCGGCGAGGTAGAGTCCGGATGGCACGCGCATCGCCACGTTGTCCGGCGAGGGCGTGACGCTCTTCGACGCCCAGTCCGGCACGCAGTTGCTGGTCCTGCGGGAATCGACCGGGCCGTTTCAAGTGCGCGAAGTGATCGTCCCGGGCAAGACACTCTCGGGCGTCGTCAATCTCACCTTCAGTGACGATGGCCGGCGGATAGTGCTGACCGAGGCGGCGCCGGATTCTCGCGGCATCAAGGTCACGATTAAGACGTGGGACGGATCGGCGAGGTAACGGCAACCACGGCCCGGCGGGCTGAAGCCCGCCGGCTACGCACGAACAGGCGTTACCACTTCGGCACTTTAATCGTGCTGATCATCAGGCTGCCGCTCACGGCGAAGAGCAATGAGAACGGATGGAAGTCGCGGTGCAGGATCTTGTACTCGCCGCCCCAGAACGTGTGGCCGGCGTGGCCGGTGAGATCCAGCCAGAAGAGCAGGGCCATGATGCCGACGAGGAAGATGCTGGTCGGGATGGGCAGGCCCTCGAAGTACTTCACCTTGCCGGTGGCGACGTTCTTGAGCGTCTCGGCCGTGACGTTGAACCGCGCGAGACGGCTGATGCCGCAGCAGACGAAGTAGGTGAGGATGAGCGTGTCCCAGAGGCCGCGCAGGCCCAGGGTGTAGCCGAGCACCGCCGGCGCCACGCCGAATGAGACGATGTCGGACAGCGAATCGAGATCCGCGCCGATGCGCGACTGCTTGCCGGCGTTGAGCCGGGCGACATAGCCGTCCAGCGAATCGATCACAAACGCCACGATCGGCAGCACGAACGCGGTCCACAGCCAGCGTTTCTGATCGCCGGCGAGATAACTCAGGCACGCAAAGATGGTGATGGTGCCGCAACTGGCGTTGCCGAGCGTGAGTAGATCCGCCCACGTGTAGGAGCGAATCATGGAAAGACGTGGCTGCGTGGAAGGCATCTGTTTCAGCTGCTCAGGTGCCCGGGCTCAGTCCCGGGCAGCCGGCTTGCCCGCCGCAGCGCGCAGCGCGGAGGTGGGAACGTGGCCGCGCTTCCAGATCATGAACGTTCGACGGAACTCGATGACGATGGTTCCGTGCTGGTTCAGGCCGACGGTTTTCACGTGGACAATGCCGACGTGCGGCCGTGATTTGGATTCCCGTGTTTCCAGTACTTCGCTGCGCGCATAGATCGTGTCGCCCTCGAAGACCGGGTGCGGCAGCTTCACGGCGTCCCACCCGAGATTGGCGACGGCGTTGACGGTGAGATCGATCACCGACTGGCCGGTCACCAGCGCCAGCGTGAAGCAGGAGTTCACGAGCGGCCGCTTGAATTCCGTGTGGCTCGCGTACTCCGCGTCGAAATGGATCGGGTTCGTGTTCATCGTCACGCACGTGAACCAGATGTTGTCGGCCTGCGTGATCGTCCGGCCGAGCGGATGCTCGTAGACGTCGCCGGCCGTGAAGTCCTCGAAGACGCGGCCGGTCCAGCCCGGTTTGATCGCCATCAGATTGTCCCCGCCGCCCGCCAGGCGGCCATCGTCCCGGCGTCGTAACCCAGTTCCCGCAGAATGGCCTCCGTGTGCGCGCCCAGGGCCGGGATCGGGCCCAGCCGCGGCTCTTCATTATCAATGGAGACGGGCGGCGCCAGGGTATGGATGGGCCCGGCCGGCGAATCCACATCGCGCCACCGCCCTCGCGCCAGGAGCTGCGGGTGACGCAGGAACTCGGCCATCGTGTTCATTCGCGCGTAGGCGATATCGGCGGCATCCAGCCGCGTGACGAGCTCCGCGGACGTGAGCGTGGTGGTGACCGTCGCGATCTCACGATCGAGCGCCTCGCGATTTTTCACGCGCGCCGGATTGGTGGCGAATCGCGCGTCGGTTGCCAGTGCCGGGAGCTGGAGCACGTCCGTGCACAGCCGGGCCCACTCCGCCGCGTTCTGGACGGCCAGGTGCACCGGTTGAGCATCGGCGGTCGGCACCGGTCCGTAAGGCGCGATCGATGCGTGAAAGGCGCCCGACCGCGACGGCGCCGTACCGCCGTACTCCGTATAGGCTGCCGGCGCGCCCATCCACTCGGCCAGGGCATCGAACAGCGACACGTCTACGGCGGCGCCGCGGCCGTGTGACGCGCGCGCATACAGCGCCGCGAGAATCCCGGAGTACGCGTACATCCCCGCGGCGATGTCCGCGACGGAAATGCCGACCTTGGCCGGAGCGGCCGGCGTCCCGGTCAGCGACAACAAGCCGGCTTCGCTCTGCACGAGCAGATCGTACGCCTTGCGATCCGCGTACGGCCCGCTCGTGCCGTAGCCGGACACGGTACAGACGATGAGCGCGGGATAGCGCGCGCGAAGCGAGGCCGGCGCCGTGCCGAGCCGATCCGCGGCGCCCGGCGCCACGTTCTGCACGAAGATATCCGCCTTCGAGAGGAGCCGATCCAGGATCTCGGCGCCGCCGGGCCGCTTCAGATCGAGCGTCAGCGATTCCTTCGATCGATTGAGCCACGCGAAGTAGCTCGACAGCCCCTTGACGGTTGTGTCATATGCCCGGGCGAAATCGCCGGAGCCCGGCCGCTCGATCTTGATGACACGGGCCCCGAGATCGGCCAGTTGCCGCGTCGCAAACGGCGCGGCGACAGCCTGTTCCAATGAGACGACGGTGAGTTGATCGAACGGACTCATCGGAAAACAGGAAACCACGAAGCGCATGAAGGGCATAAAGGTTTTGGGGGCAAACCCAAACCGTTCTTCATGTGCTTCATGCCCTTCATGGTTGACGTCAGTACGATCTTGGCAGGCCGAGAACTTTCTCGGCGACAAACGAGAGGATGAGGTTGGTCGAGATCGGCGCCACCTGGTAGAGCTTCGTCTCCCGGAACTTGCGTTCGATGTCGTAGTCCTCCGCAAAGCCAAAGCCGCCGTGCGTCTGGACGGCGACGTTCGCCGCTTCCCAGGAGGCGTCGGCGGCCAGGAGCTTCGCCATGTTGGCCTCCGCGCCGCACGGCTCGCCGCGATCGAACAGTTCCGCCGCGCGGACGCGCATCAGATCGGCGGCCTCCACGTTCACGTGCGCGCGCGCAATGGGGAACTGGACACCCTGGTTCTGGCCGATCGGCCGGTTGAAGACCACGCGCTGGTTGGCGTACTTGGTGGCGCGCCCGATGAACCAGCGGCCGTCGCCGACGCATTCGGCGGCGATCAGAATCCGCTCCGCATTGAGGCCGTCGAGCAGATACCGGAAGCCCTGGCCCTCCTCGCCGATCAGCGCGGAGGCCGGCACCTCCAGATCGTCAAAGAACAACTCCGTCGTCGCGTGATTCATCATCGTACGGATCGGCCGAATCGTCAGGCCGTGCCCGACCGCGTCGCGCAAATCGACGAGGAGGATGGACAAGCCCTCGCTGCGTTTCCTGACCTGTTCAGCCGGCGTCGTGCGGCAGACGAGCAGGAGCAGATCCGAATGCTCGGCGCGCGAGATCCAGACTTTCTGTCCACGGACAATGTACCGGTCGCCATTGCGCGTGGCGGTCGTCTTCATCTGCGTCGTATCGGAGCCGGTCGTCGGCTCGCTCACGCCAAAGGCCTGCAGGCGAAGCTCGCCACGGGCGATGCGCGGCAGGTACTCCCGCTTCTGCGCATCGGACCCGTGACGCAGCAGCGTGCCCATCGTGTACATCTGCGCATGACAGGCGCCGCTGTTGGCGCCGCTGTGGTTGATTTCTTCCAGAATCACCGACGCTTCGGCCAGGCCCAGTCCGGAGCCGCCGTATGTTTCCGGGATCAAGGCCGCCAGGTAGCCGGCGTCCGTCAGCGCGTTGACGAAGGTTTCAGGATATGCGCGCCTGGCATCCAGATCGCGCCAGTACGCGTCGGGAAACGATCGGCAGAGCTCGCGGACCGCGCGTCGCAGGTCACTGTGACTTTCGTTGGCCACGAAGGCGAATGATATCGGAGTACGATGTCCCGCCGATGGCCGCGCTCGCCGAACTCGCCGATCTGATCGTCGCGGAGCTGCGCCGTACGGGGACGCAGGCCTTGTTCGGCGTGCCGGGTGGCGGAGGCAATCTGGACCTGATCGAAGCTGCGCGCAAGGCCGGCCTGCCATTCGTCCTGACGTCCACGGAAACCGGCGCCGCGGTCGCCGCGACCGCGCAGGCCGAGATTCTCCAGCGCCCGGGTGCGTGCCTGACGACGCTGGGGCCGGGCGTGGCGTCGGTGGTGAATGGGATCGCGTGTGCGTGCCTCGAGCGCGCGCCGCTGATGCTGTTCACGGACAGCCATCCGCTCAGCGCGAACGGCCGGTTCGCGCACCAGCAGATCGATCACGTCGCGCTGCTGAAGCCAATCACCAAGTGGTCTGCGCGACTGTCGTCCATCAACGCGAACGAGACCGTCCAGCAGGCATTCCATGCATTGACGACACTGCCGCCGGGGCCCGTGCACCTCGACTGTCCAGGAGACGTGACGGGGAAGGTGGAAGCCGCCAGGGCGTTGCCCAGTGGGCCGGCGATTGCGGTCGATCCCCAGGAAGCAAAGCGATTCGATGAACTGGTCTCAGGCGCACGCAAGCCCCTCGTGCTGATCGGATTGGGCGCACGCCGGCCGGGCGGCGCCGCGGCGATCCGTGAGTTGTGCGAGCGCCGATCCGTTCCGGCGATGGTCACGTACAAGGGCAAAGGCGCCCTTCCGGATGCGCACCCGTGTTTCGCCGGTGTGTTCACGAACGGGAGTGTCGAGCGCGCGATCGTCGGAGAAAGCGACCTGCTGATTGGCCTCGGCCTGGACCCTGTGGAGCTGTTGCCGCGGCCGTGGACGTTTCCGCAGGCGGTCGTCGGCCTGAATGAATGGCGCCTGCCGGCGGAGCACGTGCCCTTCGCGGCTCAATCGATCGGCAACCTGACCGGGCAGATTCGCCGGCTCGAAGCCACAATCAGGGGCACCGAGTGGGATCTGGAGACAGTCGCGACGCTGGCAGCCGGGCAGAGGTTCACGGACACTGGCGGTGGAGGGATGGGCGCCCAGCATGTCGTCGATGTCGCGGCGTCGGCATTGGCCGGCGCCTGGCGGGCGACCGTCGATGCCGGCGCCCACATGCTGCCGGTGATGATGCGGTGGCCGGCCGCCCGGCCCGACGATCTGTTGATCTCGAACGGCCTGTCGACGATGGGGTTTGCGCTGCCGGCGGCGATCGGCGCGGCCATCGCGGATCGGCAGCGGCCCGTGGTGGCGCTCACGGGCGATGGCGGTCTGCTGATCTGTATCGGGGAGCTGTTGACCGCAGTCCGCGAGCGGCTTCGTCTGATCGTGATTGTGTTCAGTGACACGTCGTTGAGCCTCATCGAGATCAAGCAGCAGGCGCGGCAGCTTCCGGCCGCCGGCGTGGCGCTTGGGCCCATGAACTGGGCTGCGCTGGCGGAGAGCTTCGGCGCGCGCGGCTTCAGCGCCAGGTCCGAGCCCGAGCTGGCCATGGCGATTGAGCAGGCCGCCGCCCACGACGGCGTGAGCGTCATCGAGGCGAAGATCGATCGCTCGAATTATGGGCGTATGTTGAAAGCAATTCGAGGATAGAAAACCAGGTTGCAGGTTGAGCCGGCAGGGGCACGCGTATGGTTGAACAACTCATTATCAATGGCGAGAAGTCGGCGGCGTCTGATGGCGGGACGTTTCAGAGTTTCGATCCGTCCAGCGGCGACGTGCTGGCCACCGTGGCGAAGGCGACGAAGGCCGATGTCGATCGCGCGGTCCAGAGCGCGCATGATGCGCTCGACGGAAAGGCGTGGGGAGGCATGGCGCCGGCCGAGCGCGGGCGCATCATGAATCGGATCGCCCAGGCGTTGCGGGATCGGGCCGAAGAGCTCGCGAATCTTGAAAGCCGCGACAACGGCAAGCCGCTGAAGCAGGCGCGCACGGACGTGCAGGTGGCGGCGCGCTATTTCGAGTTTTTCGCCGGCATCGCCGACAAGATCATGGGCCACACCATTCCACTTGGGCCCGGCTTCCTGGATTTCACCGTGCGCGAACCCATCGGCGTCTCCGCGCAGATCGTGCCGTGGAACTATCCGATCCAGATTGGCGCGCGCGGCGTAGCGCCGGCGCTGGCCGCTGGCTGCGCCGTGGTCATGAAACCGTCGAGCGAATCGCCCATGACCGCGTTGCGGCTTGGGGAAATCGCGCTCGCCTGCGGATTGCCGGCCGGCGCGCTGAACGTCGTGCCGGGCACGGGCAGCGAGGCCGGCACGGCGCTCGCCAGCCACCCGGCGATCAATCAGTTGACGTTCACCGGATCGGTCGACGTCGGCGTGCAGGTCGCAAAGATGGCGGCCGGCAATGTCGTACCCGTCGTGATGGAGCTGGGCGGCAAGTCGCCGAACATCGTGTTCGCCGACGCCGACCTGGATCTGGCCGCGCAAGGTGTGGCGAACGCGATCTTTCAGAATGCCGGCCAGACGTGTTCGGCCGGCTCGCGCCTGCTGGTCGAGCGCAGCGCGCATCAGGCGCTTGTCGATCGGCTCGCGGCCCGCGCCTCGTCTATGCGCGTCGGGCCCGGCGTGAGCGATCCGGACATGGGCCCCATCATTTCCAGACGGCAGCTCGAAACGGTGGAGCGATACGTGGACGTCGGAAGATCCGAGGGCGCGCACGTCGCGGCCGGCGGCGCTCGTCCATCCGATCCCTCACTCGGGCGCGGCTACTACTTCCAGCCGACGCTGCTCGATCAGGTGACGCCCGACATGCGTGTGGCGCAGGAAGAGATCTTTGGCCCGGTGCTCGCCATGATCGAATTTGCCGATCTCGAAGACGCGGCCGCGATCGCCAATCGCAGCCAGTACGGCCTGGTCGCCGGCATCTGGACGCGCGACATCAACAAGGCGATGGCACTGGCCTCGCGCATCAAGTCCGGCCAGGTGTACGTGAACACGTACGGCGCCGGCGGCGGCGTGGAACTGCCGTTCGGCGGCTACAAGAAGAGCGGCTACGGCCGCGAAAAAGGGCTGGAGTCGCTGATGAGTTATACGCAAGTGAAGAACGTCTGCATTAAGTACGCCTAAGGAAAGGCGGGCCTGAGTCTGCCACGATGGGAGGATGTCTGGTCAGACGCGTGACGCTGCTGAGGAGCTGGGCGACTTCACGGCGTCACCGCGGCTGCTGGCCATCGCGACGCTTGCCATGGTCATCGGCGTCGTCGCGGCCTTTGTCGCCAAGGCGCTGCTCGCGCTGATTGCGTTTTTCACCAATCTGTTCTTCTTTCACCGGCTGTCATTCGCCGGATCGTCGCCGGCCGATCACGCACTCGGCTGGCTGGTTCTCTTCGTCCCGGTAGCCGGGGCGCTCGTCATCGGCCTGATGGCCCGCTATGGATCGGATCGCATCCGGGGGCACGGCATTCCGGAAGCGATCGAGGCCATCCTGATCAATGGCAGCCGCGTCCAGCCCAAGGTGGCGATTCTCAAGCCCTTGTCGTCGGCGATTTCGATTGGATCGGGCGGGCCGTTTGGCGCCGAGGGGCCCATCATCATGACGGGCGGCGCGATTGGTTCCGTGATCGCGCAGTTCTTCCATCTGACCAGCGCCGAACGGAAGACGCTGCTCGTCGCCGGCGCGGCGGCCGGGATGTCGGCCACCTTTGCGGCGCCCGTCGCGGCGGTCCTGCTGGCGGTGGAGCTGCTGCTCTTCGAATGGAAGCCGCGCAGCTTCGTGCCGGTGGCGCTGGCCAGCGCCACCGCGCTCGTCGTGCGCCGCTACATTCTTGGCGTCGGGCCGCTCTTTGCGGTGCCGGCGCATCCCGTCTTCATCGGCCCGCTCGGCGTGCTCGGCTGTGTGGCGGCGGGCCTGCTCGCGGGCGCCCTGTCGGCGGCGCTGACCTCGGCGGTGTACGCGGCGGAAGACGCGTTCAGCCATCTCCCGATCCATTGGATGTGGTGGCCCGCCATCGGCGGCGTGGCGATCGGCGTGGGCGGATATTTCTTTCCACACGCGTTGGGCGTGGGCTACGACACCATCGCGGGACTGCTTCGCGGCGACGTGAGCATGCGTGTCATCGCCGGTCTGCTGATTGTCAAAGGGCTCATGTGGTCGATTTCGCTGGGATCGGGCACATCGGGCGGAGTGCTGGCGCCGCTCCTGCTGATGGGCGGCGCGCTCGGCGGCGTCGAGGCGCTCGCCTTGCCGGACTTCGGGCCCGGCTTCTGGCCGCTCGTCAGCATGGGCGCGATTCTCGGCGGCACGATGCGGTCGCCGTTCACCGGCATCGTGTTCCTGATTGAGCTGACGCACGACGTCAACATGATGCTGCCGCTCCTGGTCGCGGTGACGGTGGCGCATGCGCTCACGGTGCTCGTGCTGAAGCGATCGATCCTGACGGAGAAGATCGCGCGCCGCGGCTACCATTTGAGCCGCGAGTACGCGATTGACCCGCTGGAGATCCTGTTTGTTCGAGAGGTGATGCGCACGAACGTGGTCGCGCTGCCGGCCGATGCGCCGCCCGCGAAGCTGCAGATCCTTCGTCAGAATCATTCGGATCTCGGCCAGCGTCTCTATCCACTCGTCGATCGCGAGGGACGCCTGACGGGCGTGATTACGCGCGGAGAAGGCGTGGTGCACGACAATCCGACGCTGGCCCTGGCCGATGAGCCGCTCCGCGTCATCGTCCATCGGATGGCCAAGACGGGACTGACGAGATTTCCGGTGATTGACCGGGTGGACACGCGCGTGCTGGTGGGGATGGTGTCCCTGGAAGATCTGTTGAAGGCGCGCGCGCTGAATCTCGACGCCGAGGATCGCCGGGAACGGACGATGCGCGTGAAGATTGCGTTTCCGTTCGGGCTGGGATCGGGGTGAGACGGCGCCGCGTCGTTCCCTTCGGCGCTGGACGTACACTGGCGTCATGACCTCATTGCGACTCTTTCTGCGTTCGGCCGCCGGCCTTGTCTTCGGCGTTCTGCTTACGGCCACCGCGCTGGCGCAGACGCGCGATCGGTCCTCGGTTCCCGAAAAACTGACCTGGAATCTGAAGGATCTCTATCCGACCGATGCCGCGTGGCGCGCCGAGAAGGACGCCATCGCCAGGCAGTTGCCGTCGCTGGCGAGCTTCAAAGGCCGTCTGAGCTCGTCCGCTTCCGTGCTGGCCGACGCGCTCGAGCGGGGCTCTGCTGTGGATCGCACGATGTCCCGCCTGGCGTTGTACGCCGGCCTGCTCGCCGACCAGGACACGCGGGACGCGACGCACCAGGGGATGCAGCAGGAAATGATCGCGCTGTATACGACGTTTGGAGCGCAGGTCTCGTACTTCGAGCCGGAGGTTCTGCGGTTTCCGGCCGGGACGGTCGAGAAGTTTCTGGCGGCGGAGCCGCGACTGGCGCCGTACCGGTTTTATCTGCAGGACATCGCGCGCCGCGCCGCGCACACGCTGAGCGAGTCAGAAGAGCGCCTGCTCGCCAGCGCCGGGATGATGGCCACCTCGCCGTCGGACGTCTATTCGATCCTGAGTAACGCGGACTTCCAGTATCCGTCCGTGACCCTGAGCGACGGCAGGACGGTGAAGCTCGATCAGGCCGGGTACTCCGACCTGCGCGCCCTGCCGAATCGCGCCGATCGCGAGAAAGTCATGTCGACGTTCTTCCAGGCGCTTGGCGCCTACAGCGGCACGTTCGGCGCCACGATGAACGCGGAGATTCAGAAGACCTGGTTCTTCGCCAACGCGCGCAAGTACGAATCCAGCCTGGAAGCGTCGCTCAACACGTTCAACATTCCCGTCACCGTCTATACGCGGCTGGTGGATGGCGTGAACAAGGCGCTCCCGACCTTCCACCGGTACCTCAAACTGCGCCGGCGCATGATGGGCGTGGACACGCTGCACTACTACGACCTGTATGCGCCGCTCGTCGGGTCCGTGAACCTGGAGTACACGCCGGAGCAGGCGCGGCAACTCGTGCTCGACGCGCTCGCGCCGCTCGGCACGGACTACACGACCGTGGTGAAGCAGGCGTTCGACAACCGCTGGATCGACATGCTGCCGACGCCCGGCAAGCGGTCCGGCGCGTACTCGAATTCCACCTACGACGTGCACCCGTACATGCTGATCAATTACAACGGCAAGTACACCGACGTCAGCACGGTGGCCCACGAAATGGGCCACACGATGCAGAGCTACTTCTCCAACAAGACCCAGCCGTATCCACTGGCCAACTACCCGATCTTCGTGGCCGAAGTCGCGTCCACGTTCAACGAGGCGCTGCTCATCGATCACATGCTGACGATCCTGAAGGATCCGTCGGCGCGCCTGGCTCTTCTTGGGAACTATCTCGAGAACATCAAGGGGACGGTCTTCCGGCAGACCCAGTTCGCCGAATTCGAGATGAAGATGCACGAAATGGCGCAGAAGGGCCAGCCGGTCACCGGCGAGTCACTGGCGAAGCTCTATCTCGATGTGACGCGCAAGTACTACGGCCACGACGCCGGCATCTGCATCGTGGACGACTACATCGCCCACGAGTGGAGCTTCATTCCGCACTTCTACAGCGACTACTACGTCTTTCAGTATGCGACGTCCTTTACCGCATCGGCCGCGCTGGAGACCAAGGTCAAGGCGGGCGACGCGGAAGCACGGCGGCGTTATCTGGCGTTTATCAGCGCCGGCGGCTCGAAGTACCCCATCGATCTGCTGAAGGACGCCGGCGTCGACATGACGACGAGCGAGCCGCTGGATCTGACGATGAAGAAGATGAACGCGGTCATGGACGAGATGGAACAATTGCTGGCCCGGAAAGGCGCCGGCCAGCGCTGACGGGACCGCTAGGCTGAACGCAGCAGCGCGCGTGTCGCTTCATGCGTCGGCGAATCCAGCACGGTCTGTGGATCCCCGCGTTCCACGACGCTGCCGTCCGCGAGGATGAGGCATTCCGTGGCGAACTCGCGCACGAACGTGACGTCGTGGCACGTCACGAGCAGCGCGCGGCCGGCTGACGCGAGCTGACGGAACGTCGCGCCGAGTTCGCCGCGGCGCGCCGGATCCAGCGAGGCCGTCGGTTCGTCCAGCAGCAGGATCGGCGGATTGGTCGCCAGCGCGCGCGCAATCGCGACGCGCTGCGCTTCGCCGCCCGACAGTTCACGCGGCCACGCGGCCGCCCGGTGCGCGACGCCGAGTTCATCGAGCAGTCGCCCCGCCACATCCTCGGCCTCCCGCCGGCCGCGCCGTTGCACGTGCACCGGCGCGAGGCATACGTTGTCGAGCGCGGTGAGGTGCTCGAACAGATGATGGAACTGAAAGACCATGCCGACGTGGCCCGCGGTGGCGCGCCGCGTGGCGGCAGACAATGGACCGGCGGACAGCGTCGCCGATCCCAAGGCGATGGCGCCGGCATCGAACGGTTCGAGCCCCGCAATCGCGCGCAGGGCCGTGGTCTTGCCCGATCCGGACAACCCCATGAGCGCGACGATGGCGCCAGGCGCGACGTCAAACGACAGATCGCGGAGCACCGCGCGGCTGCCGCGATTGAGGCGGACGCCGGAGACGGACAGGACGGTGCTCATGACGTGGTCGCCGCCTTCCAGCGCGATTCAAGCCGGCGCGCAAGCTGGGACAGCGGCAGGGACATCGCCAGGTACAGCGTCGCGCACAACGCGCCAGGGATGACCCAGCTGCCCAGATTGGTCGCGAAGATCTGCGTCTGCTTCGTCAGTTCCATGACGGTGAGCACCGACACGAGCGACGAGTCCTTGAGCATGGCAACGAAGTCGTTTGTCATCGGCGCCAGCGCCACCCGGAAGGCCTGCGGGCCGCGAATCAGGCGCAGCGTCTGCGCGTCGCTGAAGCCGAGCACGCGCGCGGCCTCCAACTGGCCGCGCGGCACGGCCTCGAGCGCGCTCCGATAGATCTCGCTTTCGTAGGCCGCATAGTTGAGTCCAAGGCCGAGCAGCGCCGCGAGGAACGCCGGCAGGCGAATGACGTCCGCCAGGCCGTAGTAAATAATGAAGAGCTGCAGCAGCACCGGCGTGCCGCGAATGACCTCCACATACAGCGTGACGATTGCGCGAAGCCATCGACTCCCGTACACGCGGCCGATTGCCAGCCCCATGCCGACAGCGATCGCCAGCGCCATCGACAGGCACGACAGCACCAGCGTCATCGCAGACGCGGTGAGGAACGACGGCAGGTAGCGCCGCGTCATCGCCAGTGTGGACTCGGACGCGGTGCCTGGCACGGCCGTGCCTTGAATGTCACCGCCCGCGAGCACGCGCGCGAAGAATGCCGGCTGGTTGTCGTTCCAGACGTTCCATTTCCTGAAGATCGCCTCCAGCCGCCCGTCCCGCATCGCGGCGCGGAGGATCTCGTCGATGCGATCGCGGAGCGCCGTCTGGCCGGGCGCGAGTACACCCACGTAGTGGCCGATTGCCACCTCATCCGGCTGCGTGTACAGGCCCGTGATTCGCCGCATCGTGCGTTCGGCCAGCACGTGATCGAGCAGCACCGCATCCACGCGGCCGCTGACCATGTCGGTGTACGGATGCACATCGTCGTCGTACGAGACGGCGGAAATGCCATGGTCGCGCTCGGCGACGAGCAAAAGCTCGTAGGCGATCGTGCCGCCGAGCGTCGCGACGCGATGACCGCGGAGGTCGGCGAGGCTCTTGAACCTGCCGCGATCGGCGCTGCGAACGGTGAGCACTTCGCGAAATTCGTAGTACGGCACGGTGACGGCGAGCGTGGATCGCCGGGCCGGCGTGTCTTCGATCCCGCTCAGTCCAATATCGAAGTCGCCGCGGGCCGCGGACTGGTCGAGCGACGTGAACAGGATTTGAACGAACTGAGGCGGCCGGCCCAGTTCCCGGGCAATCAGCGATGCAATGTCGACGTCGAAGCCGACGACGCGATCGGGCTGCCGTGGATCCGCCTCGACGAATGGCGCGCCGCCTTCGGCGTCGCCGCCCCAGCGGAACGGCCGCGGTTCCTGCGCCCGAATCGCCGCGCCCAGCGCGAGCGCCGCGACGACGAGTGCGCCGGCGGTGCGAAGCAAACGGGAGGATCCGTTAGTCGAAGGCCCAGACCGCGCACACGACGATCGCGATGGCGGTCAGGAAGGCGATGCGGCCGAACCGTTGCATGGTTGGCATGACCGAGGCGTCGCCGTTGCGCAGCCGGCGCTGCAGGGACTGCAGATAGCCAATCAGGCCGGACAGAATCACGACGAGCGTCAGCTTCAGGTGGAACTGCCACGGCATGTTGCCGATGTTTTCAAAGCCGCCCCACTTCTCAAAGAAGAGGCCGAGGCCGGTGATCCACAGCAGCGCGAGTCCAATCGAGCCCACGCGGCTCATCAGCGGCGGGAAGCGGCCGAGCACGGCCTTTTCCGCCGGTGCGCTCTTGTCGATGAGCCCGGCCATCACCATGCTCGACAGCCCCACCGAGAGGCCCATCGCGAGACCGAGGAAGTGCAGGACCAGCAGCAGGCGATTCATCAGTTCCATGGCGCTGCGATTCTAACGCAGCCGTGTCGTACGTCGATATGATGCCAGCCGCTATGGCACGAATTGGTTTCGTCGGATTGGGGAACATGGGCCGGCCGATGGCGTCGAATCTCGCCCGCAAAGGCGAAACGCTCGTGGTCCGAGACGTCAATCCCGCGCCGGTGCGGGCGCTGGTCGGGCTGGGGGCGAGAGAGGCCGCCGAGGTGCAGGAAATTGCCGCATGCGATGTGGTCTTCACGATGCTGCCCACCACGGCGGTGGTCGAACAGGTGATCGGCGGAGCAGACGGCATTCTGGCCCATGCCCGCGCCGGAACCGTGGTCGTGGACATGAGTACGATCGATCCGCTGGTGACCGATCGCCTGGCCGCCGCGGCGGCCGGAAAGGGCGTGGCGTTTGCGGACGCGCCCGTGGGCCGCCTGGCGAGCCACGCCGAGCGCGGCGAATCGCTGTTCATGGTGGGCACCTCGGCGGAGACATTCGCGCGCATCAAGCCGCTGCTGGACAAGATGGGCACGACGGTCCATCACTGCGGCGGACCCGGCTCGGGCATGCGCACCAAGCTGGTGAACAACTACCTGGCGATCGTCTCGTGCGCGTTCAATGCCGAAGCCATCGCCCTTTCACAGCGATTCGGGCTGGATCTGGCGAAGACGCTGGACGTAATCCACGGCACGACGGCGACAAACGGTCAGCTCAAGATCGCGTGGCCATCCAAAGTGTTCAAAGGCGACACGGCTCCGGGCTTTACCATCGATCTGGCCCACAAGGACCTGACCCTCATTGTCGATGCCGCCAATGCCGTCAAGGTGCCGGTGCCCATCGCGGCCGTGGCGCGAGAGTCCTTCAGCGCGGCCCGGGCATCCGGCAGGGGCGATCAGGATTTTTCGGCCGTACTCGACGCGTTATGCGACGCGGCGGGGATCGATCGCGCGCGACTTTGATCAATCATGTGTCGATGGCTGTGTCCTTCCCGAACCTGATCGCCGGCGAGCGTGTCGAGTCCGCCTCGCGCAACACCGATATCAACCCCTCGAACACCAGCGACGTGATCGGCGAATTCGCCCGCGCGTCCAGGGCGGACCTCGCCAACGCGATCGGCGCGGCGCGTGAAGCGTTCAAGACCTGGTCGCATTCGAATCCGCAGACGCGCTTCGACATTCTGGACAAAGCCGGCACGGAGATCCTGGCGCGCAAAGAAGAGCTGGGGCGGCAGCTCGCGCGCGAGCAGGGGAAGCCGGTGGCCGACGGCATCGGCGAAGCCGCGCGCGCCGGCATGATCTTCAAGTTCTTCGCCGGTGAGGCCGTGCGATTGGCAGGCGACCGGGTGGACTCGACGCGTCCGGGCGTGGATGTCGAAGTCACACGCGAGCCGCTTGGGGTCATCGCCGCGATCACGCCATGGAACTTTCCGCTGGCCATCGCCGCGTGGAAGATCGCGCCCGCGCTCGCGTGCGGCAATACGGTTGTCTTCAAGCCGGCGGAACTGGTGCCGGCCTCTCCCTGGGCCATCGCGGACATCGTGCAGCGCGCCGGTCTGCCGCCTGGGGTGCTCAATCTCGTGCTGGGACCCGGATCGGAACTCGGCCCGGCGCTGGCATCCTCGCCGGATGTCGATGCCGTGACGTTTACCGGATCGCAGGACGTCGGACCGTCGGTCGCCGCCGCCGCCGTGGCCGCCGGCTCGCGCATCCAGCTGGAAATGGGCGGCAAGAATCCGCTGGTGATCGTCGACGACGCGGATCTGAACGTGGCGGTGAACATCGCCGTGAACGGCGCCTTCTTCCAGGCGGGCCAGCGCTGCACGTCCTCGAGCCGGCTCATCGTGACCGAGGGCATTCACGATCGATTCGTCGCGGCGATGGTCGAGCGTATGAAGAAGCTGGTCGTCGACGATGCCTTGAAGCCGGGCATCGATCTCGGCCCGGTGGTGGACGCGAAACAACTGGAGAAGAACCTCAGTTACATCGACATCGGCAAACGCGATGGCGCGCGCCTCGTCACGGGTGGCGAGCGGCTGAAGCGCGACACCGAGGGCTTCTACATGGCGCCGGCGTTGTTTACCGACACGCATAACGACATGCGCATCAACCGCGAAGAGATCTTCGGGCCGGTCGCGGCCGTGATTCGCGTCAGGGACTACGAAGAAGCGCTGGCGACCGCGAATGCCACTGTCTACGGACTGTCGTCAGGCATCGCGACGACGTCACTCAAACTCGCGACGCATTTCAAGCGCAACTCGAGCAGCGGTCTGGTCATGGTCAATCAGCCGACAGCCGGGCTCGATTACCACGTGCCGTTTGGCGGCCGGAAAAAGTCAAGTTATGGGCCGCGCGAGCAGGGCAGCTATGCGAAGGACTTTTACACGGTGCTCAAAACGGCGTACACGGCGTCCTGACTCAGAAACTGACCACGCACAACTGACAATTGCGGATCGAACCCAACGTGCCAGTTGTGAGTTGTGAGTTGTGAGTTGTGAGTTGTTAGTTGTTAGTCGTGAGTTTGTCCGCGAGTTCCACGACCCGCCTCGCCCTCGTGACCACCGGCTGATCGACCATCCGGTTCTCGAATCGAAACGCGCCCTGGCCGGCTGCGCGGGCGGCGGCGTCGGCCGCAATCAGGCGCCGCGCGCGGGCGATTTCGTCCCCGGTCGGGCTGAACACGTCGTTGATGACCGCAATTTGATTCGGGTGAATCGCCGTTTTGCCGCGGAAGCCCACCGCCTTGGCGCGCCGGCAGTCCTCGAACAGGTCTCCTGAGGCGGTCAGATCGACAAAGACGGCATCAATCGCATCGGCGCCGATGGTCGCGGCGGCCAGGACGACCTGCGATCGCGCCAGCACCAGTTCCTCGCCATTGACCGTGCGCGGAATCCCGAGCTGGGCGGTGAGATCCTCCGCGCCGAAGATAATCGCCGGCATGTCGGCCGTCGCGCGGACGATGGCGGGCGCGTCGAGAATCGCGCGCGCCGTCTCGAACATCGGACACACGCGGCCATGCGGCGCCACGCGCGCCACCTGCTCGATGTGATCGGCGGCTTCGACCTTCGGCACGATGACGCCGTCGATGTAGCCGGCCACCCGGGCGAGCCACCGCAGATCGGCCTCCTGCCATTCCGATCCGGGCGCATTGACCCGCACGAACCGCGCCGTTCGCGAGGCGGTCGTGGTCTTCAGCCACGCGCCGACCAATTCACGCGCTTCGGCTTTGCGGGAGCTGTCCACGGCATCTTCGAGGTCGATGAGTGCTGCATCAGCGCCCGATGCGAGGGCCTTCGAAAATCGATCGGGACTGGTGCCGGGGACGAACAACAGCGAACGTAACACCACCTCGCGATTGTAGCCGCCTTCGCTGTGCGCGCTGGGTGCACCTTCGGCGGGCCATGTTCCTTTGGTAGGCTGGCGCCGTGACGCCGGTGATTGTCACGACCGATCTCGCGAAGCAGTACGGCGCGGTCCGCGCGTTGGCCGGCCTGTCGCTGCGCGTGGATGCCGGCGAGATCTTCGGCTTCCTTGGCCCGAATGGCGCGGGCAAGACGACCACCATCCGTCTGCTGCTCGGCCTGCTGCGCCCCAGCCACGGACGTGCGGCGGTGCTGGGCCATCCGATTGGCAGGGCGGGCACGGCGGCCCGCGCGGAGATCGGGTATCTGCCTGGTGAGCTGGCGCTGTGGCCCGGCTTCACGGGCTGGCACACCTTGCGGTTTCTCGAGCGCCTGACCCGGCGCCCGGCCGTCGATCGCCAGGCTCTCCTCGATCGGTTCGGGCTGGCCGACGCGGATCTTCGGCGGCCGGTCCGCACGTATTCGGACGGCATGAAACAAAAGATCGGCCTCGTCCAGGCCCTGCAGTGCCGCCCGCGTCTCGCGTTTCTCGACGAGCCGACAAAAGGCCTGGATCCGCTGGTTCAGCAGGCGTTTTACGACGCGCTCGCCGACGCGCGCTCGCGCGGCATGACCATCTTTTTCTCGTCGCACATCCTCTCGGAAGTCGAGCGTGTCTGCGATCGCGTCGCGATGCTGCGCGGCGGGACGCTGGTTGCCACCGGCACCATCGACAGCGTGCTGGCGTCCCAACGGCGCCGGGTTCGAATCGCGTTTACAACCCCGACCGATGCATCGGATCTCAGCGCGTTCGGCGACGTGGTCTTCCGCAGCGACACGCGCGTCGAGCTGCTGGTCGTGCGCAGCGACGTGCCGGATCTGGTGCGGCGGGCCAGTACGCTCCCGCTCGATGACATCACCGTGGAGCCGATGAGCCTCGAAGACGCATTCCTGGAGCACTATCGATGACGGGCGGGGCCCGCACGATTGTCGCGCTCCTCCGCCACGCCTGGGCCCGTCACCACAGGCCGCTGATCCCGATTGCGCTGGCGGTCGGCGTGTTTCAGTTTCTGCTGACCCGGCTCGCCCCTGCGCCCAACGAAACAAGCTGGATCAGCAGCCTGCTGACGCTGCTGCCCCCGGAGATGCAGGCGCTCGTCGGCAACGAGGTCGCGCTGACGCCCGCGGGGTTTCTCGCACTTGGCTACGCCCATCCCTTCTTCATTCTGCTGCTGTCCACGTGGGTGGTTCGTACCTCCGCGGCTGCCATCGCCGGCGAAGCGGGCCTGGGCACCATGGATTTGCTGGCGACACGGCCCGCGGCTCGCTGGACGTTTGTGGTTGCCGGCATCCAGACGGTGATGATCGGATTGGCCGTCGGCGTCAGCGCCGCCTGGATCGGGACGGCGATTGGTCTGCGCCTGCGTCCTCTCGATGTGTCCCCGGCGAGCCTGCTGCCGGCCGCCGCCATGGCGTGGCTGGTGTTCGCGGCATTCGGCGCGGTCGGGTTGATCGTCAGTGCGTGGCATCGCGATGGCGGCGCGGCAACGGCCTGGACGATCGCCGTGATCGCCGGCTCGTTCGTACTCGACTATGTGGCGCGGCTCTGGGCGCCCGCGGCGCGGCTGCGGCCGCTGTCGCTGTTCCGCTATTACGAGCCGCAGGCGATTGTCGGGGCCGGTGTCTCGACCGGCGCGGTCATCGTGCTCGTCTGTACGACGATCGCGGCATTCCTGATCGCGCTCGCGATCGCCGGCCGGCGCGATCTATGACGCCGCCATCGCGCTGATTTCGGCGGCGGCGCGTTGGCCGCTTTCGACGGCGCCTTCCATGTAGCCCTGGGCGTCGAGGCTCGTGTGCTCGCCGGCAAAGAGCACGCGGCCGAAGGGCCGCGCGAGCCATTCGCGCAAACCCGGGTCGAAGCCGGTGTGAAATGCCGCGTATCCGCCGCCGGCCCAGGGGTCGTTCTCCCACGTGATCGCCCGAGCCGAGATGAGTTTCGACGGGCGGCCCAGCCAGCCAAGACGCCGGACCACCGCCTGCGGTCCGCCCCGCGCCAGCAGCCGCTGCAGTTCGGCCGACGCGCTTCCGCCGGCCAGCAGGCTCAGAATCGCCGTCTTGCCGTGCTGCTCTTCGTTGCCGTCCCAGACCGCGCCCGTCGGCTGGTCGGAGGCGAACAAACTTGGCTGGCGCCGGCGGCGCCAGAAACGGGACGCGAACTGCAGCGTCAGCCGCGTGGCGGGCCCCATGTGCAGTTCCCGAATGGCCTGCTGCTGTGGGCGTGGCAGCCCCGGCTCGAAGATGATGCGCCGCAACGGCACGGGCGGCAGCGTGCAAATCAGCGCGTCAGCCCGAACGTCCGTGCGGCCCGTCGGCGTATCCACGGTGACCGTCACGCCGGAACGTCCGGCACGCACGCGGCGCAGCACCGTTCTCAGATGAATCGGACTGTCCAGCGTGGCCGCCAGGGCTGTCGCGAGCTGGTCGTTGCCGCCGACGACGCGTTGCATGACGCTGTCGCCCCCGAACGGATCGTCGGCGAAGAAATCCACGAGCGCGAGGAGCGACAGTTCCTCGGGGTCCGCGAGAAACAAACCGCGAAAACCGCGAAACCGCGAGATGAGCTGTTCGATCTCGCCGCGGCTGCGATCCGTGCAGATCGAGCGTACCCAGTCCGAAACCGATCGCTGCGACAGCCGGCCGGCGATGGGCCCGTCCCAGCGCTGCGCCGCCAGCTTGTAGTCCCGGACCAGCGAGGCCAGCGCTTCATTGATGGGCGCGAAGCCGTCGAATGCCGACTGCCGCCGGACCCGTCCGGCGCGATCGGGCCCGTAGTACCCGAAGCCGCGTTTGAGGATCGGCACGAGGCTCAGGCGAAGACGCTTAGCAAGCTGGCAGGCGTTTTCCTGATCAGATTCGATGAGGTCCGCGCCGCCCTCCGCGTGTTGTCGTCCTGTAAATCCCTCGCGGAGTGTCACCACCCGGCCGCCGACGCGATCGCGCGCTTCGATAATGGTGGCGCGCATCCCGCGATCTTCGAGTTCACGGGCAGCGGACAAACCGGCCATCCCGGCCCCGGCGATGAGAATGTGCAGGGACATGGGATCGAGCATAAATCGAGGCCGGGGCTCATTTCCGGTCCCACCAGGGAAATGAGCCCCGGCCTCCTGATCTCACGAAATTGAGATTGGGCGCACAGTCCTTGTCGGTGCCGGCGCATTACGCGCGGCCGGATGTCAGGAAACCGTCGCCCGTGTCTGGCACTGCTATTGCCAAAATTGCCCGGTGGCCCACGGACTGGGAGGACCCCAGCAGTATCGCGGACGAGACCAGCGGAGGTCGCCGCGCGTCGATGTCTTTATGCGCGTCCGCGGCGAGCTGGTGTCCCTTAACACCCCGATCGTCATCCATGACCTCAGCCGCACCGGCTTCTCCGTAGTCAGCCAGACCCCGTTCGAGAAAGGGCAGGCGCTGGACTTTCGCCTGATGGGCGATGACGGGCCGGGGGTCAAGGTCACCGCCTGCGCAGTTCACAGCCGGCCCGTACAGGGGTCGCCAGGCCTGCATCGGAGCGGTTTCATGTTCATTCCGGGCCAGCTCACGGGCCTGGTCCCGCAAGCTTCCATCGACCAGCTGATCGACGCCGTCTCCGTTGTCAGTTCCTGCCTTACCTAGGCCCTGTCAAAGCTACAGCGCCTTCCGACCCACCCCTGTCAGTTTCCGGCCAGATTGCGATGGCACTCCGTTTGCTATGGCTGTGGCCGGAGTTTGCAATGCACGTCGAATCCCCGCCGTTTGCCGCCATCGTCGTTCAGCTTCTGGTCCGCGCCACGGGCATTGCCCTGATCGGCTCGGTCCTGCTGATCGCGGCGGTCACGCTGTCACGCTAGAAAGACCTCGGGAGTCGTTTTCCCCGGAAAAGACAACTGCGGTTGGCGTTTGGCGCCACCCCGGACCGGAGGTGTCATCTGAGTCTGCCTGGGCGGGTTCTCTCGCGCCTGTCCCGGACGCTTGGCGCCCGCACAAACGCCCGGGGCTCGCGCCGGGAAAACGACCTCAAAAGGTCCTAACATTGATCCGTGGCTCCGAGTCAGTTTCTTGCGCTCGGCTGGGTCCTGCTGACGATCGCGCCGGCCGCGGTCCCCATCTATTCGCCGCAGGCCAAGACTCTCCACTTCTATGTGAAGACCGACGAGGGCGGGGAGCGGAAAGATCTGGAGGCGCGTCGCGAATCAGTGTCTGACGTGACGGCAGCTCTGGCGGCTAAGAAGAAGGTGCTCACGGCCGCCGAGGGGGAGGCCGGCGCAGACGTCTTGATTGAGGTGATCGAGCGGTCTGTCTACGTGCCCAAGGTCGTCATGGGCCTCAACCCCAGGCCCGGAGACCCTTCGTCCATTCCGGGGATGATCGCGCCGGTCCGCTCGCCCGTGCTGCGCGTACGCGTGACGCGCGGGCCCGTGGCGATTGTGTTCACCAACAAGAACAAGCCGCCGGAATCCCTGCGCGGATGGCAGGAGGCGGCCAGCGACGTGGCCGGCCAAATCGAGAAGTGGCTCAGGACTAAATAGCGCAGCCGGTCGATCCAGGGCATATAATCCGCAAATTCCACGATCCCCTCGCCCTGGAGAGGCATATGACGTTTCACGACGAGCACGACCTGCTGGATCAGGCGCAGATTGACGCGACCGCCGAGGCCGACGCGCAGGGCCTGGAGGGTTTCGATCGTCGCCGCTTTATTTTCATGTCGCTCGTCGCGACCGCGGCGAGCACGTTTGGATTTGGCGCCAGAGCGCTGGCGCAGACGCCGCCGGCGGGCGGCGGGCGCGCGGGTGGCGCCGGCCAGGGCCAGGCCACCCCGGCCGTGGCGCTCGGCAACGGCGAGGCCGTGTCGTGGACGTTCCAGCCGTATCCCTATGGGACCGGCGCGCTGATGGAAAAACTGATCAAGGAACGCGGCGCCGCGGCATTTGCGCGTGACGTGTTCACGGTGGAGAAGTGGACGGGCCCGGTGCCCACGACAGGCGAGGACATCGCGTTCCTGCCGGCGCACCGGCTGTCCGCCTTGCTCAAGGACCGCAAGATCACGTCCGCCGACCTCACGAAGATCTATCTCGATCGCATCAAGAAATACGACCCGACGCTGCTCTGTGCCGTGACGATCATGGAAGACCAGGCGATGGCCGCGGCCGCGCGGGCGGACGCTGAGATCAAGGCCGGCCGGTATCGCGGGCCGCTCCACGGCATTCCGTACGGGGTCAAAGATCTGTTCTCGACGAAGGGCGTGCGCACGACGTGGGGCGCAGGCGATTTCGAGAATCGGATCATCGACGAGGATGCCGAGATCGTCGTGCGCCTGCGTGACGCCGGCGCCGTCCTGATGGCGAAGCTTGCGACGGGGTTGTTCGCCCAGGGCGATCAGTGGTACCGCGGCCGCACGAACAATCCGTGGGACATCCGGCGCGGATCGAGCGGATCGTCCGCGGGGCCGTCGTCGGCGACGGCGGCGGGATGCGTCGCGTTCGGCATCGGGACGGAGACGTCCGGATCGATCGTGTCGCCGGCGCGTGAATGCGGGCTGAGCGCGCTCCGGCCCACCTACGGACGCGTGAGTCGTCATGGCGGGATGGTGCTCGCCTGGTCGCAGGATCGCGTGGGGCCCATCTGCCGCACCGTCGAGGACTGCGCGATGGTGTTCAACGTGCTGCACGGCGTGGATCCCAAGGATCCGTCAACAGTCATGACGCCGTTCCATTTTGATCGCGCGATCAAATTGTCCACGCTCAAGATCGGGGTTGACGCCGGCGCACCGAAGGAATTTGTGGACGGGCTCAAGGAGCTGGGCGCCGTACCGAAGGAATTGGGGCCGCGGCCTGGCGGGGGCGGAGGCGGACTCGGCGTTGAATCGGCCGCGGCGTTCGATTTCTACGTCGTCGCCAAGGCGAAGGAATTTGGTTTCGATCTCGCCACACTGCAACCGCCGGCGCGCGGCGGCGGCGCGGGTGGTGGTGGCGGGCGCGCGGGTGGTCCGGGTGCGCCGGGCGGGGCAGGCGCCGATCCGGCTGCGGCAGCCGCTGGCGGAGCCGGAGCGTCGGCACCGGCGCCAGGAGCCGGTCGCGCGGGCGGCGGCGGTGGCGGTGGCCGCGGCAGTTCAGGACGCGCGACGAGCATGGCCGATCTGACGCGCTGGACGAATGGCCGGTTCACCTACGCGTTCGATTTCATCAACGCGCAGCGACGCCGTCAGATCCTGATCACGCAGATGGCGGAGCTGCTCAAGGACCTTGATATGTACGTCCCCGGCAACGGGTACGACGTCGGATTGCACGCCTCGACGGGCCATCCGGCGGTTGTGGTGCCGTACAAGTTCGATTCACAGCCCGCCGGCGGCGGCGGACGCGGAGGTGGCGCCGCGGGGGCCGCCGGAGCGGCAGGAGCTGGGGGTGCTGCGGCGACGCCGACGCCCACGCCGACGCCCGTCGTCTACAACAAGCAGCCGATTTGCGCGGTCATCGCCGGGAATCTGTACAACGACGACAAGATCCTGTCGGTCGCGCACCAGTACCAGATCAAGCACGATTGGCATACGAGGAAGCCGACGATTGCGTAAATCCGGGCCGGGTCTATTTTCTTCAAGAAAATAGGCCCGGCCCCAATTTCCGTCCGTTGTCATATCCTCACCCTGTCTTGGGTGAGGCGTTCGCGTGAAGGTTGCCGTCATTGGGGGAGGGCCCGCGGGGCTCTACTTCTCGCTGTTGTTCAAGCAGGCGCGGCCTGACGCGGACATTACCGTCCTCGAGCGCAACCGGCCCGACGACACGTTCGGCTGGGGCGTGGTGTTTTCGGATCAGACGCTCGAGAACTTCCGCGCGGCAGATCGGCTGACGTTCGAGCGCATCACATCCAGCTTCGCGCACTGGGACGACATCGACGTCCACGTCGCTTCAGCAGGCCGCCAGGGGCGGCCGCGCGATCGCGTCATCACCTCCAGCGGCCACGGGTTTGCCGGCATCGCGCGCAAGAAACTGCTGAACATTCTGCAGACCCGTTGTGCCGATCTCGGGGTCTCGCTTCGATTCGAGTGCGAGCTGGCGAGCGACGCGGTTTTACCACGGCTCGGCCTTGGCGATGCGGATGTCATCGTCGCCGCCGACGGCATTCACAGCGCGGTGCGCGCCAGGCATGCCGGCACGTTCCAGCCGGATCTCGCCGTCGGCAAGGCCAAATTCATCTGGCTCGGCACGACGTTTCCGTTTCAGGCGTTCACGTTTTATTTCGTCGAGAACGAGCACGGCGTCTTCCAGGCGCACTGCTACCGGTTCGACGAGCACTTGTCCACGTTCATCGTCGAGTGCGACGAGGCGTCATGGCGGAGCGCCGGGTACGACAGGCTCGATCTGGATGGCACGGTCGCGGCCTGTGAGTCGCTCTTCGCCCCCTGGCTCAAGGGGCATCGTCTGATGACCAACGCGCGACATCTGTCGGCGCCGTGGGCGAACTTCACGCGTGTCCGCAATGCCGCGTGGTTTCACGGCAACATTGTCTTGATGGGCGATGCGGCCCACACGGCGCATTTCTCGATTGGATCCGGCACCAAGCTCGCCATGGAGGATGCCATTGCCCTCGCGCGCGAGCTGGCCACCGGCCGGCCGCTTGCCGACGCACTGACCGCGTACCAGGACGAACGGATGACCGAAGCCCTGCGGCTGCAGAACGCCGCGCGCAATTCGGCTGAGTGGTTCGAACATGTGAAGCGGTACATCAGGATGGAGCCGGAGCAGTTCACCTACTCCCTGCTGACGCGCAGCCAGCGCGTGAGCCACGAGAGCCTCCGGATGCGCGACGCGAGGTATCTCGAGGGCGTCGAGCGATGGTTTGCGGGGAAAACCGAGGTCGGGGCTCATTTCCACCCTGTAGGGTACGGGCAGCCCCCTCACCCCAAGGGGTTGGAAATGAGCCCCGACCTCGGTTTTCCACCGCCACCCATGTTCACGCCCTTCACGCTGCGCGGCATGACCGTCGTCAACCGGGTGGTCGTCGCGCCGATGGACATGTACTCGGCCGATGACGGGACGCCCGGCGAGTTTCATCTGGCGCATCTCGGCACGCGTGCCATTGGTGGCGCCGGACTCGTCATGACGGAAATGACCTGCGTCTCTCCCGACGCCCGGATCACGCCAGGCTGCACGGGCATGTACAAGCCGGAGCACGTCACGGCGTGGCGCCGCATCGTGGACTTCATCCACCGCGAGAGCCTCGCCAAGGTCTGCCTGCAGCTCGGTCACGCCGGCCCCAAGGGATCGACGAAAGTGCCCTGGCTCGGCGAAGACGTGCCGCTCGACGACGGGAATTGGCCGCTCGTGGCGCCGTCGGCGATTCGGTACGCGCCGCAATTGCCGATCCCGCGCGAAATGTCCCGGGCGGACATGGACCAGGTCCGCGATCAGTTCGTCGCCGCCGCGCGGATGGGGATCGATTGCGGCTTCGACATGATCGAGCTCCATTGCGCGCACGGGTATCTGCTGTCGGCGTTCATCACGCCCTTGAGCAATCAGCGCCAGGACGCCTACGGCGGGCCGGTCGAGCATCGCGTGCGTTTTCCCGTTGAAGTGTTCAAGGCGGTGCGCGCGGCCTGGCCCGCCGATCGACCGATGTCCGTACGCGTCTCGGCCACCGACTGGGTCGAGGGCGGCGTCACGGGCGACGAGGCCGTGGCGGTCGCCAAGGCGTTCATTGCCGCGGGTGTCGACATCGTGCACGTGTCAACCGGCCAGACGTCCAAGCAAGCGAAGCCGGTGTACGGCCGCATGTATCAGACGCCGTTCAGCGACCAGATTCGGAACGAAACGCACTGTCCGACCATTGCCGTCGGCAACATTACTGATGCGGAGCAGGTCAACGCGATCATTGCCGCCGGCCGCGCCGACTTGTGCGCGTTGGGGCGGCCGCACCTGGCGGATCCGTACTGGACGCTGCACGCCGCGGCCGCGCTCGGCTACGCCGGGCAGGCCTGGCCGAACCAATACCTGACGGCGCGCCGCCAGCTCGAGCGGAATCTCGCGAAAGCGAGGCAGATGTGAGCGGCTGGCTTCGCGGACGGCACGCAGTGGTCACCGGAGGCGGCGGTGGACTTGGCGCGGCGATTGCCGCCGCGTTGGCGGCGGACGGCGCGAAGCTCACGCTGATGGGCCGCACAGCCGCCACGATCGAAACTCAGGCGCGAGCAATCCAGCGCTCATCGAGCGTCCAGGCGGCAGCGGTCGTCTGCGATGTCTCGGATCCGGACGCCGTCGCCCGCGCTTTTGCCCGCGCCGCCGAAGACTTCGGACCGGTCCAGGTACTGGTGAACAATGCCGGCGTGGCAGCGGCAGCAGCGTTTGCGGATACCACGCTGGAATCGTGGCGAGAGGTGATGGCCGTGAACCTGACGGGGACGTTCCTCTGCACCCGGCAGGCGCTGCCAAACATGCTCGTTGCCGCAGAAGGCCGCATCATTAATATCGCCTCGACCGCCGGCCTCCACGGGTACGCGCGAGTGGCGGCGTACTGCGCGGCCAAGCACGGCGTGGTGGGACTGACACGCGCGCTGGCGGCGGAAACGGCTCGCACGGGCGTCACGGTGAATGCGGTCTGTCCCGGCTATATCGAGGGCACCCCGATGCTGGAGTCCGCGATCGCGAACGTGTCGAAGGTCACGGGCAAATCCGTCGATGGCGCCCGTGCGGTTCTGGCCACACAGTCGCCCGGAGGCGCGTTCGTGACCGTGCGGGACGTGGCCGCCAAGGTGCGGTGGCTGTGTTCCGACCAGGCCGCGCGCACCACCGGACAGGCGATCATCGTGGGCGGCGACGAGAGCGCGTCATGATTCCCACGCCGAAACATTTTGCATGGCACGTCGAGGATCGCGTCGCGACGATGACGCTCAATCGGCCGGAGCGCAAGAATCCGCTGACGTTTGAGTCGTATCGGGAGCTGATTGACACATTCCGCGCGCTCACGAACGAAAGAGATATCCGCGCCGTGGTGCTCACGGGCGCCGGCGGCAACTTCTGTTCGGGCGGCGACGTCGAGGAAATCATTGGTCCGCTCGTGGCGATGCAGGCGAAGCGGGATCGCGAAGGGCTCCTGAAATTCACCACCATGACCGGCGATCTCGTGAAGAGCATGCGCGCCTGCCCGCAACCGATCGTGGCGGCCGTTGACGGCATTTGTGCCGGCGCCGGCGCGATTCTGGCCATGGCCAGCGACCTGCGCATCGGCACGGCGCGCAGCCGCGTCGGCTTCCTGTTCGTGCGAGTCGGGCTCTCCGGCGCGGACATGGGAGCCTGCGCCCTGCTTCCGCGCATCATCGGTCACGGCCGCGCCAGCGAACTGCTGTACACCGGCCGCTTCATGGACGGCGCCGAAGCGGAGCGGTGGGGGTTCTACAACCGCCTGGCCGATCCCGAAGCACTGCTGACGGCCGCGACGGATCTTGCGCGGACCCTGGCCAGCGGACCAACCGTCGCTCATGCGATCACCAAGCGATCGCTGCACGACGAGTGGGACATGAGCCTCGACGAGGCCATCACGGCCGAGGCGAACGCGCAGGCGCTGTGCATGGACACGAAGGATTTCGCTCGCGGCTATCGCGCCTTCCTGGACAAGCGCGCGCCGGCGTTCGAAGGGGACTGATGGCGGACGGCACCTATCTCACCTGGCCGTTTTTCGACGACGCGCATCGGGATTTGGCGTCGCGGGCGGCGGCATGGCGGGACCGCGATCTCGATGCCCGTCACGTCGCCGATCCGGCGAAGGCGTGCGCCGCCTACGTGTCGCAACTGGGCGCCGCCGGATGGCTGAAATATGCCGTCCCGCGCGCGTACGGCGGTGTGCTCGAATTGTTCGACGTTCGGTCGATCTGCCTGCTCCGCGAAACCTTCGGCTATGTGTCTGGCCTCGCGGAGTTTGCGTTTGCGATGCAGGGGCTGGGATCGGGACCGATCTCGCTGTTCGGATCCGAGGGGTTGAAAAGGAAATATCTGCCCGCTGTCGCCGCCGGCACTTCGATCGCCGCGTTCGCCATTTCCGAAGCCGGCGCCGGCTCGGATCTCGCCGCGATGCAGACGACCGCCCGCCGGGACGGCGCGCACGTCGTCATCAACGGCGAAAAGACGTGGATCTCGAACGCGGGTATCGCCGGGTTCTACGTCGTGTTCTGCCGCTGGCCGGAGGGCGGCGAGCGGAGCTACATCGCGCTGGTGGTCGAGGCCGGCACGCCCGGTCTGGAGGTCAGCCGCGTCATCGACGTGATGGCGCGGCATCCGCTCGGCACGCTGATGTTCACGGACTGTCGCGTGCCGGCCGACGCGGTTGTTGGAGAGCCCGGCAAGGGGATGCGCGTCGCGCTTGGGACGCTGGATGTGTTCCGAACGACCGTCGGCGCGGCGGCGCTCGGCTTTGCACGCCGGGCCCTGGACGAAGCCATTCGACATGTGAAGACACGCGTGGCCTTCGGCAGGCCGCTCGCCGACTTCCAGCTGACACAGGCGCGCATCGCAGACATGGCGACCGCGATCGACGCGGCGGCGCTGCTCGTCTATCGCGCCGCCTGGACGCGCGATCGGGGCGCCGATCGCGTGACGCGAGAAGCCGCGATGGCCAAGCTCGTTGCGACGGAGACGGCGCAGCAGGTCATTGACTCCGCCGTGCAGCTGCTCGGCGCGCGCGGTGTCGTCGCCGACGAACCCGTCGAACGTCTGTACCGCGAGATCCGCGCGCTTCGCATCTACGAGGGCACGAGCGAGATTCAGAAGATCGTGATTGCCGGGCAGGTGCTGGCATGATCGATCGAGGTACCGCGCACATCGATACGTTCGTCCGGGACCACCTGCCGCCGCGCGAGCTGTGGCCGGAGACCGACTGGACGGGCGTGCCGGAGCTGTCGTACCGGCCGCATCTCAACGCTGCGGCGTTGCTGCTCGACGAATGGATCGCGCGCGGTCACGGCGGCCGCCCCGCCCTCCATCACGCCAGCGGCACGTGGTCGTACCAGCGGCTGTTCACTGCGGCGAATCGAATCGCCCACGTGCTGGTGGAGGACTGCGGACTCGTGCCCGGCAATCGGGTGTTGCTCCGCGCTACCAATCAGCCGATGCTGATTGCCAGTTGGTTCGCCGTGCTCAAGGCCGGCGGCGTGGCGGTCACGACCATGTCGCTCCATCGAACGCGGGAATTGAGCGACATCATCCAGAAAGCCGACGTCACTCTCGCTCTTTGCGACGCGGCGGTCGCCTCCGATCTCGAAGCGGTGCTCCTCGGACGCGAACGAGGGCGCGTGCTGTGCTTCAACTCGCAGGAGCCGGATGCGCTCGACGCGCTGATGAGTGGAAAGCCGCCGGCGTTCAAAACCATCCAGACCAGGGCCGACGATCCGGCGATCATCGCGTTCACCTCCGGCACCACGGGCCGGAGCAAAGGCACCGTCCACACGCATCGCGACCTGATGGCGGTCACCGACACCTACGGCCGTCACGTGCTGCGGCCCGATCCCGGCGACGTGTTCATCGGATCCCCGCCCGTGGCGTTCACCTATGCGCTCGGCGGACTGGTGCTGTTTCCGATGCGCTGCGGCGCGTCCACGGCGCTGCTCGAGCAGGCGTCGCCGCCACTCCTGCTCGAAGGCATTGAAAAGTTCCGCGCGACGGTCCTGTTCACCTCGCCGACCGCCTATCGCGCGATGCTGGGGCATATCGGCGAAGCCGATCTCAGCAGCCTGCGGCTGTGCGTGTCGGCCGGGGAGACGCTGCCGGCCGCGACATTTCTCGCGTGGGAAGCGGCCACCAGGCTCCGCCTGATGGATGGCATCGGCTCGACGGAAATGCTGCACATGTTCATCGGCAGCCAGGCCGGAGACGCCAGGCCGGGATCCACAGGTCGAGTCGTCCCCGGCTACAAGGCGCGGGTCGTAGACGACGAGGGGCGTGAGGTGCCGAGGGGAACCATCGGCCGTCTCGCCGTGATGGGACCGACCGGCTGCCGCTATCTCGATGATCTCGCGAACCAGCGGAAGTACGTGCAGGACGGCTGGAACTTCACGGGCGATGCGTATCGTCAGGACGAGGACGGCTATTTCTGGTACGTGTCGCGCACCGACGACATGATCGTGACGTCCGGTTACAACGTGTCCGGCGTGGAAGTGGAGAACGTGCTGCTCATGCATCCCGCGGTGGCCGAGTGCGCGGTCGTCGGCGTGGCGGACGACGCGCGAGGCCAGGTCGTCAAGGCGTTCGTCGTCACGGCGCCAGGCGGCGGTGGATCGGACGCCCTCGCGCGCGAACTGCAGGAGTTCGTCAAATCCCAGCTGGCGCCGTACAAGTATCCGCGTGCGGTCGAGTTCGTCGCGGACTTGCCGCGCACGCTCACCGGCAAGCTGCAACGCTTCCGTCTGCGTGCCGGCGCCGCGGTCGAGTCGCATGAGCCCCCGGGCTGGCCTCGACCGAAGGGATACGCGAACGCCGTCAGCGCGACCGGACGCCTGGTGTTCGTGTCCGGGCAGATCGGGTGGGATCCCGTGACGTGCCGGTTGTCCGCGGCTGACTTCGCCGCCGAAGTCCGGCAGGCGCTGACCAACGTCGTCTCCGCGCTTGCGGCTGCCGGCGCGCGGCCGGATCAGATCACGCGTCTCACGTGGTACGTCACCGATCGCGGCGAATATGCGCGGCACCAGCGTGAAATCGGTCTGGCCTATCGCGAGGTGATCGGCCGGCACTTTCCCGCCATGTCCGTCGTGGTCGTACACGGACTCGTCGAAGAGCGTGCGCGGGTGGAAATTGAAGCGACTGCCGTGATCGGGAGCTGAATAGTGGACGCATACACTCTTGGTGAAGCGACGGCCCTGCCGGGGTCGACGGTATCGGGAACGTTGACCGTTGGCGCCAACGCCACGACGATTCCATTCACGATAATCCACGGCACCAGGCCGGGCCCGGTGCTCGCGCTGGTGGCCGGGACGCATGGATCGGAGTACGTTCCGATCATCGCCTTGCAGCGGTTGCGCGCGTCGATCGATCCCGCCACGATCAGCGGGACGATTCTCATGGTGCACGTCGCGAACATGCCGTCGTTCCTCTCGCGCACGGTGTACTACTCGCCGCACGACGGGCAGAATCTGAATCGTGTGTTCCCTGGCAGGGCCGACGGCACGTTGTCCGAGCGCATCGCCGACGTCATCACGCGCGAGTTTATCGGGCGCGCGACGCACGTGGCGGATTTGCACGGCGGCGACGGCAACGAATCACTGCGGCCGTATGCGTACTGGATCACGACCGGCGCCGAAGAGATCGCCGAGCAAAGCCGCGCGATGGCGCTGGCGTTCGGCCTCGAATACATCGTCGTCGATCGCAATCGGCCCACGGACCCGGCGCGATCGAGCTTCCTGTCCAACACCGCGATCCTGCGCGGCAAGCCCGCGATCACGACCGAAACCGGCGATCGGTCGCGTGTCGATGAGGACATGGTTGTGCTGGTCGAGCGCGGCGTGGCTGGCCTCCTCAAGCACCTCGGCATGTGCGCGGACGGTCCCGAGCCAGTCGGCGCGGCGCACTGGATCGACAAGGAACAGGTCCTTCGGGCGGACGCCACGGGCCTGTTCTATCCGGCGGTCGTCAAGGGGCAGACGGTCGAATCTGGCGATCTGATCGGCCGGATCGCGGACTTTCACGGCCACACGCTCGAGTCCATTTCCGCGCCGTTTTCGGGCGAAATCCTCTACATCGTGGACACGCCGCCTATTACGAAGGGTGAGCCTGTGGGCATGGTGGGAACTATCGCCCCGCCGCTCCCGTATCCGGGTACGATTCCTTAAGAAGCCTGACTCTGCCCTGGAGGGCCCATGACCAAGAGCCATTTCGCGCGCCTCGCCGTTCTCGTGCTGCTGCTGTCGCCGAACCTGTTTGCGTCGGCTGAAGACCTCAGCGGCAAGTGGAGCGGCACGTTCGTGATTTCGATGGGCGAGAACCCGCCCAGGGACGACACCGCCTACATGGTGGCCACGCACAAAGGCGCGGACCTCACGGGATCCATTGGTCCGAATGAGAACGAGCAGTTTCCAATCCTCAAGGGCAAGGTCGCGACCGTCAAGGAATCCGGCAAAGACGTGACCAAGGTTTCGTTTGACGTCCAGCCCGAAAACGGCCCGGAGACGGCCCACGTTGAGCTGACGATGGTCGACGGCCACCTCAAGGGCAAGCTGACGGCCGAGCACGAGGGCCAGAAGATCAGCGCCGTCCTCGACCTCGCTCGCATCAAATAATTGCCGGAACGCGGCTTGACCCGCCGTGCCGTGTCGCACGGCGTGTCAAGCGCTTTCCTCAGGCGCATGATCGACGCGATCGCACGAGACCTGAGATACGGCCTCCGCTGGCTGCGGCGGAGCCCGGGCTTCACCGCCGTCGCCATTCTTTCGCTCGGTCTCGGCGTGGGCGTGAACACCGCGATGTTTTCCCTGGTGGACGCGGTCATGCTGAGGCCGCTGCCTGTTGCCGATCCAGGCTCGCTCGTTGACGTCTTCACGAGCAGCGGCGACGGCGACGTGCATGCCACGTCTTCGTTCCTGGACCTGCAGGATTTCAGGGCCCGCAATTCAAGTTTCACCGACATGATCGGCTATTCGCCGATGATGGCCGCCGTGAGCCTCGGCGATCGATCGCGGCTCCTTGTCGGGCAGCTCGTCACCGCCAACTACTTCCAGGTCCTGGGCGTCGGCCCGGAGCGAGGGCGATTACTGGAGCCCGGCGACGATCAGCCCGGCGCCGACCGCGTCGTGGTGCTCTCGCACCGGATGTGGGTGGGCGAGTTTGCGTCCGACGATGGGATTGTCGGGCGCGCGCTGACGGTGCGCGGCCAGTCGTACCGGATCGTCGGCGTGGCTCCCGCGCGTTTCACGGGCGTGATCCCGCTTCTCGTTCCGCAGCTGTGGCTGCCCGTGTCGCACGCGGACGATGTTGAGCCTGCCGGCATGGTCGATTCGACTCCCGGGCCCGGATCGACGCGCGTGGATCGGCGCGGCTACCGATTCATGTTCGCGAAAGGCCGGCTGAAACCCGGCGTGACGGCCGCGCAGGCGTCGGCGAATCTCAAGGCAATCGGGACGCAGCTCGAATCAGAGTTTCCGCAGACCAACAGGGATCGACGCGTCAGCGCCGTACCGACGGCCGACGTCCGGCTGCTGGTGCCCGAGGCCAGCGGTCCTGTGACAGCCGGCAGCGCGGGCGTGATGGCCGTCGTCGGCCTCGTGCTGCTGATTGCGTGTGCGAACGTCGGGGGCCTGCTGGCCGCGCGCGCGTCCGGCAGGCGTCGTGAAATGAGCGTGCGTGCCGCGCTCGGCGCCGGCCGGCTTCGTCTGGTGCGCCAGTTACTGGTCGAAGGCGTGGTGATTGGCCTGGCAGGTGTGGTGGTTGCGATCGGCATTGCGTGGTCCCTCATCCGCGTGCTGCTCGCCATCAAGTTGCCGATTCCAGATCTGCCGCTCGATCTCCGTTTCGACGCGCGCGTCATGGCATTCGCGCTGGTTGTGGCCACAGCGGCCGGCCTGGCTGCCAGCCTGCTGCCGTCGCTGCAGGCGTCGTCGCCCTCGCTCATCGCGGATCTCCGCGGCGCGGGCCTGCAGGCGACGTCGCGCCGCCGGCGCTGGCGTCTGCGCGAGTGGCTGGTGGCCGCGCAGGTGGCGTTGACCATCGTGCTGCTGGTCGTGGCCAGCTTGCTGCTTCGCAGCCTCTCGAAATCCCAGGCGGCGAACGTCGGATTTGATCCGCGCCGGCTCGCGGTCGTCTCCGTGGACACCAGCATGGTGCGGTATTCAGCCGAGCGCAGCCGGCAGTTCTGGGATCGGGCGCTGGCGCGCGTGCGGGCGTTGCCGGGCGTGGAGATCGCGGCGCTGGCCTCGCCCCGCGTGCCGTTCGATCTCAATTTTCAGACCAACGAATTCCGCATCGACGATCGCCGCTACGCCGCGGAGCAGCGCGGCGAGATTCTGAACAACGTCTCCGTCTCCGCTGATTATTTCGCGACGCTGGGCGTGCCCATCATCCAGGGGCGCGCGCTGACGGAGAGCGATCGCGAGGGGGCGGCGCGCGTCGTGGTCATCAATCAGACGATGGCGCAACGTTACTGGCCCGGCCAGTCGGCGATCGGCCGGACGATCACCCTGGCCGGATCCGGCCAGCAATACGAGATCGTCGGCGTGTCCGCCGACTACCGCGTGCGTTCGGTCAGCGAGGGACCCACGCCATACGTGCACATGTCGGCCGCGCAGCGCCCCGCAACCTACAACTACCTGATCGCCCGCGCGAGGACGGACGGCGAGGCCGTCCTGCAGTCGATGCGGCGCGAGCTGCTCGCGCTGGAGCCGGGCCTCGTGTTCATCGGCAACGGCACGATGGAGCGCACGCTGGCCGCCACCTTGTTGCCGTCGCGCGTGGGCGCGATGCTGGCGACGGGATTTGGCGCGCTGGGCGTGCTGCTCGCCGGCATCGGTCTGTACGGCGTCATGGCCTTTGTCGTCAGCCAGCGCACGCGGGAAATCGGCATCCGGCTGGCGCTCGGCGCGCGCGCGGGCCAGGTCGTTCGCATGGTGCTGGGCCGCGCGATGGTGGTGGTCGCGGCCGGCGCGGCGGCGGGCGCCGTGCTGGCTGCGCTGGCCGCGGGCGCGCTCGGCGCCGCGCTCTACGGCATCGGCTCCGGCGACCCGCTGGCCTGGATCGCCGCGATGCTGACGATGACGGCGGCCGCCGCACTGGCCGGCGCGCTGCCGGCCCTTCGCGCCGTTCGCGTCGATCCCGCGCGAGCCCTGCGCGCCGAATAGTTCATGCTATAAGCTGATTTGAGGCCATTCACGAGGTTACCCATGAAACGCGTCATCACGATGTTTGTTGCCGCCGCCATCGGGCTGTCGGTCGTCCACCTGTCGGCCCAAGGACAGGCCGCCGCGCTCCCGACGGCCGATCAAATCATGGACAAGTTCATCACGGCCGTCGGTGGCCGCGAGGCGATGGAGAAAGTGACGTCGCGCGTCTCGACCGGCACGTTCGAGATCCCGGACATGGGCGTCACCGGCAACATCACCATCAGCGAGAAGGCGCCGAACAAGTCGCTCGCGGTAATTGAACTCGGCGGCATGGGCACGGTTCGCGAGGGATCCGACGGCGTGACCGCCTGGTCAGAGCAGCCCGGCGCGCCGGCGCAAGACAAGACCGGCGCCGAGCTGGCCGAGGCCCTGCGCAGCTCCATCTTCAACGCGGAGCTGAAGTACAAAACGCTGTACAAGACCGTCGCCGTCACCGGCAAGGAAGTCATCGAGGGCAACGAAGCGTACGTCGTGGTCGCCACCCCGGCCGAAGGCTCGCCCAACAAACTGTTCTTTGACGTGGCATCCGGCCTCATGGTCCGGCAGTCGAGCACCCGCCAGAGCCCGCAGGGGCCGCTCGACGTGGACGTCTACGTCACCGACTACCGGCCGGTGGACGGGATCAAGGTGCCGTTCTCCGTCCGTCAGGTGACGTCGATGTTCAGCGCCGTGATTCGCCTGTCGTCGATCAAGCAGAACGTGCCGTTGGACGACGCCATCTTCAAGAAGCCGGCGTTCTAGACACCGATCAGCATCCGCGGAATCTGCGTCTCCTTGAGCGGCTCGCCGAGCCCCAGGGGCTCGTCCGGCGGGACGAGGGCGGGATCCGTGTACGTGCCGAACATCCGGTCCCACACGCTGAACGCCGTCCCGAAGTTGGATCGGTTGTGGCGGGTGGAATGGTGGACGCGGTGGTAGGCCGGCGTGATGATGATGTGACGCAGCGGCCCGACATTGACCCGGATGTTCGTGTGCTCCCAGAACTGAATGAGCAAGCCGACGGAGTAGCCGATGCCGGCCTCGAGCGGGCTCAGGTTGAACACGAGCGTTGACACCGTCGTGGCCGGAATCGCGTACATCAAGGAGTGGAAGAAACTGGTCCGGAAACCGGAGAACCAGTAGAGCTGTTCGATCGAATGGTGCCACGCATGCGTGCGCCACAGCGTGTCGAACTGGTGCTGGGCGCGATGGATCCAGTAAATGATGAAGTCCACGACGACGATGGCCATGACGATGCGGAGCGCCCCGGGCCAGGCGTGCAGCCGCGCGAACGCGGCGACAATGCCCGCCGGAATCCCGGCCGCGATGGCCCCGCCGACGATCAGCTTGCAGGCGCGGTTGAGCGCCAGCGCCAGCGCGAACGACAGGACGTCAATCTTGAGATCCTTCCAGCGATCGATTTCGCGCGCCGGACGCACGCGTTCGAGGACCTCGAACAGGATGACGAGGCCGAAAAAAGCCGCAGTCTGATATTCGTGCGCGGTAGCCATGCGCGATCCACAGGCATCACGTTTGTCTACTTACCAGTGGCGGCGAGCTGACGAAACCGATCGTCGCCGCCGCCGCTCACGCCAATCCGCCGTCGAATCCCCGGCCCGCCCACCGGCATCGCGTCCCGGGCGAATCGGGCGACGTGCCACTGTTATACGCCAAATTCGGGCGGTATTGACCGGCGAACTGGGGCTGACTCAGCCGCCTGTGGCGGCGGCCCGGCAGTACAATGGCCGGCATGATTGACGACCTTCGCTATCCCATCGGCAAGTGGCCACGTAACCCATCGGCAGATGCGAGCACGTGCGCGCCGATGATCGAGCAGATCGCGGCGGCGCCGGCGGCCCTGGCGGCCGCGGTGAAAGGCCTGACGGACGCGCAGCTCGATACGCCGTATCGCGAGGGCGGATGGACGCCGCGTCAAATTGTGCATCACATCGCCGACAGCCACATGAACGCGTACATCCGCTTCAAGCTGTGCATGACGGAAGACCAGCCGACCGTGAAGCCCTACAACGAGAAGCTGTGGGCCGAGACCGCGGACGGCAAGACCGCGCCCGTCGCCGTGTCGCTCCAGTTGATCGACACGCTGCACAATCGGTGGGTCCAGTTCCTGCGGTCGATTGACAGGGGCGCGTACGGGCGCACGGTCATGCACCCGGAAAACGGCCCGATGAGCCTGACGGAGATGCTGCAGTTGTACTCCTGGCACGGCCGCCACCACACGGCGCACATCACGGGGCTCAGACAGCGGATGGGGTGGTAGCGGTTTCGACAGGTACAAGGCTGCAGGTAACAGGTAACAGGTAAAATCTGCCGATGCGCTCGAGATTCGCCGCTGCGTCAATTGTCCTTGTTGCGGCGGCGATTTCGTCGCCGCGCGCCGCCGGTCCCACCGATTGGCCGCAGTTCCGCGGCCCTGCGTCCGCGGGCATGGCGGACCAGTTCGCGCTCCCGGCGACCTGGTCCAGGACGGACAACGTCGCGTGGGTCAGCACGATTCCCGGCCGCGGCTGGTCATCGCCCATCGTCTGGGGCGACCGCGCGTACATCACCTCCGCGGTCAATGCCGGCGCGTTCAAGGAGCCGTCCACCGGCATCTTCGGCAACGACTACGCGGCCGAGCTGCAGCGCCAGGGGCTGTCGAACGAAGAAATCCTGAAGCGCGTGACCGCGCGCGACATTGAGCTCACCGGCGAAGCCGAAGACGTGCGATTCATGCTGTACGCGGTCGATGTGAAGACCGGCAAGATCGCGTGGGAGCGTGAGGCGCACCACGGCAAGCCCTTCGGCGGCCGCCACCGGAAGAACACGTACGCGTCGGAAACGGCGGCGACGGACGGCGAGCGCATCTACGCGTCCTTTGGGGCGAACGTCGGGCTCTTCTGCTATTCGATGGATGGCCAGTTGCTGTGGAAGCGCGAATGGCCGCCGCAGCCGGTCTATCTGGACTTCGGGACGGCCGCGTCGCCCGTGGTGCATCGCGGACGCGTGTACATCCTCCGGGACAGCGAAGGCGATTCGTTCCTCACCGCGCTGGATGCCAGGACCGGGGCCGTGATCTGGTCCACGACACGCAACACGCTCGAGGGCCGGCAGAAATCGGGTTGGGCCACGCCATTCATCTGGGAGACACCGGGGCGCACCGAAATTGTGACCATCGGGAAGTCGATGGTCGTCAGCTACGATCTCGACGGTCACGAGCTCTGGCGGCTGAAAGGCATGACGCAGGCGACGCCGACGCCAATCACCGGTGGAGGCTTGCTCTATGTCGGATCCGGCGCGCAGACGGATGCCGCGCGGCCGATGTACGCGATCCGCCCGGGCGCCAGCGGTGACATCTCCCTGGCCGCCGGCGCCACATCGAGCGAGCACGTCGCATGGTTCCAGCCCAAGCTCTCCGCGTACATTCCGTCGCCGCTGTTCTATCGCGGCCGGCTGTACGTCGTGAATGACAACGGCATCATGCAGGTGGTGGACGCGGCGGACGGCACGGAGATCTACCGCGCGCGCGTCGGCGGCGTGGGAAATACGTTCTCCAGCTCACCGTTCGCCAGCAATGGCCGCGTATACATCCTCAGCGAGGACGGCGATACCTTCGTCTTCGACGCCGGGACGGACGCGTACGTGGAGCGCGCGAAGAACAGCCTGGGCGAAATGAGCCTGGCGACGCCCGCGCCGGTTGGAAACGGCCTGCTGATCCGCACCCAGACGAAGCTCTACCGCGTGCAGGCGCGGACCGCTCCGGAATGATTTCGCGCATCCGCCGCGCGATGCTCGCGGCCGTCGTCGGCGCGCTGGCCGCGGCCCTCAGTCTGGTTGCCGCTTACATCATTCATCCGGGCCTGGTCTTTGAGATGGACCGGCCGCTGCCGTCGTTCATCCAGGGCATCTACGGCCAGGAAGCCGACGCACAGGGAACGTACTCGTGGACATCGGCCCACGTGTCGGCCGAGTTTCCCGGCCTGGATCGACAGGTCGGCTGGGCGTGCACGATCCGCTTCCGGGGGCCGCGGCCGGCGGGTGAGCCGACCCCGACGCTCGACGTGCGCGTGGATGGCCGTCCGGCCGCACACGTGACGGCGACCCCTGAGTATCAGGATCTCGGCGTCATGCTGCCGCCGCAGGCCAACGCGACAGGCGCCTCGATCCTCATGGACATCGCGCCGGCGTTCACGCCCGGCACCGCCGACACGCGAGTCCTGGGCGTGCAGCTCGATCGCTTTCTCTGCCGTCCAGCCTCCTCGATTGTCCGGCCGCCGTCCGACACGCTGTCGCAGGCCACGCTGGCCGCCGCGATTTTCTCGGCCGGCCTGGCGCTTCTGGGATTGTCGCTGAGCAGCGCGATGTTTGCGGCCGCGGCAATCGGCCTGGGCCAGACCTTGATGATGGTGATGGGCTCCGGGATGTACGGTGACTATCCCGCCAGGCTCCCGTGGCTCGCGCTGGGCGTCGTGGGGCCGGCATTTCTGGTAGCGCGGGTCATCGAACGCTGGCGGCACGAGCCGCTGTCTTCGACAGCGCGCTTCGTCGTCGCCTGCTGTGCCGCCGTGCTGTTCCTCAAGCTGGCAGGCCTCTACCATCCCGCGAAGCCGGTCATCGACGCCGACTTCAACGCCCATCGCCTGGAATGGGTGCTCGCCGGGCGGTTCTTCTTCACGCAGCCGCTGCCCAATGGCGTGGCGATGCCATACGCGATCGGGTTCTACATTTTCTCGGCGCCCTGGGGCTGGCTGTTCGGCGCGACCAAGGCGGTCGTCTGGACCGTTGCGGCCAGCATGGACGTGGTGGCGGGCGCGTTGCTGTACCCGGTGATCCTGAAAGCCTGGGGCGACCGGCGCGCCGCCGCGGCGGCCGCCGTGTTCTTTCAACTCGTTCCCGCGCCGTTCGTCACGCTCGGCAACGCGAACCTGCCGAACATGTTCGGCCAGGCGATGGCGCTCATGGCGATGCTGGCGGCCGTGGCGTGGCGATTGGATGCGCGACGGTTCCCGCGGTTGGCCGGCTTCACCATCCTGGCGGCCTGGGCGCTCTGCGCGCATGTCAGCACCGTCACGATCTTTACGGCCACCATCGGCGTGCTCATCGTGCTGTATTTCTGGCGCGGCGACCCTGATCGCCGCCGTGCCGCAGGGGCGATGGCGCTGGGGGTTGCGGCCGCCCTGGCCTTCGCCTGGTTTGCCTACTATCAGCACTGGCTGGACGTGTTCCGATCCGCGTTTTCGCTGATGTTCCGTCCGCCCACGCCGGAAGAGGCCGCGGCGGCGGCCGTCGTCAAAGGCAACATGACGCTGGCGCAGCGAGTCGCGGATCTGGCGACCCAGGCCGTGAATGCGGCGGGCTGGCCGCTCCTGATCCTGTCGGCGATCGGCATCTGGAGCCTGGTCCGGCGGCGCGAGCGCGGGCGGCTGGAATCGGCGCTGATGGCGTGGGCGATCGTGTGGATCGTGTTCTCGGCGTCGACTGTGTTCGCCCGCGTCGATCAAGCGTACGTGCGCTACTCGGCGGAATTCCTGGGCCGCATCAACCTGGCGACCGTCCCGCTCATCGCCATTCTCGCCGCTCGCGGCGCGGCGTCAGGCTGGGAGGCCGAGACCCCGGCCGGCCTGCGGCGTCCGTTGCAGACCGTCGCGGCTGTGCTCTGCGTCTGGGCGCTTCTCGTCGCGATGTGGGCGTGGATGGGGTGGTTTACACGCTGAGCGGTCGATGGAGCGCGGGGTCTTCAGACCCCGGGTCTAAAGACCCGGGGCTCCATCACTTCTTGATGAATCGTCCTGTCCGCAGCTCGTCGTAAGCCTGCTGCAACTCGGCTTCCGTGTTCATCACGATCGGGCCGTACCACGCCACCGGTTCCTGCAGAGGTTTACCTGACACCAGCAGGAATCGCATACCGCGGTCGCCGGCCTGCACCACGATTTCATCGCCGCGGTCGAACAGCACGAGCGAACGGTCGCCGGCTTCGGTGAGCTCTGCGATGCTGGTGCCGTCGGTGCGTTCGGTCATGACGGGTTGCGGTCCGGACGCGCCGCGAAACGTACCGCTGCCTTCAAAGACGTACGCGAACGCCGATCGCGAGACTTCGACCGGCATGTGCTTGCGCACGCCGGCCGGCACGAAGACGTCGAGATACCGTGGGTCGGCGGCAATCCCTTCGACGGGGCCGCGTTTGCCCCAGAAGTCTCCGACAATCACCCGCACCCGCGTGCCGTCGTCGTCCGTGATTTCCGGAATCGCGTCGGACGTGACGTCCTGATAGCGCGGAGCCGTCATCTTGAGCGCGCTCGGCAGGTTCGCCCAGAGCTGAAAGCCGTGCATGCGTCCGGTCGGGTCGCCCTTCGGCATTTCCTGATGCATGATGCCGCGACCGGCGGTCATCCACTGGATGTCGCCGGCGCCCAGCGTGCCCGTGTTACCAAGGCTGTCGCCATGGCTCACGGATCCCGCGAGCACGTACGTGATGGTTTCAATGCCGCGGTGCGGATGCCAGGGAAAGCCCTTGAGGTAATCTTCGGGCCGCTCGTTGCGGAAGTCATCGAGCAACAGGAACGGATCGAATTCTTCCGTCCCGCCAAATCCAAACGCGCGCCGCAAGCGGACGCCTGCGCCCTCGACTGCCGGCTGCGAGCTTGTGACACGGCGAACGGGTCTGATGGACATTATCCAGATAGAGTAACGCCAAGGGCTATGGTCTGGAGCAGCCACGACGCGGTTTCAGAGTGCGACGAAATTCGGGTGATAGCCGGATGACAGGACAGAGGCCGCAGGGCGCCTCAAGGCGACTTGACGAATGCGGCGAGCGAACGAGCGCCAGCGGGTGAGCCACGAGAGCGGCGCGCGACTTGCTTGCGAGCATTTCGCAAGAGCCAAGCCGCACGAGCGAGCGTGTGAGGGGGGTTGGGGGACGAAGTCCCCCAAGTGATCAAATGATCGGTCGTCGCATCAATGCCGAGCGGCTCGTGCTTTTGGGCTGGTCGCGCGCGATTCTGCTGCAGATGGCGCACCCGTTGATCGCGGCCGGGGTCGTCGATCACAGTCATTTTCGATCCGGAGCGCGGGAGGCGGCGCTGCGGCTGCGCGGGACGATTCGAGCCATGCTCGCGCTGGCCTTCGGCGATCCGGTGGCGTACGCCAAGTCAATTGCGGGCATCCGATCGATCCATACGCGCGTGCATGGCCGGCTGCGGCAGCCGGCCGGCGTGTTTCCCGCCGGCACGCTCTATTCGGCGGAGGACCCCGCGCTGGTCCTGTGGGTGCACGCGACATTCCTCGAATCGGCCGTGCTGGTGTACGAGCGGCTGATTGCGCCCGTCACCGACGCCGATCGCGATCGGTACTGCGATGAAGGCGCCGGTGTGGCCATCGCGCTCGGCGCGCGCACGCACGACGTGCCCCGCGACTGGCGCAGTCTCCAGGCCTATCTGGCGGCCGAATACGCGTCTGGCCGGATTGCGGTCGGCGAGGACGCCCATCTCATCGCCAATGCCGTCATGTTTCCGCCGATGTCGCCCGTCACCGGCGTGCCCGCCTGGATCAATCGGGTGATCACGGTCGGATTGCTGCCGGAACCCATCCGCGACCAGTACCGCTACCGCTGGGACGCTCGCCGCGCGCGGCAGTTCGAGCGGACCGTGCGCTCCCTGCACGCGATGCGGGTTGTACTGCCTCGGGCGCTTGCCTGGTGGCCCGAGGCTCGCTAGGGAAGATCTCTCTTGTCGGTCCAAAGGTCCACGGTCCAAAGGTCCCCGCGCGCGAGCAGGCGCCCGCGCGCCGTGTCGGTCGTACCCGTCGTACCTGTCGTACCTGTCCGTACTTGTCCTACGCGTCGCAACCTGTCTACGATTCACGGAATGCGTGCACCGTGCTCCGCCATGTGTCGGGACGCCGCGTCCGCGATTGAGCGGTCGCGCGGACGATGATTCAGCCGGGCTCGCAAATCGGTCCGTACGCGATCCTGCGGGTGCTCGGGCAGGGCGGCATGGCGACCGTGTATCTGGCTGACGACGCCAAGCATGGCCGGAAGGTCGCGATCAAAGTGATGCGGCCGGAAGCCGTCGCGGCCATCGGCGCGGAGCGGTTCACGCGCGAGATCGAAACCGTCGCGCGGCTGTCGCACCCGCACATCCTGCCGCTGTACGACTCCGGGTCCGCCGACGGCCAGCTGTTTTTCGTCATGCCGTACGTCGAAGGCGATTCGTTGCGGGCGCGGATCGATCGCGAACGGCAACTGCCGATTGACGACGCCCTGGACATCGCGCGGGCGGTCGCCGGCGCCCTGGGCCATGCGCACCAGCAGGGCCTGGTGCATCGCGACGTGAAGCCGGAGAACGTGCTGCTGTCGGACGGCATCGCGCTGGTGGCCGACTTCGGCGTCGCGCGCGCCGCCGGGCGGACGATCGAATCGCACGCGGAAACGCAGGCCGGTTTCCAGGCCCTGACCCGGCAGGGCATTGTCCTCGGCACGCCGAAGTACATGGCGCCGGAACAGGCATTCGGCGACCAGCCCGTGGATGGCCGCGCCGATCTGTACGCGCTGGGCTGTGTCCTGTATGAAATGCTGGCCGGCCAGCCGCCGTTCACCGGGCCGACGGTGCAGGCCCTGCTGCTGCGACATGCGCACGATCCGGTGCCGCCGATCACCAGCCTCCGGCCGGGGGTGCCCGAGTCCATTCGCCACATCATTGAAAAACTACTGGCCAAATCGCCGGCCGATCGGTTTGCCACCGCGGCGGAATGCATCGAGGCCCTGGCGGCCGCGCGATCGGCCGGCACCGGAGCCATCGCGGCGCCGCTGTCCTCTGGCGTCACCGTCGCCGTGTTGCCGTTCGAAAATCTCAGCGGCGCGGCGGAGGACGAGCTCGGCGACGGCATCTGCGACGAGCTGATCCACATGCTGGGACGGATCGACGGCGTCCGCGTCATCGCGCGCGGATCGTCGTTCCTGTTCCGTGAGCGCCGCGCGGACATCCGCACCATTGGCGCCCAGCTCAACGTCGGGCTCATCGTGGACGGCACGGTGCGGCGATCCGGCAAGCGGCTGCGGTTGACGGCGCAGCTGATCAACGTGGCCGACGGCTTCCAGATCTGGTCGGAACGCTACGACCGCGAAGTGGAGGACGTCTTTGCCCTCGAGGACGACATCGCCGGCGCCATCGCGGAGGTGCTGCGCGTGAAGCTGTCGCCGGGCAGCCGCGCGCCGGCCGCCAGCTTCGAGGCCTACGAGCGCTATCTCTCCGGCGTGCATCACTGGAACCGCCGCACGCCACAGGATCTCGAGCGCGCGCTCGAACACCTGCGCGCGGCCTTGCAGCTCGATCCCGCCTTTGCGCCGGCCTGGGGCGCGACGGGGCTCTGCTACGTCACGCTGAACATCTACGGCGTGCGATCGCCGGACGAAGTCATCGGCCTGGCCCGTGAAGCCGTCGATCGCGCGCTGGTGCTGGACCGCGGCCAGATCGGGGCTCTGACCGCGCGGGCGGCCATGCGATCGATCTACGACTGGGATCCGGTCTCCGCCGAGCGCGACTTCAAGGACGCCATGGCCCGCGAGCCGTCCGACGCGGTCGCGCGCCAGTGGTACGCGATCAATCTGCTCGCGCCAATCGGCCGGCTGGACGAGGCCCGCGCGGCGCTCGCCCGCGCGCGCGCGCTGGATCCGTTGTCGCCGTCGATCATGCTGAGCTCGGGCCTGGTCGCGTACATCGTCGGCGACCTCGAGGGCGCGATCGCGCAGTACGAGCGCGCGCTGTCGCTCGATCCGGCGTTCAGCACCGCGCGGTATTTCATGGGCCCGGCCCTTGCCAGTCTCGGCCGGTTCGACGACGCGATTCGCGAGCTGGAAGTCGCGGCGTCGCTCATGGGACACAGCCCCGAGGTCCGAGCGGCCCTGGCCGTCGTGTGCGCGAACGCGGGCCAGCGCGATCGGGCGCAGGCCCTGCTGGCGGGACTCGAGACCGCGTCAGCGGCGCAGTATGTGTCACCCGCGCAGCTGGCGCAGGTGCGCGTGGCGCTGGGGGATCTGGACGGCGCGGTCAAGGATCTGGAACGCGCGATCGACACGCGCGCGGTGGAAGTGATGTGGATGGAGCAGCGGCCGACGTTCGCCCCGCTCAGGCGCGATCCGCGCTTTGCGCGGCTGATCGCGCGCAGAGACGCGGCGCGGCAGCTGAGTTCAGCGACGAGCGCGTAGCGCCGAAACGCGGCCGCCAACGGCGGCCGCCAGACCCAACCGCCTGCACGGCTCTGCACGGCGCTACAAGGTGATCGTGTCCTGTGCGAGCACGTGTCTGGCATCGGCCAGGTCGCGCGTCTCCGTGTTCTCCGGCAGCGCCGCCATGACATCGCGCAGGATCTGCGCCGCGTGCGGTGCGCCGATTCTCGCGAGGCTCGTGGCGGCGCGCAGTTCGAACAGGCGCGCGCCCTGCCGCCGGGCCGTGTCCAGCGCGCGCTGGAACAGCAACTCGACCGCGGCCGCATCGGCCGTCGTCGGGGTGCCGGATCCGGCTGTGGCGCGCCTCCACTGGATCTCGCCTTCGAGCCGATCGATCTCGGCCGACGCGATGACTTCGCCGCCCTGCGACGCCAGGCGCCTGGCGTCCTCGAGCCGCTCCAGCGCGCGATCGAAATCGCCCTGCATCATGTGCGCGTCGGCCAGCTGGGTCAGGAAGTACGGCACCACCATGCCGGTCCCGACGCCGCGGTACATGCCGAGCGCCTGATCCATCTGCGCGATGCCCGCGTCAATCTGTCCGGCGTCCGCCTGGCCCCGGCCGGCGAAAATCATGCCCCACAGCAGCCACCAGCCCAGCGCCTGTGCCTGCGACAGCGCCATCGTCTCGGCCGCGCGCTGCGCCATCGCGCCCGGATCGCGGCGATACGAATGGAACCAGGCCGCACAGCCCAGCGCGTACGCCTGGCTGAACGGATGCTTGAGCTCGTCCGCCAATCGGACCGCGTCGGCGGAGGCGGCGACGGCTTGCGTGATGTCGCCCTGAAGATAACGGACCATCGCGGCCACCGATCGCGACGTGACGCCGACGTCCTGGCAGCTCAGGAAGCAGTTGGCGTGATGGCGCGCCGGCACGTAGTTGGCCACCGCGCGATCGAGATGCGTTCGGGCGCGCGGCAGATCGCCCATGTAGTAATGACTCAGCCCGAGCGAGAAATCCGATTCGATTTCCAGCGACTCGTCCTCCCGCGCCCGCGCGAACTGCATCATGCGCTCCGCGAACGTCAGGCCCTGCGTCTGATCGCCCTTGACCAGATAGAACGCCCACAGCCCCCACAGCACCCAGAACAGCGACGGGCTGTCGCCCACGCGCTTGCTGAGGGCATGCGCGCGCGAATACGCGTCTGCCACTTCAGGCGCGGCCCATCCTTTCTGGATCGTGAGCGCCGTGCCGAGCGTCGAGAGGATGTCCAGCTCGATCCGATCGCGCGCCATCGACGCCGGCACCGCGGCAAGCTGGTCCAGCCCGTGCTGCAGATGGCTCGCTGCTTCCGCGACAGACGACGAAGCGATGGCTTTCTGGCCGGCCTGCAGCCAGTAGGGCGCGGCGCGAAGCGGCTGGCCGGCCCGCGTCCAGTGCTGGGCGATCCGCTCGGGCTGGCCCTGCGCGTTCATCGCGAACGCGCCCTCCAGTGCCAGCGCGATCCGCTCGTGGTACTGCTGGCGCGTGCGCTTGAGCAGCGAATCGTAGGCGACGTCCTTGATCAGCTCGTGCTTGATCATGAAGCCGCTGCCCGTCGCGAACACCAGGCCGGCATCGAGCAACTGCTGCAATCCAGTGCGAATCGTTGCCGCCTCGTCCGGCAGCACCTCTACAAGCAACTCGTACGCGAACTCGCGGCCGACGGTGGACCCGAGCTGCATCACCATGCGCGCCTCGGCCTCCATCCGATCCAGGCGCGCGCGCAGCAGATCCTGCAGCCGCGTCGGCACGGACGCGTCGGGCATCGGGCCCGTCAGGACATAGGCGCCCTCGCGTTCCACAAGCCATCCCGACTCGAGCAGCATGCGCGTCATCTCTTCGACGAACAGCGGGTTGCCGTCGCTCTTTTTCACGAGCAGCGTCAGCACTTCACGCGGCAGCTGTTTGCCCCTGGTGACGTTGGCGATCAGCCGTTCGGTGTCGGCAGGCGACAGGTCGCTGACCGTCAGCGAGACCAGCGAGTCGCGCGGCGGCCATGGCGCATGAAACGTCGGCCGCGCCGACAGCAGCACGAGCAGCCGCGATCCCTGAAGACGCTCCAGCAGCGCTCCCACCAGTTCCAGCGTCGTCGGATCCACCCAGTGCGCGTCTTCGATGACGAGCAGCGTCGGCCGCCGCTCGGCTGGCGCCAGCACGAGCGTCAGCAGGACCTCCAGCGTGCGCTGCTTCTGCGTGAGCGGGTGCAGCGCGATCGGTGTGTAGCCCGCGTCCGGAGGAATCCCCAGCAGATGCGCGACGAGCGGTAACGCGCCGTCGACGTCGGCATGATGCTCCATCAGATGCGCGCGGACGCGCTCGAGCCTGTTGCGCGGGTCGGGCTCGTCATTCAGGCGCAGCCGCGTTCGCAGCATGTCGCTGAACGGGTACAGCGCGCTGCTGGCGTGGTACGGCGAGCCAAAGCACTCGATCTCGTAGTGCGGCTCGGACGTCAGGCCTTCTCGAAACACCTGAAGCAAACGTGACTTGCCCACCCCGGCTTCGCCGGTGACGACCACCATCCGGCCCGATCCGTTGACTGCGTCTTTCCAGGCCGCGGTGAGCGCCGCCAGGACCGGCTCCCGGCCGACGTAGCCCGTCCTGTACGACTGCGGCTTCCGGCCTCGCCGCTCGTCGGCGCCGGCCGCTTCGACGACGCGGAACACCTCGATGGGGTCGGTGACACCTTTAAAGACCTGTGGCCCCAGGCGTTCGGTCCGGAAGTGATCGCGGACCAATTCGAACGTACTGGCGCTGATGACGACCGTGTTGGGTTTGGCGAGCGCCTGCACGCGCGCGGCGACGTTGGGTGTATCGCCCATCGCCAGACGTTCCGTACGATTCACGCCGCCGACGTCGCCCACCACGGCCAGACCGGTGTGGATGCCGATCCGTACGGCCAGGCACAACGATTGATCCGTGCTGAGCCGTGCGTTCAGCGCGCTGACGGCTTCCACAATGTCCAGCCCCGCCTGCACCGCCCGCCGCCCGTCGTCTTCGTGCGCCACCGGGAATCCGAAGTAGACCAGGATCCCATCGCCGTAGTACTGAGCCGTCGTGCCTTCATGCCGCCCGACCGCGGCCGCCGCGGCTTCGCGATAGGCGCCGACGACATCGCGCAGATCTTCGGGATCGATCGAGCGGGACAGTTCCGTGGAGCCCACGAGATCGCAGAACAGGAACGTCATGTGCCGGCGTTCGATTGCCGACGTGATGGTCACGGACGTCGATGTATCGGTTCTAGCGGGCGCCGGCCGTGAAGGAGGCGGCGGCGCTGCCGTGAGCGGCGTGCCGCACTGGGAGCAGAAGCGGGCATCCGGTGAGGCCTCGGCGCCGCACGATGGGCAGCGGGGGACCAGCGCGGTGCCGCACTGAGCGCAGAATCGGGCGCCCGGCGCGCTGAGCGCTTCGCACTGCGGGCAGTTCATGCGCGTGGGGCGGGCAGCAGCGGCAGATCGCGCGCCCGCACGCGCGGCCATTCATGGTGCCGCTCGTGCTCGGTCAGGATGAGAAGCGGCTCGCGGCCGAAGAGGATGCCGGCCAGTCGCACCACCCCATGCGGAACCGGGAGAGGAAAGGTGCCGACGTGACCGTCGAGGCTGTGCAGCACGTGATGAAACACGAAGCTGGCGAAGCCCACGCTGAGGCGGAGCGCGAACCAGTACACGAGGAACGCCGCCGGATTGATCGCGGCCACGATCACGAAAGCGGCGCAGCGAATGGCCATTTCGACGGCAAGGGCGCGGCTCAGGCCGTGCGTACGAATCCACGTGGCCAGCGCGTGCTCCGGCGAAATCATCGCCATGCCGAACGCGCGCCAGGGTCCGCCGATGATTTGATACCGCTCGGGATCGCGATCGGTCGAGGCGAACCGGTGGTGGGCAAAGTGAATCGCCCGATGTTCCCGGTACCCGAGGCCGATTGGCGTCTCCAGGATCATCGTCAGCCGGTGAAACGCCGGAACTTCCTGTGCCGACGCCGCGTGCAGCAATTCATGGAGCGCCAGCGCCAGCCGCAGATAGATGAGCGGCACCGCGACCAGAAGCAGCCAGGCAGGCAGCAGGCGGGCGAGCGCAAGGCCGAGAGCCAGGTACAGCAGGGACACAAGACCGAGCGTGAGGCGCACGTAGTGCCGCGCGTCGGTCCGATCGCGGAGCAGGGCGGCCGGTGGCGAGAACGTGCGGGCCGCTGACGCCAGCAGCGGCGTGTCATCCAGCGTGGAATCTCCTGTGCAAATCTCCCTCCTCATCGCTGCGACCTCAGACGAAAACCGCTAGAGCCGTTTTCGGCTCAACGATGCACGAAAACGGCTCTAGCATACAGCGATGGCGCGCGTGGCGATCGTCGGTGCGGGTCCAGCCGGATCGTCGGCGGCCTGGCACCTGGCGAAGCGGGGGCAGCAGGTGGACCTGATCGATCGATCGGTGTTCCCGCGCGCCAAGACGTGCGGCGACTGGATTCCGCTCAACGCGGTCGAGGAACTCGCGGCGCTGGAGCTCGGGCGCATTGCCGCGGACGCCAACGCGGCCGATTGCGCGACCATCACGCGGACGACGATCGGTGCACCGGGCGGGCGAATGTCTCACGCCACGTCGCGTGCGCCCGCGTTCTGCATGCCGCGCCTGACGTTCGATGCCATTCTCTGGCGGCACGCGATTGACGCCGGGTGCCGGCCGATCCAGCGCATGGTTCGTGATCCCGCGGCTCTCAACGCTGACTATGACGTGGTCATTGACGCACGCGGAGCGGCGGCGGGTGCGGCAAACGCCGTGGCCCTGCGCGCGTACTGGACTGTGCCACGGAGTGTGCTCGCGCCGGGTGAAGAGGCGACGGTACAAATCCACACGGACACGCGATTCGAGCGCGGCTACGGCTGGATGTTTCCCGTCGGATCCGACAACGGCCAGGTGCGCATGAATGTCGGTGTGGGGCTGTGGGCCGACGACAGTGTGCGAGGACACAGCGTCGCGGATTTCCACGATCGGTTCCTGGCGACCAATGCCGTGCTCGCCCGATGGATGCCGAAATCGAGTCGGGAGCGGCCGGTCGGCTGTCATGTCGGTCTTGGCATCGGCGCGAATCCCGTCGCGGGCGCGGGCGTGCTCCGCATCGGGGATGCCGCGAACCTTGCCGATCCGCTGACGGGCGACGGCATCGCCAATGCGCTCAGGAGCGGGCGGCTCGTCGCCGGGGCCGTCGCGGATTCCACGGATCGCCGCGCGGCCGCCGTCGCCTGGCAGGCTCGCCACGACGAATCATTCGTGCCCGAGTTCACGAGGGCGCTTCGTCTTCAGCGGCTGCTCGCGGGAACGGCGTCCAAAAATCTGACTTCGGCAATCCTCGCGATCATGCCGCCGCTGCGATCGCGCGTGCATGCGGCGGTGTTCGGCGAGATGACATATGGGGAAATGATGGGAACGACGAGAACGACGTGAGCGACGAGAACGACGGGAACTGTAGGAACTTGTTAAGAACGGTCGTTTTCCTCGTTCTCGTCGTTGCTAGAATGACGCCGCCCATGACCTCCCGCTGGTCCGACGCGACCCTGGCCGCAGCCCGCCTCGAAGGCGATCCCGACGCCGACGCGATTATCGAACGCAT
>DASUGC010000227.1:0-17849 GCA_036274235.1 Vicinamibacterales bacterium
GGGGGTGGGACCCCACGCGAACTAAAAGATGATGGCGTGCGCCGTGCGGCGATCTTCATCGGCCCGGAGTTCGGCACCGTCGGCCGCGCCGACCTGGTCAGGGCCGCGCGCGAGGCTGGCGACGCCGGCTTCGACGTTCTCATTGCCTGCGCGTTCAACTATGAGGCGCACGCGTCCGAGTTCACCAAGCTTGGCCGCATCCCCGTCCTCAAAGCGCGCATGAACGCCGACCTCCACATGGCCGGCGAGCTCAAGGCGACCGGCACGGGCAATCTGTTCGTGATCTTCGGCGAGCCGGACATCGACATCCTGCACGACGATGACGGCCGCATCCGCGTGCACGTCAAGGGCGTGGACGTCTTCGACCCCAGCACCGGCGAGGTCCGCAGCGACGGCCCGTCCGGCATCGCGTGCTGGTTCATCGACACCGACTACAACGAGGAGAGCTTCTTCGTCCGCCACGCGTATTTCCTGGGCCAGAACGACCCTTACAGCGCGCTGCGGACGACGCTGAAGGCGGAGATCAACGCCGACGCGTGGGAGACGCTGCACAGCGAAGTGTCGCGTCCGTTCGAGAAGCCGTCGTCGGGGCGGATTGCCGTGAAGGTGATCAATCACCTCGGGGATGAGGTGATGAAAGTGTTTCGGGTGGAGTGAGGTGAGTCCTGTTTGGGGCATGATATTCACGCCATGGTTGTAGGAAGACGTCCGCTACCTTCACTTCGCTTCACACGCATCCACCTGGAGAACTGGCGGAATTTCTCCCAGGCCGATGCCCAGTTGCAGCGTAGAGTGTTTGTGGTCGGTCCGAACGCATCGGGCAAGTCGAACTTTCTCGATGCTTTTCGTTTTCTCCACGACATCGTCTCCATCGGTGGAGGTCTGGAGGAAGCTGTTCGAAGGCGCCAGGGAATGTCGAAGCTGCGCGCCTTGTCGGCCCGAAAGTACCCGGACGTCGTTGTCCGAGTTGAATTGGGCGATGGGAACGGCGAGGCGTGGACGTACGAACTCGCGCTTGGCCAGGACAACAGGCAACGGCCGAGGATCAAACGTGAGATTGTTCTGAACCGCGAGAAAAAGCTCGTTGACCGGCCTAATGAACAGGATGCGGACGATCCTGAACGACTTACCCAGACGTACCTCCAGCAAGTCAACGTCAATAAGGACTTTCGGCCGGTCGCGGATGCATTCTCGGCCGTGCGCTATCTCCACATCGTTCCTCAACTCATTCGGGAGCCGGATCGTTCCGTCGGGCGCTCGAACGATCCGTACGGTGGCGATTTTCTGGAGCAGGTTGCTGGAACGTCGAAGCGTGTTCTTGAATCAAGGCTCAAAGCAATTTCAGGAGCACTCAGAGTGGCGGTCCCACAGCTTTCGGAATTGACACTCGTTCGAGATTCCAAGGGCGCTCCGCACCTCCAGGGGCGCTATGAACACTGGCGGCCTCAGGGTGCGTTTCAGAATGAAGATCAATTCTCAGACGGAACCCTTCGGCTGCTCGGATTGCTTTGGGCTATCGCCGAGAACGGCGGCCCCCTTCTGCTTGAAGAGCCCGAGCTGTCCCTGCACCCTGAAGTTGTCAAGGTGTTGCCGCAGATGTTCGCCAGGATGCAAAGGAGGTCGGGACGTCAAATACTGACGAGCACGCATTCGACGGACCTCCTCAAGGACGACGGCATCGGGATCGACGAAGTCCTCGTGCTGCGACCAGGAACAGAAGGCACAGAGGTTTCGACCGCTTCGGACTTTGCGGAGGTAAAAGATCTACTTGAGGGTGGTTCTACGCTTGCCGAGGCCGTGCTGCCGTTGACACGGCCGCAAAAGGCCGAACAGCTGGTGCTCTTCGGGGATAACGCGTGATGCCTGGTGGGATTTCCGGCGCCGTCGAGGGGCCAACCGACGAGCGAGTATTGAGGAGAATCGTCGCGGCTAGGGGCGGCTCCGTCCATCGGGTGCAGGTACCTCAGGGAAAGTCCAATTTGCGAGCCAGGCTGCCTGGCTATAACGCTGCAGCTCGGCGAAGTCCTTGGTTGGTGCTGGTTGATTTGAACGGAGCTTATCCCTGTCCCTCAGCGCTGGTTCAAGACTGGTTGCCTGCACCGAGTTCGTTGATGCGATTTCGGGTGGTTGTTCGATCCGTCGAAGCGTGGTTGCTGGCAGATCGGGAGCGGTTCGCATCGTCCTTCAGCGTGCCGCTCGTGCGAGTTCCCCATGATCCCGACACCGTGCCGAACCCCAAGCAGGCCCTCTTGACAGCGGTTGGGCATTCGCGCCGGAAAGCGATTCGGCTGGACATGTTACCCCGCCAAGGATCGGGCCGGCAGGTTGGACCTGCCTATACGTCGCGGCTGATTGACTACACCAGCGACGAAGACCAGGGCTGGAGACCCGAGGTTGCTGCGTTTGCCTCACCAAGCCTGGCGAGTTGTTTGGAGCGGCTCGATGAACTGCTCGAAGGGCCGCAGTGGTAACGCGTCAACCGCTCGACATGTCAACGCGCCGGGTTGACTCGTCACGAACGTGAACGGCGCGATGCCTCCCGTTGACTGGTCCCGCGACGAAGTCGAACTGATCGTTGCCGACTACTTCGCAATGCTCCGAGCGGAACTGTCGGGAGATCCGGTCAACAAGAAGGAGCACAACCGCCGGCTGCAGCAGCGGCTGAACGACCGCTCCGCTGGCTCCATCGAATTCAAGCACGCGAACATCAGCGCGGCGCTTCTCAATCTCGGCGATCTTCCGTACATCGACGGCTAATCGCGTCTTCGACTTTGGCCGCAGGCCGAGGATGTATCAGTTGAACGGCGCGCTGTCAGTGACGTGTCGGCTGAGGCCCGCGCAGTATTCGGCGGTGGTTGGGAGATGACAGGCAAGGCGGCTGGTCCACTCGAGCTGGCTCGGTCGCTGTTCGTAGAGGCCGGTTTGCCGTTTCCCGCAATCCCTGCCGAATTCCACCCGCACTTCCGCGAACTTGACAAGTGGCACTTCGAAGCCAACGCGCCGAAGCTCCATCCGTACAACGTCCACGACTACGTTCGTAGCGCCCGATCTCACCGTCTACAGCCTGCGGAAGTGGGCCCGCCTCGCACTGCACGGCAATCCGACCGTGATGTTGTTGCTGTTCTTGCCGGACGACGCGCTTGTGCTCCGAACGAAGGCCGGAGAGGAACTGCAGAAACTCGCCCCCGCGTTCGCATCGCGGCAGGCCGGCAAGCGTGTCCTCGGCTATCTCGAAGCACAGCGACAACGGCTCGTCGGTGAGCGCGGTCAGCGCGACGTGAACCGAACCGAGCTCGTCGAAGCGTTCGGGTACGACACGAAGTACGCCATGCACATGCTGCGGCTGGGACATCAGGGCGTGGAATTCCTTGAGACGGGGCGTCTGACGTTGCCGATGCGGGAGCCCGTTCGCACACATCTCATGGACGTCCGGCAGGGACGCAGCAATCTGGCGGATGTGCTCGCCGAGTGCAAGGAGTTGGAGTCACGCCTGACGACGTTGCTCGAGACGTCGCCGCTGCCGCTGGAGCCGAACCTGAACGCAGTCGAGCAATTCGTGATGGACACGTACCAGCAGGCCTGGACGGTCAGTGCTGGATGACGCTCCAATGCCGGAGCGGCCACGACAGTTGGGGGGCGCCGAGTTTGCTTGATGCGCAAGAAGGACTACTTCAGGTGGTCTTTCTTGCGCGCATCAGCAACTGGACGCCAAGGCGGTCGGCAACTTCCTTCGACGGGCGGGCCGCATCGGGAGCTAGAAAGCTCCGACCAATTCCACGGTGACGCTCGCACGCTTCCTCCCCGTCCGGCGCGGTCCAATCTGAATGTGAACGTCCATATCGAGCGCGTTGAGGAAGCGCTCGAGCCGCTCCTGACTGAATCGCGCTAGCTTGCCGCGCATCAAGTCCGACATGTCTGGCGGCGCAATCCCCAGCGCCTTCGCCGCTTGACTCTGGGTCCACCCCTTGTCGCTGACCAGCTTCCGGATGACGCGGGCGAGCTCCGCTTTGGCGAGCCGCCCGGCGGGCTCTGGCAATCCCAGATCCTCAAACACGTTGCCGCTGCCGGATTCGATCGCAATCTGCTTGGCGACCTTGCCGCGCTTCGTCTTGATGTGCTTCACTGTCGACCGCCCTTCCCGTAGTTATCGTCGTGGTGCCGCTTCGCCGCCTTGAATCGATCGAGAACACGATCTTTGTCGGCTTGGGGCGTCTTGCTGCCGGACTTCGATTTCTTCATGAACACGTCCAGCACATATACGACCTCGGAGAAAGTCGCGGTGTAGACAGCGCGATACGTGTTCCCGTCATGGTCTTCGACAATCTTCCAGATCTCTTGCGGAAGGCCCTCGCCAAACGGTTTCGCGCCCGCGGGCGTGTCGCCGTACTGGACGTCGAGCAAGGCGGATCCGAAGACATCCTTCACGTCCTCCGGAACGACGTCCAAGCTCCTCCTGCTACCGCCGACCCAGTTGAGAGGCTTCAGCGGTCGCGCCGAGGGAGACACAGAGGGATGTTAGCAGTTTTGCTATCTCGCGAAAAGGTACCCCTGTTGGGGAGAGATCACGGCCAGAAAACTGTGCCCAAATTTGTGCCCACCCCACCCCAAACTGCGCAGAATGTCGTGTCACTCAGCCCGATCGCGAAAACCTCGATTCATGCCCGTATTTATTGCTCGAACCCACTCTTTCGCAGTCAGTGCGAAACCTCGTCGAACGAACTGTTAACCGGAGGGTTGCTGGCCTGCCCCGAGCGAAGTCGAGGGGTTCGAATCCAGCCCGAGGAGCGTTCTTACGAGACGCGCCTGTTCTCGCGAATTTTTCGCAACATGCGATGAATAGGCGGCCGCGAGCTCACCCCGCGAAGCGGGACGCAGGAAGCTATTTGCGTCTTTCCAGGAACCCCCGGCCTTCGAAAATCGCCGGCCTCGCTTTTTCGATTCGCGCCGTCCGCGTGGCGGACTGCTTGGCCGCGCCAAAGTGGTACAGGTAGCTCCGCTGCCGCCCCGGTGTCAGCGCCTCGAAGGCGCGCTTGAACGGCGGATCCCGGCGGAACCGCTCCGTCAACTCCTGGGGCACCGGAAAATCTGCGGTCGTCTTCTTCTTCACCCGAAGCCCGGCCTTCTCGACGCCGATGGCCTCGCGCACGTACGCCTTGATCGTAGCCGCCTTCGCCAGGATTTCCTTCGCGCTGGTGAACTTCATCACGCGTCCCGCCTGCACCTGGCCGGGCTGCACCAGCAGCTTCCTGGGGTCGGTCAGAAGCGCGCCTTGAAAAAAGCCCAGGGCGAAGTACTCCTTGAAACCCTGCAGGATGACGATGTTCTTGCCATCCACGGTGTAGGTGGGCTTACCCCACTTGCGCTCCTCCTTCATCGCAAGACCGCCAAGCACGCGCCGCATCGCCGCGATCTCCGCGGTCCACCGCTCCTGCATACAAGCAACCTCGCCGGATATTACACACCTGTTTGCCGGTCGCTGGCCTGCCCCCCGGAGCGTCAGTAAACAGGTGGAACCAGGTCCCCATCTCCCAAACCTGGATCGCCTTGTGCACAACTCCTGACCGGAGCTGAGCGGCGGCACCGGGCCGAGTGCAGCGAGGGCGGTCTGGGTTCCCAACATTCGCCGCGCGACGCTCAAAAGGAGCAGGAGTGGCGGCGATCCCGGTGGCAGAACAGGCGCGGCGGCGTCGCAGGCGGCTGCGCGGGCGCCTCGATCTGTCCTTTGAGTCCCTGATCAGAGCAGCCCTGGTGGCGGCGGCCTGCTGGCTGCTGATCACGCTCTGGCCCGTCCTCCTCGTCCTGCTGGTGGCCTTGATGATTGCGGGCACCGCCGGCCCGATGGTCGAGTGGCTGCAATCGCGGGGACTGTCGCGGGCGTGGGGCATCGCGATCGTCTTTGGCGGCGGCACGGCGGCCGCGCTGCTGCTCCTGACGTTCACGCTGCCATCGCTCGTGCAGCAGGCGGCGGCGTTCATCGAGCGCGAGCCCGCCACGCGCCAGCGGCTGGCAGATTCGCTCAGCCGATCGCATGCGACCGCGCCGCTCGCCGGCTGGCTGCGCAATCTCAAATACGACAGCCTGACCGACGGCGGCTCGGTCTTCCAGATCTCCGCGCACCTCTTCGAAGCCGCGGCCTACGCGATCAGCACCGTATTTCTCGCCCTGTATCTGACAATCGATCGCGATCGGATGCGCGGGCTGCTGTTCGCCATCGTCCCGCGCGCCCATCACGTCAGGCTCTCCCGCATCCTCATCAACCTCGAGGTCATCGTCGGCGCGTATATCCGCGGCCAGATCCTGACGTGCGTCCTGCTGGGGGCTTTCACGTTCGCGCTCCTGCTCTTCTTTGACGTGCCGGGCGCGCTCCCGCTCGCCATTCTTGCCGGCATCACCGACGTGCTTCCGTTTATCGGGCCGGTGCTGGCCATCGGCCCCGCCGCCATCGCGGCCCTGTCCCAGGGCATCGGCACGGCCGGTCTCGTGGCTGTACTCATGCTCCTGTACGAAGAGTTCGAAAGCCGCGTGCTGATTCCGCGCATTTACGGGCGCTCCCTTCGTCTGCCCTCGGCCGTCGTAGTCTTTGCCCTCCTCGCCGGCGCCACGCTGATGGGCGTGATCGGCGCGATTCTGGCGCTCCCGTTTGCCGCCGCCGCGCTCATGCTGATCGAGGAATTGCGCGTGGAACTGCCGGGCGAGGCCACGGTGCCGGCAGCCGACGTGCTCGATCGGGACTCGAAAGCCGCGGAAGAATACGAGCGCAGGGCCGCGGGAATCCCCGCGGTCGAGGCCGCGGCGATTGCCGTGGAGATCGCGGTCGATCACCAGAAGGCCGAGCACGCCGGGGAGGACGGCCTTCGCTGAAGGTTGGGAGGAGATCCAGCGTCAGCGAAGGCTGCCGCCAACGGGCATCGAGCACTTCTCAGCCACGACACGCAGCGATCGCGCTTCGATCCGCGGCAGCGCGCGCTCAACCGTGTTCGCGCCCGACGGCGCGGCCGGGCCGCCGGTCCGCCACGCGTTGCCCGTCACGGCCACGCGCTGGTTGAGATGATCCGCGAGCGCGACGCCGGCGCCGGGGCTGACGATCAGCTGATCGCCCGGCGGCTCGGACTGGCCGCCCGTGGCGCCGCGCAGAATGAACACCGCGGACGTACTGCCCTGTCGCAGGCAGCCGGTCAGCGTTGTCGTCGCCGGCTGTTGCGCCGTCGCCGCCTCCGCCTCGCGCGGCCGCGTCATGAGGGCTGCCGCGCCCGCGACGCCGACAGCGGCCGCCAGTAGCAATCGCTTCCACATGTTGCGCCTCCATTCATCGGATCACAAAGAACAGATCGATGCCCGCAGTCTCCGCGCGTTGCCGGACTTCCGAGACATCCGCGCCCTGCGCCAGCGACGTGACAAGCCGCAGATATTCGTTGATCCGCAGCTCCAGCGTCAGCTGGCTCGCCTCCGTCTGCCCGAAGTCCTGCCGGAAGCCGACGAAGAGCCGATCGTTGATTTGCCGGCCGACGACGACCGAGGCGCCGCGGCCGGTGTCGGCGGGACGGATATCGAATTGATCGAGATCCAGTGCGCGCGCGACCGAATTCGAAATCGGCGTGGCGATGGCCCCGGCCGCCAGCGCGCCTGCCCGCGCGGCCAGCGAGACACGCTGCTCGGCCGGCAGCCGATCCATGGCCTGGTTGAAGACGATCAGCGACAGGATGTCGCCTTCTTCCAGCGGCGGCTGGCTCGTCAGCCGAATCGCCGGGCGCTGCGGCGTGCCGGTCACGTGCACCGTCGCGACCACTCCGGAGACGGTGTGATCGGCGGCGATGTTGAACTGCGGCTGCGATGGATCGCCGTGAAACATGACCGTGCTGCCGCGCGCGATGGAAAAAGCGCGGCCCTGAAACCGGTAATCGCCTCGCACGACGTTCATCGGCCCGATGATCTGCAGCGGCTCGCCGACCTCTTTCGCAATCGTCAGCGCGCCGCCGACGGTGACGTTGATGTCGCCGAGCCCGAGCGGACCTTCCGCGTTGGTCCGCAGATCCCGGCCCCGGGCGACGATGTTGTCCGGCATGTCGAGCGTGATCGACAGCGACGACCGCGAGAACGGCGTGCCCGGCCCGGCCGGCGTTTCGTCGCTCGCCACGGGCGCATACGCCGTCCGCAATTCCGCGAGCCATCGATCGACTTCCAGCCGCCCGCGATCGACGCGGACGGTGCCCGTGGCGAGCGGCGTGTCGAGATTGCCGAGAATCTGGAGCTCGCCGCTCACGGACACCACGCCGAGCGTGTTGTCGAGCACGGAGAGCTGATCGGTCGTGAGACGCAGATTGAATCGATCGGGCGGGCCGACGCCCGGCACCGTCACGGAGCCTTCCACGCGCGCCACATGCCCCGCGGCGTCCTCGGCCTGAAACCGATGCACGAGCAGATCGTGGCCGGAAGCTTCAAGGTTTGCCGTCACGTTGCGGTAGTCCACGCCCGTGGCCGGCACATGAAACGACACGCCCGAAAGCGCGAGTGAGCCGTCGATCGCCGCCGGCGCGCCCGCGATGTGAAGCTGGAACGTGCCCTGGCCGCGGAGATTCTCGACGGCGGGTACTGCCGGCTGGAGCAGCGCCACGTCGATGCCCGCGCTGTCCACGCGCAGGTCCCACGGCACATCGCCGCCCGCGCCGGGACCGGGCAGCGTGCCGATCGCCGTGAGCGCCGAGCCGTCCGCGGTACTCACGCGCGCGTCCACCGAGATCCGGTGGGACGCATAGCCGCCCGTGAGATCGATCCGTTGAAACGGCACGCCGTTGATCGCGCCGCCGTCGATCGCGGCCGTCGCCCTGACATCAGGTTGCGTCAGCGGGCCGGTGACCCGGGCCGTCGCGCCGAGCGATCCTGTCATCGTTTCCAGGCCCGGCACCCACGCGGCCAGCGTCGCGATGGCAATGGCTTCCGCCTGTACCGTCAACTCCGGAACGGCAGCCGACGGCCCGAGGCCGCCGTCGATCTCAATGCGGCCTTGCGCGCCATCGGTCAACGCCAGCCCGGACACCGACAGCGAGTCGTCTGTGACGCGCACGCCGGCGGCGCTGCCTGGCGCCAGCCGCCACGTCACACCGGCGGCGGCAATCCTGAATTGATCGAATGCGATCGACGTGCCGTGGTCGTCCGGTGTCACCGCGCCACCGATCTCGATCGCGCGTGCCGGATCCGCGAGTGTGACGTGCGCCCGGAGACCGCCGGTCCGATCGTAGGAAACATCGCCGGACAGCGTATCGAACTGGATGCTGCCGGCCCGGACCAGGCTGCCCGCGACCGTGGTCTGGACGGCGGCCGTGTTCCAATCGAGATCCGTCACGGCCGCCTGGAACTGGCCGTTCGCGCTGACAATGCCGGCCTTGGTGCTTTCGAGCGCCGTCGTGCTCCAGGTTCCGGTGACCTGATTGTGATTCGCTGTACCGGTGACGTGCCCGGAAATCGACGCGCGGCCGGTGACTGGCCGATTGAACAGGCGCTGGAAGGCGGACAGGTCAGAGGCGCTGACTTCGAACGTGAGGTCGGAGGAGCCGGCGCCGGCGACGGCCAGAGTGCCGGACGCCGAACCCCCGAACGACGGCAGCGAGGCGGCAAGACGCGTGACAGTGATTTGTCCGCCCACCATCGACGCATCCAGCTCGAACGGGCTGCGTTGGGCTCCCGTAGACGCGCGCTGAACCGTCGCGTTCGCGATGACGTCCTCGAGCCGGACGTCCTGTGTCAGGTCCGGTAGATCGAGCGACGCGTGAACCGTGGCCGGCCCGGTCAGTTCTCTGGCATCCGGCACCTGCTCCGGCAGAAACTGCGCGGCGTCCACGGTGACATCCCCATCGACGATGGCGGTCAGGCGATGGTGGACGACCGTCGCCTCGGCGTGCAGGTGCTCGATGGCGGCCCCAGGCAGCGTGGAGTCGGTGACGTCGATCGTCGCGGTGCCCTCGACGGTTTCTCGCGAGGTGCCGGCGGCGTTCAGATCGATGACCGCGTTCACGCAGCCGGGCCACTTCGCCAGTGTGTCTGCCGCGCCCGGCAGCGCGGGCGCCAGTTGCGGCGGATCCAGATCGCGCACGTCCAGGTGGGCGTCGTATTTCAGGTGGCCGGCGTCGGACTGGACCGCGGCGCGCGATCCCGGCGCGAGCAGCGCGCCGGCGGCCATGGACGGATCGAATGTCGCGGACACGCGCCACTGCCCGCGCCGGACCGTCGCCGCGAACGTGCCGTTCAGGTTGGTGTGAATCGCCGGCGCTGCCAGCGAGGCCGGAAGCGCGGCGGCATTCACGCCGCGGAATCGGCCGTCCGCGTCCACGTGCATGGTCGCCGTATCCGCGCGGACGCGGCCGGACACCTGGGCGCCGTAGGCCCTCGCCGACACGCGCGTGTCAACGGCGTGGCCGCGGTACTCACCGCGCGCGTTGACATCGGTTGCCGCATACGTGCCGTAGCGGATGCGATCGGCGGCGACGTCGAAGCTCGCGCGCCAGCTCGATGCGTCGCGCGTGGATCCCGAGACGGCGTACGTGCCGGCGGCGTCCAGCGTGTGCAGATCCCGCAAGGATGCCAGCCATGCGCGCGGCTCCACGTGAGCGGCCTGCACGCGCCCGGTCAGATTGACCTGCGTGCCGTCGATTGACCCGTGCGTGTCGCCGGCGATCCGGCCGTCAGTCGAATCCATCGTCCATGTCGCGGAAAGGTCCTGCGACGTGCCGGATGCGGATGCGGAGAGCGTGGCCGTGTCCGGAATGGATGCCAGCGCCGCGATGTACGGACGCAGAAGGCGCGCCTCCAGCCCATTCGCGTCCACGCCGAACGCGGCCGCGCCCTGGCCGCCGCGCGGCCAGATCAGGTGTCCCGTCAGCGAGCCGGCATTTGTCGTGAGATGCGTCTCGCCGACGTCGATGCGATCTGGCCGGAAGCTGAGGACGGTAGTCAGTCGATTGATCTGCAACCCGCCCGTCCGCTCGATGCCGTCAAATTGCGTCACGCCAATCTGCACGTCCGCGTCCGCGATCGACAAACTGGCGCGGGCATCCACCTCGGCGATCACCCGGCTCGCCGCGTCAAGCGGCCGCACATGGATTTCGCCGCCCTGAATCGTCAGATCCCGGATCCCGATATCGGGTGTCTTGCCCGGAGACGAGGTCGCGCGCGCCAGCCGCGTCACGTTCCACCCATCATTCGTCTGGATCAGCGTGATGACCGGGCGCACGATCTCCACGGCGTCAATCGTCCAGCCGTCCCGGAGTATCCGCACCGGACTGTAGCGGACGAAGATGGCGTCGGCCGTCAGGACGGGCTCGCCTGTGGCGCTCGTGAGGCTCACGTCGTGCAGCCCGATCCGGCCAAGCACGGATCCATCGATGTGGCCGACGGTCAGTTGTCCGGCCAGCGCGCGGTTGATTCTCGAAAGCAACGCGAGCCGGACGCGTTCATTGGTCCAGGAGCTTCGGATCATGAGCCAGCCGGCGATCGCGACCACCGCCACAATGAGTGCGGCCACCAGCGTCCGGCGTCTGCCGCGCGATGCACGCGGCCGCGCGTTCTCAGAAGGCATGACCCAGCCCAAAGTGAATGCGCCAGCGGTGCGGCTGCGGCTCGCCGTTGACGATCAAACCGGGAATCGGCGTCAGTTGCCAGCCCAGGTCCGCGCGGAACACGCCGAAGGACGCGACGTACCGGACGCCAATCCCGATGTCGGAGCGCAGATCGCCGAGCCGGAGCGCGGCAGGATCCAGCCACACGTTGCCGGCGTCGATGAATCCGACCGCGCCGATGTTGCGCATGATTGGCACGCGCAGTTCGCTCGAGACCTCGAACATGGCCAGCCCGCCGATCGGAATGCCGTCAGTGGCCACCGGCGAGACTTCAAAGCGGCTCCAGCCGCGCAGGCTGTTGGTGCCGCCGAGAAAATAGCGCGACGAAAACGGCACGTCCGACGGCGCGTTGGCGAGGATCGCGCCGGCCTCCGTCCGGGTGGCCCACACAAGCGGCCCAATCGGCACGTGCACGCTTCCCTGGACTTTCACCTCGTTGAACCGGAACGTGCCGCCGAGCCACGGCGCCGCGTGGCCGGCGCTGGCGGAGAAGCCGTAGCCGCGGTGCGGATCCACGATCTGATCGAAGACGCTCTGCTCGAACAGCACGGAAACCTCGGTCAGGCGGCCGCTGCCGCGGCCTGTCGTCGGATCGATGCCGAGCGCGATCAATTGCTGGACCGCCAGCGGATCGGCGCGTGTCTCGGCGGCAATGGTGTACTCGAGCTGTTCGGCGGAGTAGGTGAGGCGCGCGTGGCGGATGAGCGGCGGGCGGGACGGACCGCGGTCGGCGCCCAACTGGAAGAGCCAGCGGCCTTCCGCGCCGATCGATCGCGACGTGAAACTCGGCTCGTCGCGCCACCAGAGATGCCCGGACGAGCCGAGCGACTGCCCGCGCGCGATGTACGGCTGGACCAGGTTGACTTCGCCGCCGGCGAGGCGCCGGGAGTACTTGGCGTTGGCCATGAACTGCTGCGCGCGGCCGAACGCGTTCAGGTGCTGCCACTCGAACGATCCGCGCGGCCCGTCTTCCGACCCGTACCCCGCGCCCACGCGCAGCGTCGTCGGCTTGCCTTCCTTGACGGTCACGGTCACCGGCTGCGCCTCGTCTGATGCGTCCGCGTGCTGATCGGACGCCACGTGCGCAAAGTCAAACAGGCCGAGCGCGAACAGCCGGCGCTCGCTTTCGAGCAATTTGCCTTCGCTGTACGGCTCACCCGGACGGAAGGTCAGCGTTCGCCGGACCACGCCTTCGCTCACGTTGCTGAGGCCGACGATCTGGACCGGACCGAAATTCGCGGCCTCGCCGGGCGCCACGTCGAGCGCCAGCGCCACGCGACGCGGCTCGGCCGCGGGCAGCACGCGGCTCGTCACGCGCGCATTCGGATACCCGCGATCGCGCAGCGCGCGCGCCACGTTGTCGCGCGCCTCCAGGACGCGGGCGCGATCGTACAGGTCGCCGGGCGCGATCGTGATCTGTTGCGCCGCCGCGGCGACAGCCGGCGGCAGATCGGCGAGGCCTCCGATCTCGACGCGATCGATCCGCACGGGCTCGCCTTCGTTCATCTCGATCGTGAGATTGACGCGTCTTCCGTCCGGACTCACCTGGACGTCGCCGCGCGTCACGCGCGCGTCCGGATAGCCACGATCGGCATAGAACGCCTCGAGCCGATCGAGGTCCGCTTCGAAGAGCTTGCGGTCGAACGGCTCAGGCCGGGACCACGGCAGCAGCCGCGCGAGCAGGCCCGGGCTGCGCGTGGCGAGTTGCGCCTCGAGCGCGGCGTCCGTGAACGCCACGTTGCCCGTAATCGCCAGGCTCGCGACGGCCACGCCCGATTCCCTGCAGCCGGCCGCGGCCGCGCAGGCGGTCATCAGGACGAGGCTCCATGCGAACAGGCGACAGCAACGATCCGTTCGGGAGGCCGTACGAGCGGGCAAGGCCAGGGACACGTCCACGAAACCTGCAAGCCGCGCACCGGCGGACGAACGGCATGGCTCTGCCTGACGCGGACCGCAGTCGGCGCGTCTGGTGCCTCAAGTGGACAGCGAGGTCGCATTCTGGGTCAAACCTCGCCCTCCTTCCCGTCCGCGCGGCGCCGCGGTCTGGAACGGCATGGCTCCCGCTGATACGCTGGACTGCAACGGCATGGCACGGAACGCCTGGCTGAGCCGGCTGCGCGCACTCGGGTCGCGGGAAACCAGTCCGCGTCTCGCCGACGAGGCCAGGTGGTACACCGAGCACACCGCCTTACTGATCAGCACACTGAAATGGGCGTCGCTCGGCGCGGGCGCGGGGTTCTGCGTCGGCCTGGGCACGCGGGGATTTCTGTGGTCGCTTGCCTGGTCGGCCGGTGTCGCGCGCGCCGTGGTTCCCCCGAGCCTGCCGGTCTACGTGCTGTTGCCAATCGCGCTGCCGGCCTGCGTCTGGATCATCCGCACGTTCGCCGCCGACGCCAGAGGCCATGGAACCGAGGCGGTAATCGCCGCCGTCCACGAGCAATCCGGCCGCATCAACTGGCTGGTCGCGCCCGTCAAGCTCGTCGCGACCGTGCTCACGCTTGCCGTCGGCGGCTCCGTTGGAAAGGAAGGTCCCGCCGCCCAAATCGGCGCCGCGCTGACCAGCCTGTTCGCCGATATGCTCCGGCTCTCTGACGAGGATCGCCGGCGGCTGGTCATCTGTGGGATTAGCGCGGGCTTTGCGTCGGTGTTCGGCACGCCGGTGTCGGGTGCCTTGTTTGGCATCGAGGTGCTGTACCTCGGGCGCATCGATTATTCGGTCATCTTTCCCGCGCTGGTCGCCGGCATCGTGGGACATCTGGCCTGCGGCGTCCGGCCCCCATTCCCCGTCTTTCCGCCGGCGGCCGACCTGAGCCAGATCAAGACGATCCTGCTCATGGCCGCTGCGGGCGCGGTGTTCGGGCTCGTCGCGCTCGCGCTGATCGAGACCATGCGCTATACGGAGCGTCTGCTGCGCCGATTCGAATCGCACCCGTACCTGCTGGCGCTGTCGGGCGGACTCGCGTTGATGCTCGTCTATACGCTGGCCGGAAACGCGTACGCCGGGCTTGGCACCGACACGATCGAGGGTGTGTTGACCGGCGCAGGCTCGGTCGCGGCGGGCGCCGCGCTGCTCAAGATCGCCGCCACGTCGATCACGCTCGAGTGCGGCGGCAGCGGCGGCATTGTCACGCCGATGTTTTTCATCGGCGCCACCGCGGGGGCGCCGCTGGCGCCGATCTTCGGCCTGCCGACGCCGCTGCTCGCGGCGGTGGGCATGGTGTCGGTGCTGGCCGCCGGCGCCAATACGCCGATTGCCGCCGCGGTCATGGCGATGGAGATTCTTCCGCCGTCCTGGGGCGTCTTCGCCGCGCTGGCCGGCTCGACCGCATTTCTGATGGTCGGACATCGGAGCGTTTACGCGAGCCAGAAACTCGGCTTCTCGAAGTCGTCGGGCCTGGAGATGGATCTCGGCGGCCCCGTCGGAGACCTTCGCGTCTCGTCCGTCCGGATCCGCAAGGGGAGCCTGACCGACCGCGTCCACCGGCTGGCGCACGGCCGTGTGTCGCCGGACGATCTGAAGTAGGGCCCGCGTTCAACCCGCCGCAAAGTCCGGCAATTCGACGTCGTCTGAAATGGCAGGTCCAAGAATCAGGCCGGTCAGCAGCGGCCACGACGCCACCGCGACGAGCCAGTTGCGAACGGCCAGGCCAAAGGAAGTCTTCGGGACGAAAAATCCGCGCATGCGCAGCGCGGCCTGCTGCTTGCGTTCGATCAACGGCCGGAGCCGTGATTCGTAGGCGGCAAAGGCGCGCGCCGGATCCGTCGTCTGCGAAAACTCATGCGCGAGGACGTAGGCTTCGACCATCGCGAGCCCCGTGCCTTCGCCGGCCAGCAGCGAGACGCAGGCGGCCGCGTCGCCGGCGAGCGCCACGCGGCCGATGCTCCACTGAGGCATCCGGATCTGGCTGACGCGATCGAAGTAGAAGTCACGCGTCGTGGTCAGGCCGTCGAGCAGGGCGGGAACTTCCCATTGCATTCCGCCGAAGGCGCGCCTGAGTGCCGCATGCTGGTCCTGCGCGGTCGTGGGATGGTCGCCTATCAACCTGGCGTCGCAGAGGAGCAGCACCAGCGTTCGGTCGCCGCGCAGGGAGATGCGGGCCGCCTGGCGTCCTGGGACGGTATACGACACGTACGCGAGTTCCTCACGAGGCCGATAGCCATCGATCCGGTACACGGCCACATCGCAGTCGAGCGAATGCTCGAACCGGGACTCCGGGCCAAAGACCGCTGCACGTACCGCCGAGTGCAAGCCGTCCGCGCCGATGACGGCGTCGAAGGCGCGTACGCTGCCGTCGGAGAGTTGGACCGTGACGCCGCCATCGTTCTGTTCGACGCCGACGATTGAGGTCCCGAAGTGCGCCGGCACGTCATCGCAGGCCTGGTAGAGCAGCTCGGCCAGGTCGCCGCGCGGGATCGTGACGAATCGGTCCTGCAGCCGGCGGCGGAGCGGCGCGACGGACAGTTGCGCGACGGGCCGGCCCCGGCCGTCCACGATTCGAAGGCGCTCCATCGCGTAGCCCCGCTCACGCACGGCGGCCGCCAATCCCATCCGCGCCGCGATTTCGAAGCCTGGGCCCCAGAAATCGATCACGTAGCCCGCGGTCCTGAGCGAGGGGGCTTTCTCGAAGAGCACCGGCTCATGACCGGCCCGCCGCAGCCAGTAGGCCAGGGTCGGGCCCGCGACGCCGACGCCGTTGATGGCAATTCGCATAACCGGCCAGGAACCGGTTCACCGGTCGCGAACCGGGCGAGTCGTCAGGTGGTCTTCTGGATCGAAGCCCCTTGTTCGATTTTACGCGCCGGCGGCGGCCTTGCGTCGCTTCCAGGCGGCCTTCATCCGCCGGCTGATGTTGGCCTTTTCGGCGGCCGTCAGCTTGCGGCGCTTCCGGCGTCCGGTGGGGGGCCGGCCAGGGCCACGGCCAGCGCCACCAAGGGCGCGGCGGGCCGCCTGCAAGGCGTCCAGTTTGGATTGAAGATCCCGGATTTCACGATCGATGGCGGCAGCAATGTCAGACATCGTTAAGCAGTCTTGCCAAGTGCGGTGGCGATGTCAACTGGTCACTTGCCAAGAGCTTCTTGCCAAGAGCTTCTTGCCAGGAGCTTCTTGCCAGGAGCTTCTTGCCAAGAGCTTCATGTCTCACATGAAGGAGTGAAGGAATGAAGAGGTTTTTTGGGCGTTCAGGTTCGGCCGGGTTCGGGGTCCATCGCCCCGTCGCCCGGGTTATGCTGGGCGGCGGCGCGCGCGCTGATCGAATCGCTCGGCGGCAGGCTGGAGGCGTTTTACTACTCGCATGGTGAGCACGACGTGGTGGCGATTTGCGAGTTCCAGGATTCCGCGCACGCGCTGGCCGCGGTGATGGCGGTGAACGCGTCCGGTCTCGTGGCCAGCTCGACGACGCCGTTGATTCTACCGGCGGACATCGACGCCGCGGCGAAGCTGCACGGCACCTATCGCGCGCCGGGCGCGTAGGGCGCCTGGCGCACGCGGCCCAGCGAGCTCAATCGACGCGCGCGCAGGATAGACCTCATGTTCCGCTTCGCGCTGCGCCTCATCAGGCCCTACACCGGCTGGCTCATCATCGTCATCGTCGCGATGCTGATCGAAACGGCGATGAGCCTGGCCTCGCCGTGGCCGCTCAAAATCGTGCTCGATTCCGTCCTGGATGCGCGGCAGCCGCCGGAATGGCTCATCTGGATCTTCGGCGCCGATCCGGACCGGATGGCGGTGCTCAAGGCGGCCGTCGTCGTCACGATCGCGATCTCGCTGGCTCAGGGCACGGCGAGTTATCTGGACTCCTACTACTCGAGCAACATCGGCCAGTGGATCGGCCACGACCTGCGGCAGACGATGTACGCGCACCTGCAGCGGCTGTCGATGTCGTATTACGACCGCAATCAGGTCGGGCCGCTGGTCAGCACGCTGACGGACGACATCAACGCGGTCCAGGACTTCATCTCGACGTCGCTGCTGAAGATCCTTGTCGATCTGCTGACGATCGGACGACGTTCATCATCGCGCACCGGCTGTCCACGATCCGCGGCGTCGATCTCATCCTCGTGCTGGACGAAGGGCGCATCGTCGAGCGCGGCACCGATGACGAACTGCGCGCGCGCGGCGGTGTGTACGCGGGGCTTGTGGCGGCGGGGGTGACGGGCGTCTAACTGCCGCCGGACCCGCGCCTCACAATCCGCCGCTTTCCATGCGACGACGCAAGCCGTCGAGCGTGTCGCGGGGGATGC